>CABQXN010000005.1:0-84606 GCA_902468085.1 uncultured Collinsella sp.
CGACACGCATAAAAAGCCTCCCATTTCTCATGTCCAAGAAATGGGAGGCAGTTCACCGTGAGGTGCAGGGCCGCTGTCGTTGATTTGTGACGTCGCTAGAAGTTGGCGTCGTTGAGTTGTTCGTTCTCGAGGCCGTCGAGCTGTTGCTGTTCGGGCGTATCGGCGACGCTCTCGAGCAACTCGGTGGGATCGACGTTCATGTCCTTACCGGCTTCGTTGCCGTTGACCAAGTCGTCCGAGAAGATGTCGACTTCCATTTCCTCGGCCTCTTCGATCTGAACCTCGAGCGGCACCTGGGTGCGCACGAGCTTAACGGCCGGGCGCATGCGGGCAAACAGCGGCACGTACTCGATGATGATGGCCGAGTTCTCAAGACCGTACCAGCGTGCCGGGCTTCCGCAGGCGCGGCGGACGGCGTACTTGATTGCCATCACGCGGTGGTCATTGCGGTTGATGTCCGTTTCGGGGGCAAGCATCTTGCGCAGCATACAAAAGCGGAAGTCACCCACGTTGCCGCGTGTCTCGTAGATGGAGTAGGTGTGATGTTGCGGCGGCAGCTCGCCCGATGCCATCAAGTCGCTGACGATCTGACGCAGGTAGGCATTAACGCGCTGGTTGACCTTAAAGCCCAGGTCCAGGCGCACGCGGAATAAAAAGTCCGTGCCAAAGGTCTCGACGGAATACTCGTGCGTATAGGGCTCGTCGGTGACATGCACGTTAATGAACCAATATGCCTTGGCGCGCTTGGGATGCTTATCCAGGATGGAATAGAGCACGTCGCGGTCGAGCGTGAGCGGATCGGGGCTGTTGGTGAGAAATACCAGATTGTCAGCGAGCACGGGATAGGTCTCGTCATTGCGCAGGCGATTGAGCTGGTCGATGTACTTGGAGACGGGCAGCAGGATCGTCTGCGTGCGCTCGATGGCGGTGCCACGGCGCCACACATACATAAGGCCGAACAGCAGTGCGGCCAGGAAGATCATGACGTAGCCGCCGTCAAAGAACATGGTGAGGCACGAGGCGAAGAAGCACAGCTCAATGGCACCGAAGAGCAGGGCGAAGACGCAGGCGCCCAGCTTGTGCTTGAGAATGCCAGCGATATAGCTCGTCAAAAGCGTGGTAGTCATAAGCATGGTCACGGTAATGGCGAGGCCGTAGGCGCTTTCCATGCGCTCGGAGTTCTGGAACAGCAGCACGATGAAGATGCAGCCGACCCACATGATGTTGTTGACGAGCGGAATATAGAGTTGACCCTTGGTGTCGCTGGGGTAGTGGATGCGCAGGTGCGGCATAAGGTTGAGGCGCGTTGCCTCGGATACCAGCGAGAACGAGCCGGTGATGAGCGCCTGCGAGGCGATGATGGCCGCCACGGCCGAAAGCACAATGGCAAAGGGGCGCAGGGGCTCGGGAAGCATCATATAGAACGGGTTAACGATATCCATCGCGAGCATCTGGGGGTTGGAGTTGTTGGCGAGCAGCCAAGCGCCCTGGCCCAGATAGTTAAGGATGAGGGCCGCCTTAACAAACGGCCAGGATGCGTAGATGTTGGCCTTGCCCACGTGGCCCATGTCTGAATAGAGCGCCTCGGCGCCGGTCGTCGACAGGAAGACGAAGCCGAGCACCATGATGCCCGAGTGGTTGATGGGCGAGAACAGGAACATAATGCCGCGAATGGGGTTGAGCGCGCGCAAGATGGACAGGTTGCCGAGCATGTTGAACAGGCCGGCGCCTGCCAGGAACAGGAACCACAGCGTCATGAGCGGGCCGAAGAGCTTGCCGATTGACGAGGTGCCGGCGCGCTGCATGGCAAACAGACCGCAGATAATGATGATTGTGATGATGATGACGTTGGTCTGGCCGTCGCCCAGCAGCGCATGGCCCCATTCGATGGTACGCAGGCCCTCAATGGCTGTGGTGACCGTGACCGCGGGGGTGAGGATGCCGTCGGCGAGCAGCGCCGCGCCGCCGATCATGGCGGGGAGAATCAGCCATGGTGCCACCTTGCGCACGAGACTGAACAGGGCGAAGATGCCGCCTTCGTTGTGGTTGTCGGCCTTCATGGCGATTACCACGTACTTGACCGTGGTCACGAGCGTCATGGTCCAGATGACGAGCGAAAGCGCGCCCAGGATCATGTCCTCGCTGACGGTACCGATGCCGCCGTTGTTGGCGACGATTGATTTCATGGTGTACATGGGGCTCGTGCCGATGTCGCCATAGACGACGCCGAGCGTTACGAGCAGCATGCCAGCGGAGAGGGGGATGGCTCCGTGCCCGCCTTGCCCGTGCTGGTCTTGGAGGTTTGCCTCCAGTTTATTGTGTGCCACGAGGACTCCCTTAGACATCCGGTTATCTGTCTAGGACAAAAAACTTTATGCCGTCTTTATACATACAAGAGCAGTTTGGCACATCGGGTTATTTTAGACAATAATCCTCAGCTGGGGATTATTTATCTACGCAGGTAGCATTTCAAAGCAGGGGCTTTTAAGCACGTACTGTCTGGGCGATGCCAGCCTTGGCGTTTGCGCGTTTGCCGGCGAGTTCGCAAAAAATCGCGCCGCCGATGATAAGCGCGGCACCCATCAGACGGACCGGTGTTATGGCTTCGCCCAAAAGGACGGCGGAGAACACGACCGCCGAAAGCGGCTCGAGGTAGCCGACAACGGCGACGGTCTGCACAGGCAGTTTGGCGACGGCGCTAAAGTAGAGCAGGCAACCAATGCCGGTGTTGACGACGCCGAGCATGACGACGGCGCGCCAATCGATGCCTGCGGCGACGCCGGCGGACAGGAATGAGGGTGCACCCTGCGTGATGAGCGTGAGGACCAGCGCGGTCACAAAGGCGGCACTCACCTGGAGCGTGGAGTTCTCGAGGCCTTCGATGTGTGGCGCGCCCTTGCTAGCGATGACCATCAGCGCATAGCAAAATGCCGAGGCGATGCCGCAGGCGATACCTGCAATGGGCATATTGCCGCCTAGACCTTGCGCTGCAATGAGAAAAGCACCGCAAGCAACGGCGATAAAGCCGGCGATTTTGCCGCCGGTCAGCTTTTCGCCAAAGATGAGCGGGGAGAGCGCCATGACAATGATGGGGCCGCAGTAGTACAGCAGCGAGGATACGCCGACGCCGATCGTCTGGTAGGCGCGGAACAGAAAAATCCAGCTGGCGCCTAGCGCGGCTCCCGAGAGGAGGAGGGCTGCGGCTTCGCGGGGGCGAGATGGCGCCTGCAACTTATGGCGTTGGGTGATGGCGAGAATGGTGACAAGCGAGAGTGCGCCCAAAAACGTGCGTAGTAGCACGATATCCGAGCTCGGCAGCGCGATGGCAGCGGCGATGATGCCGTTGGAGCCAAACAATAGCAATGCTGCTAAGTACGTAAACAACCCGTTGTTCATGCGCTGACATCCCCTCTATATCTGAGCATCTTCACTATGGGTGAACTGGCTTTAGAAGAAAAGCGAATATAATGCATAGTTAACATGACAAAAACTCATGCATAGGTGGAGGCGCCTCGTGGAAACGAATATTCAAAAGATGCAGGTGCTGCTGGAGACGGTGCGCGCCGGAAGCTTTACGCGTGCTGCCGAGCGGCTGAGCTATTCACAGTCGGGCGTGAGCCGTATGGTGGCCGATCTTGAGGCCGATTGGGGCTTTAAGGTGCTCGACCGCAGTCGCGAGGGCGTAGTGCTTTCTGCCGACGGGCGGCAGGTCATGCCGGCTGTCGAGGCGCTCTGTGAGGAATTCACTCGCTTGCAGCGACGGGTGGATGAGATGCGCGGGCTCATGCGCGGCAAAATCTGCATCGGTACGTTTTCGAGTGTGGCGACCCACGTGCTGCCGCCAGTGATTGCGCGCTTTCGCGCCGATCACCCGGACGTCGATTACGAGTTGCTGATGGGCGATTACTCAGAGATTGAACAATGGGTGTCAGAGGGCCGCTGCGATCTGGGCTTTATCCCGCATGGGCCCCGAGAAAACGGCATGGCATCGCGGCCTTTGGTGCGCGACGAGTTGATGGCGGTAGTGCCGACAGGCTCTTTGCTTGCCACGGCGGAGGCCGTCTCTCTTTCCGATTTGGCTAACGAGCAGTTTATTCTGCTAGAACGCGGCACCGATGACGAGATTACGCCGCTGTTTCGCCGCGCGAGCCTGGCGGTGCGCTCTAAGCTGTCGACTTGGGATGACTATGCGATTATGGCTATGGTCGAGGACGGCTTGGGCGTGAGCATTCTTCCCGCGCTCATCTTGCGCCGCTGTCAGTTCGATGTTGCCGTGCGCCCGCTCGAGGGACATCCTCATCGGCAGATCAACGCCATATACCGCACCGCCGACGTTTCGCTCGCGGCGGCTCGTTTCCTCGAATATCTCTAAACGTGTGCACGTCATTGTCCGCTTTGGGCAAATCTCGGAGTTCGGTACGTTTTCTTATGAAATTGAACTTTCGAATGAGGTACGGCGCTATACTGCTTGCTAAATTGAACCTTGGTTCAATTCGTGTTCTGTAAATTGAACTTTGCCAGCAAGGAGGTTCCTGTGGCCCAAGAGACGTTTAGCGATCGCCTGCGACAGACCATGTCCGATCGTGACGTTCGCCAGTCGGACGTAATCCGCGCATCGGAGATGCTCGGCAAAAAACTCGGCAAGAGTCAGATGAGCCAATATGTGAGCGGCAAGACGATCCCGCGGCGCGATGTGGCAGAGCTGCTCGCCCGCATTTTGGAGGTCGATGTTTCCTGGCTGCTCGCCAGTGACGCCGATCAAGGCGAGACGTCCTCGTCCCATAACGTTGCCAAATCCGAACCTAGTCCCACGGCTCAAATTCCAAGGAGCACCACCATGCGTACTTTTTCTAAATCCACCAAACTCGAGAATGTCCTGTATGACGTGCGCGGTCCCGTCGTCGACGAGGCCGCCCGTATGGAGGACGAAGGCGAGCGCATCCTCAAGCTCAACATCGGCAACCCCGCGCCCTTTGGTTTCCGCACGCCCGATGAGGTCATTAAGGACATGCGCCAGCAGCTGCCCGACTGCGAAGGCTATTCCAACTCGCGCGGCCTGTTCTCTGCGCGCAAGGCGATTATGCAGTACTCGCAGATCAAGGGCCTGCCCAACGTTCAGATGGAGCACATCTACACGGGCAACGGCGTGTCCGAGCTCATTCAGCTTTCGATGAACGCGCTGCTCGACAACGGCGATGAGATTCTGATCCCCAGCCCCGACTATCCGCTCTGGACGGCGTGTGCAACCCTTGCCGGCGGTCATCCCGTGCACTATCTGTGCGATGAGCAGGCGGATTGGTATCCCGACCTGGAGGATATGGAGTCCAAGATCACGAGCGCGACCAAAGCCCTCGTCATCATCAACCCCAACAACCCCACGGGTTCTGTCTATCCGCGCGAGGTGCTCGAGGGCATCGTCGAGATTGCACGCAGGCATCAGCTGATGATCTTTGCCGATGAGATCTACGACCGCCTGTGCATGGACGGCTACGAGCACGTCTCGATTGCCTCGCTCGCTCCCGATCTGCCCTGCGTCACCTTTAGCGGCCTTTCCAAGTCGCACATGATCGCGGGCTATCGCATTGGCTGGATGGTGCTTTCGGGCAACCAGCGCTGCATGAGCGACTTCATCATGGGCATCAACATGCTCTCCAACATGCGCCTGTGCTCCAACGTGCCGGCTCAGTCGATCGTCCAGACGGCGCTCGGCGGCCATCAGTCCGTTAACGACTACATCCGTCCCGGCGGCCGTGTCTACGAGCAGCGCAACTTTGTGTATGAGGCGCTCAACAAGATTGACGGCATCTCGGTGGTCAAGCCGCGCGCGGCGTTCTACATCTTCCCCAAGATGGATGTTAAGAAGTTCAACATCACCGATGACGAGCAGTTTGCCCTCGACCTGCTGCACGAGAAGAAGATTCTGATCACGCGCGGCGGCGGCTTTAACTGGGCCGAGCCCGATCACTTCCGCATCGTGTACCTGCCGCGCATGGAAGTGCTCAAAGAGTCGCTCGAAGACCTCGCCGACTTCTTTGACCATTACCGTCAGGCGTAACGGCAAAGGTAGCCTGTAATGAAACGGTCGGCCCGCAACGGATGCGGGCCGACCGTTTTCTGTCTAAGCCCGTGCTGCTAGCGCTTGTCTCGTTGAGCGGGCGAGGTTCGCGTGTGAGCGGTAAGTTCTATTCCAAAATGGAATACTGTTGGCTTAAGCTGGAATTGATGTCCGGGTACCTGCTTTTCTAGAATGTTTTCAACAAGATGAAAGGCGGTTCCAACCAATGATTATCGATGCAAATTCCTACTGGTTCGACGAGCGCATCTTTCATGACGAGACGCTCTGCGAACAGTTTTTGGCCGAGGTACCCCGCGCCTATGACACCGAAGGCTATCTGACCATGAATTCCGCCGGCAAACGACAGATCGTGATCGAGATGCCCGCCGGTTCTCCGGGTCTTAACTACATTGAGGGCGACTACACCCTCGAGAAGCGCTTGGCCGATATGGATGAGGCGGGGGTCGACAAGGCGATCCTCAAGCTCCCCGGCTGTCACGAGTGGATGTCGCTCGAGATGTGCCGGCGTTTCAACGACGGTATGGCTGCTGACGCGAAGGCGTCAAGTGGCCGTCTGATTCCGCTTGTCGCTGTGCCGCCCTTTGGCACCAAAGCAAATTTGGAGGAGCTCGACCGCAGGCTCGACGATGGTTTTGCGGGTGTGCAGCTCTGCGCTCACTACGGCAAGCGCTATCTCGACGACCAGGTCTTCTCGAGCTTTTTCGAGCACCTGAACGAACGCCATGTCACCGTTTACGTGCACCATGTTCCCGTGCCGGTCGAGAACGAGTCGCTTCTCGCGTACGACAACCTTCGCCGCTCTTATGGCCGCTGCGTCGACCAAACTACGGCGATCGGCCGAGAGATCTTTGGCGATTTCTTTGAGCGCTACCCCAATATCAAGATGGTCCACTCCATGCTCGGCGGCGCATACTTTGCGTTCAAGGAGATGCTGCTGCCTCATGGTCCCAAGCGCCCTGATGCTTCTGGCCGTTTTCAGGTCGATACCGAGACCGTTTCCAGGCGCCTCGAGAACAACATCTATTTCGACATGTCCCATGCTCAGCCTTGGGGCAAGACACTCCTTGCCTGCGCGGTTGACGTGCTGGGTGCAGACCATATTGTTTTTGGCACGAGCTATCCCGTTAAACGCGAGTGGCTCACCGAGGGTGTCGCCTGCGTTCGCGCTGCAAATCTGAGCGATACAGACAGCGACCTTGTGCTTGGCGGTACGGCGCAGCAACTGTACGGTGTCGAGTGAGCGGCAATCAGAGGGGAGTATCTGCCATGGACGAAGGAGAGATGAGGGCTGGGGCCGCTCGTGTGGCCATCGATCTTGGGGACGTGTTGCCGTTCGACGGTTTCGACGAACTCCGTCATGAGGTCTTCGCCCGTGCCCTTATCATCGAGGGGACGGGGCGACGCGCCTGCGTCCTTTCGCTTGAGGTCACCTCGATCGCTCCGGCTCTACTCGCCGATCTGCGTGAGGTTGTTGAGGATGCCGCCAATTGCAGCGGTGCTTATTCTTGGGTGGTTCCTACCCACACGTTTTCCATGCCTCACGTCCGCACTCCCGGGCATCTTGTCGACGATGCTGCCCGCAACCGCAACGAGCGCTATCGCGCAGCGCTCGTCGCTGCCGCCCGCACGGCTGTCGAGCGCGCTGTTGCGGGCATTCGCTCTGCCACGCTCGCCACTGTGGAGGGCGAATGCCCCGTGAACGTTAATCGCGACATTGAGACGCCTGCCGGCTGGTGGTTGGGCTCGAATCCCAGGGGGTTTGCCGACCACACGATGCCCGTACTCGCCATAAGGGATGCCGGGGGCGAGTATGTTGCCGTGCTCGCGACGGCGGACGTTCAGTCCTCCGTGCTCGATGGGTCGTGCGACTCCGAGGGGAGGCACATGGCGAGCGGAGACCTCTTTGGTTTTGCCGCCATGTCACTCGAGCGCGAGCTGGGCGGCGTTGCCCTGTTGCTGCCAGGCGCCGCGGGCGACCAAGGTCCGGCGGAGCGCTCCATGAACGTCATGTTCGATGCGGCCGGCGTTAAGCAGACGGTCGATGCCCATGAAGACGGATACCGCATGCTGCACCAGCAGGGGCAGGCCTTGGGCGATGCTTTGATTGAGGCCGCTCGCATGGCGCGTGAGGATGACGCCACCGGCATCGATGCCCGCACGGTCGACGTTTTTCTGCCCGCTCAGACACGCGCCGATTTTCACTCTTTGGCTCCGCACCGAACGTATGAATTTCATGCCGCTGGCGAGCAGCGCACGAGGGTCTATCTGCTCCGGCTGGGAAACGTCGAGCTTGTCGGCGTACAACCTGAGGTCTCGAGTGCATTCGGCGCCACTGTGCGCGCCGCTCGGTCCGGCTCTGTGTTCTTTGCCACGCTCGTCAACGGCGGACAGAAGTACCTACCGGCTCCCGACGCGTACGAAAAGATCACCTATGAGGCCATGAACTCCGGTTTTGCCGCCGGATCCCATGAGCGCCTCGTCGAAATCATCATTGCCGCCTTGAATGCGGCGTGACACAGAAGGAGAACGTGCATGAACATTGGACACGCGCGCCGCAAAATCACCCCACAGGGCGACATCTACCTGATTGGCTACCGCAATCTTCCCAACCGTCTTGAGCCTGCGACAGGCGTCCATGACGACGTCTTCGCCAACGCCATCCTCTTCCAGCAAGGCGAACGTGAAGTGTTTCTCTTTAATGCCGATGTCCTCGAATTCGAGGAAAGCATGGCCGAGGAAGTCAAGACAATGCTCGCCGAGCGCTACGGCATTGACCGTGATTGCGTCCTGCTCTCGGCGACGCACGACCATACTTCAATCGTCGCTTACCACCGCAGCTGGTGGACGGGAAAATTCGACGAGAACTACTACCGCTGGTTCCTCGATACCATTTGCCAATGCTTTGAGGAGTGCCGCGCCAACGCACAGCCCGCGATTTGTCGCTTGGGCAAGCAGGTCATCACCGGTTTCTACGACAACCGCATCATCCCAGGTGAACTCGCCGACAATGAGGTCATTGTCGTATCGTTCTTCGATACCGAAGGCAAGCCATTTGCGGGCTTTGTGAACTGGGCGGTGCATTCTGCCTGTGTCGGACCCGACTGCACGGAGCTCACGAGCGAACTCGCCGGTCTTACCGGCAAAAAGCTCGCTCAGAGTCTTGGTTACTATCCGGCCATGGTCGTCGGTGCTGCTGGCGACTGTAGCGACCGCAATTTTCGTCAGGGACGCGGCATTCCCGAGGTCGAGCGCGTTTCGACCGGTCTTGCCGAGGCGATTTCCCAGATCAAGCTCGATCGCGAGGTCGTTCTCGACCGCATCGAGCCTCAGACGTTCTATCACACCGTTGCCCATGACGACTTTTCGCTCACGCTTAAGTGTGTCGTCATCAGTTTGGGTGGCCTGCATCTCTTTGTGTTCCCGAGTGAGCTCGGCAGCGACTTGGGCATTCGCATGAAGCGCGAATGCCCGGTCGAGGGAATAGTTTGCGGTTACACCAACGGCTATTTCGAGTATTTCCTTCCGGCACGCGAGTACGGCCTCTCCTTTGAGACCGAGCGTACTCAGATTCCCCAGGGCGAACCGGAACGTCTGTGTGACAAGTTCTGCCAGACGACGAGACTTCTCGGCGCAGCAGATTCGCGTCTGTAGACCTGATTGCGTGACATGGGCCAATGAGGCTCGCTGCCATGTGATCGGCATCTTCCATCTTCTCTGCCGTTTCCCATCCCGGGCGTACGTGCGTCCGCGGATTTCAAAGGGGGAAGCGGGTTCCTTGCCCTCCCACGTCGACTACGGAGGCATGAAATCGATGCTATACCCCGCTCAGAAAAAGGAGAATTCCATGAAATACCAGAAGCTTTGCGATGAAATCATCACAAAGGTCGGTGGTCGAGACAATGTGTTAGACGTGAGCCACTGCATTACGCGTCTCCGCTTCCACCTCAAGGATGAATCGCTCGCCCAGACCAATGAGCTTAAGGCGACGAAGGGCGTCGTTGACGTCATCCAGGCCGGCGGACAGTATCAGGTCGTGATTGGTGCCACTGTCGAGGCCGTCTACAACGACCTTGTTCAGATTGGCGGGTTCGACTCCAAACCCGCACTCGATATCGATGAAGGCGACGACGTCAAAAAGGGCGATCCATTCTCGCGTCTGCTGGCCATCATCTCCGAGATTCTGCAACCGGTTCTTGGCGTGCTTATGGCCGGTGGCTTTATCAAGTCGATGCTCGCGCTCTGCACGGTTGCCGGTTGGCTGCCAAGGACAGCAATACGTATGTGACGCTCTCGGCAATCGGAGATTCGGTCTTCTATTACTTTCCGCTAATCATTGGCTGGACGTCGGCCAAGAAGTTCGGACTTAAGCCCGTTATGGGAATGGCGCTCGGTGGTATCCTTGTCTACCCGACGCTCGTTGCCCTTATGGGCGGAGATCCGCTCTACACGCTCGGCGCCGGCACGGTCTTCGAGTCCAATGTCTACGGTGATATTTTTGGCATCCCGCTGATCATGCAGAATTACTCATCGACGATTCTGCCTGCGATCTTTATCGTCTGGATTGCCTCCAAGGTGCACAAGGCCCTTTCTAACGCGCTGCCCGCGCTTGTGAGCTCGTTCTTCTCCAACATCCTGACGCTCCTCATTTGCGGCATCCTTGGCCTGCTTGTGGTCGGTCCGGTCATGACGGTCCTCTCCAACATCGTTGCCCAGATCATCTTGATGCTCATCAACTTCCAGCCCGCCATCGCCGGCTTTGTCATCGGCACGTTCTGGAGCCTGCTCGTCATGTTCGGCCTGCACTGGGGTATCATCCCGCTGTGGTTTCTCGATGTCGCAACCTACGGCTATGACCTCATTAACCCGCTCGTGTATGCAGGCGGTTGTGCCATCGCCGGTGCTGTGCTTGGCATGGTCATCCGAACCAAGGACTCCGAGGAAAATGCTGCCGTCAACATTCCCGCCCTTGTCTCTTCGATTTTCGGTGTCAACGAGCCTGCGCTTTACGCCATCTTGCTGCCGCGTAAGCGTCTTATGTGGTCAACCTTTATTTCCGCTGGTGTAGGCGGCGCCATTGCCGGCCTCATGGGTGCCAAACTCTATGCCTTCGGTGCCTCCGGCCCGCTCGGTTTCCCGAGCTTTATTAACCCTGCCGGCATCGACACGGGCTTTATCGGCCTTGTCATCTCCGGTGTGGTCGCTTTCGTTCTGGCTCTTGTCGCCGCTATGGCGATCGGTACCAGGAAGGACGAGGGCGGTAAGGCGCTCAACATCTCGGTGGACTAGTCTGTCTGCGCACTTTAACTAAATATGCCTCGGACGGCGACGTGCCGCCCGAGGCATATTTGTGTTTTGTGCCGTTGTCAGCGTGTTTGCGGACACAAGTCTGCGGTTGTGGAGCAGCGGGGATTATGACGGTCGTGCCGCGGTGGAAGACGCACGGTCGCCCTGCAGGAGCTGACGGTAGGGGAGGAAGCCGATGAACGAGACGACCGCCTGCGAGTGCGCGGCGTTCCGCTTGAGGTAGAGCCTGACCTCGGAGGTCGTCGCGGGCTCAAGCGGCACCAGGGCTACCTTTCCGCTGGCAAGCGATTCCGCCGGCTTGCGCATGAGGAATGAGACGCCGGCGCCGCGTGCGACAAGAGAGATGATGTTCTCGGCTCGTTTGCCGGTGAACGTAACGCGTGGGCCAAATCCAGCTTCGCGACAAAGGGAAAGGACGAGCTCGCTTACGAACGAGCCTTGGGGAAGCATGAGGAAATTCTCGTCGATAAGGTCGTCTATCTCGACGGTGTCACGTTCGGCGAGCGGATGGTCGAGCGGAAGGACGGCCACGAGCCGGTCAGTCGTAAAGGGAATCTTTTTGAACTCCGGCTCGATGGCGCCACTGTCACGGATGAAGGCCAGGTCAATGTCCTCGTGCAGGAGCATACGCTTGAGTGTGTCGCCCTCGCCCTCGATGAGCTCAACAGAATATGAGGGGTTCGCCTGCTGAAAATCGATGACGGCGTCCGTGATCCCATAAGGGGCCATAATGGGGATAGAACCTACGGTGAGGTGCTCGAGCGGCTCACCTGCGCCTATTTGAATGGCGGCAAGATAGCGGTGCTGAAGCGTCGCAATTTTTTGCGCATAGGGGAGGAGCGCTTCACCTTGCGCGGTGAGTGTTACGTGGCGCTGGCTTCGATCGATGAGCTTGCAGCCGAGTTCGTGCTCCATTGCCATGATGTGCTTGGAGAGGGTTGATTGCGACATGAAAAGCAGTTCCGCCGCATCAAGAAACGTGCGTGACTGCGCTAAGATGGCGAATTCGCCAAAGCGGCTGATATCCATAGGGAGGCCTCCGGTACCCTCATTTTGGCAGGTGGCCTAAACCACGACGCCATTGCAGTGGTCGATTTCGTGCTGGATGATCTCGGCGGTGTAGCCCGAGAAGTTTTTGATGCGGTGAACGAAGTTCTCGTCCAAATACTCAACCTTAATGCGGCGATAGCGGGTACAGGGACGCTCGCCGGTCAGCGAGAGGCATCCTTCGCTCGTCTGATAGGCATTGACCTGCTCAAGAATTTGAGGGTTGTACATCAGGAGTGTCCTGTTGCCGTCCTTTACGCAGATGATGCGTTTGCGCACGCCGATCATGTTGGCGGCGAGGCCCACGCACTCGCGCTCATGCTCGTGGAGTGTATCCAGGAGATCCTGCCCGGTTGCGGCATCGTCGGGTCCCGCGTCTTCGGAAGGCAGACGCAAAAAGAACTCGGATTTCATGATGGGCTTAATCATGGCGGGCTCCTCATGTCTTATGCTTTCGTGGACTTTTAATAATAGCGCGGAAGGAAAGCTGTGCGTCCGCGTTACAATCTTTCGATGTTGGACCATGTTGCCAGATTCGTCGTGTACGGCGTCTGGCGTAAGTCTAGGGCTCATTTTTCGCCCTGGACCGTTCCTCTGGGGCGATGCGACTGTCGTTCCAAGAGGAAGGAAATGCATGGGGAGCAAATCTCAGCAACAAGTTCAAGTAACGCCATCGGCCTCTGCGGCGATTCTCGTCGTAATGTATATTGCAGCCTTTGTTGCCGCGTTTAACGAGAACATCATTAACGTGGCGTTGCACGACATTATGGCAGCCTTTTCGGTGAGTGCCACCACGGCACAGTGGCTCGTCTCGGGCTACATGATCGTGACGTCGATTTTTACGGCCATCATGGCCTTCCTGTCCGGCCGTTTCTCGACGCGCAAGCTGCTGTTTTTCGCATGCGGATGCATGGTCGCCGGCGAAGTCCTGTGCCTGGTCGCTCCGTCGTTTAGCGTTTTGCTGCCAAGTCGTATTTTGCAGGCTGCGGGATCGGGCATCTTGTTCCCGCTCATGATGAACGTGGTGCTGTCTTGCGCCCCGCGCGAGAAGCTCGGTTTGTATCTGAGCCTGGGCGGCGCCTGCATTACGCTAGGACCGGCGTTTGGACCCGTGATTAGCGGTCTTATGTGCACGTTATTTGGCTGGAGGGCGGTGTTCGTAGTGCCGCTGGTGGGCGGCATTGTGGTCGCTGCAGCGGGCGTTAAGCTTGTTCAGAATGTCGGAGAGCGCTCGAACACCACGCTTGATATTCTGTCGGTTGTTTTGCTCGCCGCCGGCATTACGGCATTTGTGTATTCCGTAGGCGAGTTCTCGACCAATCTGATTGCCGGCATCGTGGCGCTTTTCGCCGCCATTGTGCTGCTCGGCCTGTTTGCGGCCCGTCAGCTCAAGCTCGAGCATCCGGTGCTTAACGTGCGTCCCATGGCGAGCTTTCGCTTTTGGCCTGCGTGTTTGCTTGTGGTGGTGTCGATGATGACGACGTTCTCGATGAGCGTTTTGTTGCCGCTCTATTTTGAGGGCGCATACGGCATGACCGCACTTATTGCGGGCTTGCTCATTTTGCCGGCGATTGCCTGCAACGCCGTGACCTCGATTGTGGGCGGACGCGTGATGGACGCCCGTGGCGCATGGCCGCTGCTGCCGGTCGGTTTTGCCCTGATTGCCGTGGGGCAGACTGCCATCTCGATGACGGCGGCAAGCATGAACATCGGCGTCGTCGTGGCGCTGACCGTTGTAGTGTATGCCGGAGTCGGTTTGGTGCTGAGCCCCTCGCAGACGGCCGGCTTGGAGACGCTGCCTGCCGCTGAGCATCCCCACGGAACGGCATTGCTCAACACGTGGAACATGATTGCCGCATCGTTTGGCCCGTCCCTGTTTATCGGCCTGCTCTCGAGTTCTGCAGCGACTGCCGGCACGGCTGGCGCTGCGACCGACGTTGCCCAGGCGATTGGATTTGCAACTGCCGTGCGCGTGGCGGCCGTGATTGCCGTGGTCGGGTTTGTGGCGTCGCTGGTGTACGCTCGTCGCGAGTCACACATGTCGCATTAATGTGTGCACATAGATTCTGCAGCTAGATTAGATGGCGACACCATAAACTAATGGACGTTTTGCCGAGAGGCATGAATGTTTAAAGCGCAAAGAGTGCGCGACGGGCCCCGCGAATGGGGCGATGATGCCCGAGAGGGCCAAGAAGGAGTCTCATGTCCGAGAACGAAGAGATCATGAACGAGACCGAGAACGAGACCATGACTGCCGAGGTCGAGGCAGTCGAGACCGTGGAGACCGAAGCTGCCGAGGTTGAGGCTGCTGACGAGGTTTCCGCCGAGGAGGAGGCCGAGGTTGTCGAGGCCGCCGTTGATTACGATGACGAAGAGCTGATGGACAAGATGCAGAAGGCCGCCCGCCTGCTGCGTAGCCGTCGCTTTGCTATTTCTAAGGAGGAGGAGGCCAAGGCCGAGCGCATGGCGAACATCGAGCGCGCCATCAAGCTTCTTGACCTCAAGCCCAAGATGGAGCAGAAGGAAATGTCCGACCTGCTGGGCATGCGCCTTCGTGAGCTCGATGGCCTGATGGCCGAGGCCGAGGCTGCCGATCTGGTCGGCCGCATCGACGACGCCGAGGGCGATATGCGCAAGATTGTTGTCTTCGCCGCCGAGGATGCCGCTGAGGGCCTGGTCGAGCTTGCCAACAAGAAGGAGAAGCTCCTGCCCGAGCTTTCTTACGAGGAGGCCACCGAGCTGATGGCCGCTCTCGATAAGGTTATCGCTCCGCTCGTCGCCATGGGCCTGGACGAGGATCGCGGTCCTCGCGGCGGCCGTGACGACCGTGGTGGCCGTGGCGGCGACCGTGGCGGTCGCGGCGGCTTTGGCGATCGTGGTGGCCGTGGTGGCGACCGCGGCGGTCGCGGTGGCGACCGTGGCGGCCGTGGCGGCTTTGGTGACCGTGGCGGCGACCGTGGCGGTCGCGGCGGCTTTGGTGGCAACCGTGGTGGCTATGGCGACCGCGGCGGCAACCGTGGCGGCTTCGGCGGCAACCGTGGTAACGACCGCGGCGGTCGCGGTGGCGACCGTGGCGGCCGCAACGGTGGCGGCTTCCGCGGTAACCGTTTTTAGTTACGGCGTTTTACCAAACGCCGTAACGGGCCGACGCTGCGCGGGCCGCATTTGGACAATCTGACGTTCAACTTCAAGGGCGCGACCAGAAGGTCAGCGCCCTTTCGTTTCACGTCACCTTGCCTCAAATGCGACCCGCTCGCTGTCCGTCCTCTGCCTGCGGCGTTGTCTTGCTCCGGATGCGGCAGTTAGGGACGTTCCTTTTCTGCCGGCAGCTTGGGACACTCCTTGTAGTCATTGGGGACGTTCTTAAACGACTACATAGAACAAGAGTGGATGATCTCCCGGTTTGAGCCTGCATCCAAGCTTAAAGTGGGAGATTATCCACTCTCGTTTCGTTTGTTGAGTTCGATGCCTACATTTGTAGGAACAGTTCGTGGAGGCGGATGTCTTCATCGAGTTCAGGATGGAAGGTTACGCCGAGCTGGTTGCCCTGACGGGCGGCGACGATACGGCCGTCGACTTTCGCTAAGGCCTTGGCATCGCCGCGGACCTCGACGATGCGGGGCGCGCGGATAAACGTCAGCGGCACTTCACCGTCGATGCCGGCTACCTGCCCCTTGGTTCGAAAGCTGCCGAGCTGCCTGCCGTAGGCATTGCGCTCGACAAGTACATCCATGGTTGCCAAACGCGGCGTGCCCTTATCGTCATGGGCGGCAAGATCGTGAGCCAGTAGAATCAGGCCGGCGCAGGTGCCCAGGACGGGCATGCCTTCAGCGATACGGGCACGAAGCTCCTTGAGCATGCCCAACTCATCAAGCAGCTTCCCTTGAACGGTAGACTCGCCGCCGGGAAGTACCAGACGGTCAAAGTCCTGCTTCAAATCAGCCGCCTGCCTCAGCTCAATACAGCGCGCGCCCAGCTCGGATAGTCTTGCCTCGTGCTCGGCAAATGCGCCTTGGACCGCCAGCACGGCGACCGTTTGGTCTGCATAATCGCTCATGTGCGATCCTTTCTGCCGGACTAGCGTCCGCGCTCCTCCATGATGATTTCGATCTCGTCGGCGTTGATGCCCACCATGGCCTCGCCCAGGTCCTCCGAAAGCTCGGCGATGAGCTTGGCATCGGTGAAGTTTGCCACGGCCTTGACGATGGCGGCGGCGCGCTTGGCGGGGTCGCCGCTCTTAAAGATGCCCGAGCCGACAAAGACGCCCTCGGCGCCCAGTTGCATCATCAGCGCGGCGTCGGCAGGGGTCGCTACGCCGCCGGCGGCAAAGTTCACAACGGGAAGCTTGCCCGTGGCATGGACCTCGCGCACCAGCTCGACCGGAACCTGCAGTTGCTTGGCTGCCTCAAAGAGCTCGTCGTCGCGCAGAGCAACAACGTCACGGATCTGCTTTTGGATCTTGCGCATGTGGCGTACAGCCTGGACGACGTCGCCCGTGCCCGGCTCGCCCTTGGTGCGGATCATCGTGGCGCCCTCGGCAACACGGCGCAGCGCCTCGCCCAGATCGCGGGCGCCGCAGACAAACGGCACGTCAAACTGGGTCTTGTCGATGTGATAGACGTCATCGGCAGGGGAGAGAACCTCGGACTCATCGATGTAGTCGATCTCGATGGCCTGAAGGACCTGCGCCTCGACGATGTGACCGATGCGGCACTTGCCCATGACGGGGATGGAGACGGCCTCCTGGATGCCCTTGATCATCTTGGGGTCGCTCATGCGCGAGACGCCGCCTGCGGCACGGATGTCGGCCGGAATGCGCTCGAGTGCCATGACGGCGCAGGCGCCCGCCTCTTCGGCGACGCGTGCCTGCTCGGGCGTGGTGACGTCCATGATGACGCCGCCCTTGAGCATCTGCGCGAGCTCGCGATTGAGTTTGACGCGATCGGCCTTGCTGGTCTGTTCTGGCATGGTTGCTCCCTTGGTTGGCATGTGCATTGCTTGACGGAACATCCTATCTGGGAGCTGGGTATGGCGAAATACTCAGTTTTCGAGATAATAATAAGGTCAGACTAATACCAGATTGAACAGCTCGATAAGATCAGGTGGCAAACTCATGCTTGACTACAATTTGGAAAAACGCGGCGAAGCATCGCTCTATGAGTATGTTTACCAGCAAATTCGAGATGATATCGTAGCTGGACGCATTGTGGCGGGGGAGCATTTGCCGTCTAAGCGCGCCTTTGCCAGTCATCTGGGAATCAGTGTCATTACTATCGAGAATGCATATAGCCAGCTACTTGCCGAGGGCTATATTTGCTCAAAGCCGCGGCGTGGCTACTACGCTTGCAAGCTTCCGGATGCACCGGTTTTGCCTTTGGCTTCGGAGGGCATCGACCGAGATGCCGTCTCTGTGGACCCCAGCGCGCATGATGTCCGCGGGCGGGTCGAGCAATTCGACGCACTTTCTCCTTCCGCTTTGGAGGCGGCGCGGCTTTGGCAAAGCGCACTGCGGGCGACGCTGGCATCCGAAGACGAGCGCGAGATCTTTTCGCCCGCACCGGTACAGGGCACCGTTCGGCTACGATGCGCAATTGCTCATCATCTGCGCGGGACGAGGGGTATGAATGTCGACCCCGACAACATTGTTATCGGTGCGGGCGCCCAGCTGCTCGATACCATGTTGGTTCAGCTGCTTGGCGCGGACAAGGTGTATGCCGTTGAGGATCCGGGCTATTTGCGCCTGACGCGCATCTATCAGGCTATGGGCTGCCAAGTACGACATATCCCGTTGGATGACGACGGCGTGGACCTGAGCGCTCTGCAGAAAACTGGGACCGATGTCCTTCACCTTATGCCGTCCCATCAGTATCCCACCGGTCTTGTGACGAGCATTGCGCGTCGCTATGCGCTGCTGAGCTGGGCCGCCGAGCGACCAGGTCGGTACCTCATCGAAGATGACTTTGATTGTGAGTTTCGCCTTGCCGGCAAGCCAATTCCCGCGCTCGCGTCGATCGATGCCTCCCAGTCGGTTATCTACACCAACACGTTTTCGAAGAGCCTGTCATCGGCGTTGCGTCTAGCGTACATGGTGCTGCCCGATGAGCTAATGGAGCGGTTTAGGCGCAACCTTGGTTTTTACGCCTCGTCGGTGAGTTCTGTTGACCAGGTCGCTTTGGCTCGTTTGCTGGAATCGGGTGATTACGAGCGACATGTGAACCGCGTGCGCGTTCGTGCTCGTGAGGCGCGTGATGGCCTGATGGCGCTTGTACGGAAGGCATTTCCGGCAGGGGAGGTCTCGATCGAGCATGCAGACGCGGGCCTTTACTGTACCGTGGTTGCGGAGCGTGGAACGGGCGGAAGCACTATTGCACGGGCCCTCACGCGCTCGAGCATCCCTTTTATCGATATCGGTGACTGTTTTTGGTGTGCCGATGGCGCATCTGCCCCTGAAAACTCAACTCATATTCTTGTCCAGTATGACGACCTGAGTCCAAAAGTACTAACTACCTTGGAATTGCAGCTAATGGGGGGCACTCTGCAATCTAAGTGAGTAGACTTTTAGCACTTTGGCGACCAGGCAGTTTTGTAACAAGCTATCTACCTGCGGTTTTGAAAAGCAGGAAGACCGGCCTGCTCGGAATGTTCAAAAAAGTCTACTCACTTGCCGCGTAAAGCTTCTGCATGAGAAAAAAATGGGGTTTTCAACAGGGCTTCGTCCAGCTCTCGACAAGCTTTTGGCCAGTTTGGGAGGGCTGTTGAAAACTTGGCAGTCCGTTCGGCGCCATTTTTGGTGCGTTCGCGCCAATGCGTGACTGACTGGGTTGAAATTCGTGTTCTCCTGTGCCTATGAAGGATCTACTTTGTGACATATCGGCTTTTAGGTACTGGCGTTTGCCTCCTCAAGTCCGCGCTTTGTGTCCGCCGCTTCCACGACCGGAAGAAGACCGGCAGCGATATGATCTCGCCCGCAACCCGACGGCTGCGGTCGCGCTCGGTTTTCCGTTGCATACATTGGTTCGGACGAGAAACAAACGGACTTGTCCTGCCAGCATTAGGCAGCGGCTGTTTCTTGGTGAGCTCCCCAGGGAATCCGTGCTGGAAACGGAGCATGGATTTTTGATTACGTCTCCTCTACTGACGGCATTCATCATGTCACGGCATCTGACGGATCTTCAGCTTCTTTTGGTATTGGCGGAGATGTGTGGCTTGTTTGCGGTGTGTGCCCTGCCGGCGTTACTTGAGACGGAGCTTTCGCGTGCAATTGATTCGGGTGCGATTTCGACAACGTTCGGTTGGGCGCGCTGCCCGTCCGAGGACGGCACCGCCTCAAATTTATGGCGTCGAGACGCTTTGGTTTTGGGCGGAGACCTTGACCGTTTTTGTTCAGATGTTTGTGGGATGCGTTACGGCAATAGATTTATGGCGGTATCGCAACTCGTTCCATTGGGTGCCGCGTCGCCTTTTGAGGTCGAGGCGTATTTGCTACTTGCACTGCCGCGATCCCTGGGAGGCGAAGGTTTTTGCGGCATAGAGCTTAATGTTGAAGTGATGCTAAACACAAGTGCTCGAGCGATTGTGGGAAAGTCCCGTGTATATATCGACCTACTTCTTTCTTCACCGGACGGTAGGCGACAGGTGGCCATTGAATGTCAGGGAAAGGCCTCGCACGGACGCGCAGGGGATGGCTTGCGTGACGCTGACCGCATGACGGCCCTTCAGGCCATGGGCTACGATGTACTTCTCCTGACACACAGACAGATATCCGATGAGGGTAGATTCCGCGCGATCGTTAAGACCGTATGCAGGATGCTCGATGCTGAATATCGCGATAAAAGCTCAGATGAGCAAAGGGCTGAGACATTACTTCGGTCTGAACTATTCGTTGACTGGACAAAATTGGGAGTAATTGACGGAAAGATGCCCGTTAGACACAAAACAGTTCGATCGTGGACGGCTGCGGTTCTAAGTGAGTAGACTTTTGGCTTGATGGCGACCAGGCCGTTTTGAAACAAGTCATTTCCCTGCGACTTTATAAAGCAATACGGATGGTCTGCTCGGCAAGTTCCAAAAAGTCTACTCACTTAGTTTTTGACGAGAAACCTATGTCGAAGGCGGTCCTATTTCAGGTAGTTAACAAGTTTGTGAGGCACGAAAAAGGCCCGAACCAATACGGTCCGGGTCTCATCGAGCTAGAGGTTATGTCTCAAGCGGTTGGCTTAGCCAAAGTAGCGCTTGAGCAGGCCGGCGAAAGCCTTGCCGTGACGAGCCTCGTCGCGAGCCATCTCGTGCACGGTATCGTGGATGGCATCGAGGCCAGCGGCCTTGGCGCGCTTGGCAAGATCAGTCTTTCCGGCGGTGGCGCCGTTCTCGGCCTCAACGCGCATCTCGAGGTTCTTCTTGGTGGAGTCGGTCACGACCTCGCCCAGGAGCTCAGCGAACTTGGCGGCGTGCTCGGCCTCCTCGTGGGCAGCCTTCTCCCAGTACAGGCCGATCTCGGGATAGCCCTCGCGATGAGCGACGCGAGCCATGGCCAGGTACATACCGACCTCGGAGCACTCACCCTCAAAGTTGGCGCGCAGGTCGGCAACGATGTCCTCAGAGACGCCCTCCATCTTGGCGACGCCCACGACGTGCTCGGCAGCCCACTCGAGCTGGCCCTCCTCCTGCTTCAGGAAACGAGAACCGGGAACGCCGCACTGGGGGCACTTGAAGTCCTCGGGCAGCTGATCGCCGTCGAACTCTTCCACATAACCGCAAACGGGGCAAACAAACTTCATGATTCGATCCTTTCGATCGATGGCGATTGTGCGCTCGCCCGGTCCCGTAAGGGCCCTCTCCGGACGTGCGTCTTGACGAGTTCTATTATCCATAAATGCAACCAAATGTGAAGCCTATTAGGAATGATTTTTAATAAAACAATTTTGAGATATGAAGATGTTGATTGATTAACGGTTTGCAAGTCATATACGGACGCCGCTGAGTACAATCGGTCGAGCAAATGTTGACCTATCAACAAATGAAGGAGTTTCCTTTATGCATCTAGCCCGTCGTGCCTGGTGCCGAACATATCAGACGGTTTTTCGCATTGCATTGCCGATCCTGCCCTATACCGAGCCGCGCATTTTAGAGCATGCCGAGGATGTGCCCGCGGTGCTTCAAAAGCGCTCGATCCAGAAGGTCCTTATCGTGACGGATCCCGGCATTGCCCGTCTGGGGCTCACGGCACCGCTCGAGACGGCGCTCGCATCCAGGGGGATTGGCGTTACGGTCTATGCCGAAACGCGTGCGAACCCCACGGTCTCAAACGTGGAGGAAGCGGCGTCCCTGTACCGAGAGAGTGCCTGCCGGGCCATTATCGGCTTTGGCGGAGGATCGGCCATGGACTGTGCCAAGGGCGTGGGCGCACGCATCGCGCAGCCAAGCAAGCCCATCAACAAGATGCGCGGCCTGCTGCGGATTCATCGTCGCCTGCCGTTGCTCATCGCCGTTCCAACTACGGCGGGCACGGGAAGTGAGGTAACGCTTGCAGCGGTAATTACCGATGACGAGACGCACTACAAGTACCCCATTAACGACTTTGTGCTTATCCCGCGCTTTGCGGTGCACGACCCCGAGTTTACGCGCGGCCTGCCCGCCTCCATTACGGGGCAAACGGGCATGGATGCTCTAACGCATGCTGTCGAGGCCTTTATCGGGCGCAGTACCACGCCCTATACGCGCAAGATGGCGCGTCAGGCGGTGCTGCTCATCCACGACAATTTGCTCGATGCTTATGAGCGTGGGGACAACATACGGGCGCGCCGCAATATGCTTTCGGCAGCGTATAAAGCGGGTGTTGCCTTTACGCGCTCCTATGTCGGATATGTGCATGCCATCGCGCACAGTCTGGGCGGACGTTATGGGATTCCCCACGGTTTGGCCAATGCCATTATCCTGCCGCACATGCTTCGCGCCTATGGTGAAGCTGCTGCTCCTAAGCTCGCCGACCTCGCCCGCATGGCTGGTATCGCGCCGGCTAACGCACAGGACAACCTGGCGGCCGAGGCCTTTATCGATTGGGTCGATCGAATGAACGCTACCTTGGACATTCCCAAATATGTCTCGGGCATTCGCCGCTCCGACATTCCGCAGATGGCGGCGAATGCCGATGCCGAGGCCAATCCCCTGTACCCCGTTCCGCTTTTAATGGACCGCTTGGAGCTCGAGCATATGTATGAAGTCGTTGCAGGTGGTATGTTTGAGGGCGAGAACTAGGAGGGCACATGAACACCGAGGAAATTGCGCGCATCGTCGGCGATCAGCGCGCCTACTTTAAGACGCACGCCACGTTTGATGTCGATGCCCGACGTCGCGCGCTCGTGAGTTTACGCGATGCGGTACGGGCGCACGAGGCCGATATTGCCCATGCACTCAAGACCGATTTGGGAAAGTCGCATGACGAGGCATATATGTGCGAGATCGGCACGTCGCTTTCCGAGATTCGTCATCAGATCGCTCACGTGGCTCGATGGAGTCGTCCGCGCCTGCGTCCGTGTGACCTTGCCAACGCCGTGAGTGTGTGCAAAACGCAAGCCGTGCCCTATGGCGTCACGCTCATCATGGCTCCGTGGAACTACCCATTTTTGCTAACACTCGAGCCGCTCGCCGGCGCCCTTGCCGCGGGCAATACTGTGGTCATCAAGCCGAGCGCCTATGCTCCGGCATCGAGTGCGGTGCTCAAGCAAATCTGTGAAGAGGCATTTGATCCGCGCCTGGTGACGGTTGTCGAGGGCGGGCGCGCCGAGAACGAAGCGCTGCTCGATGAGTGCTGGGACAAGATCTTCTTTACCGGTAGCGTTCCGGTCGGCAAACTCGTCATGGAGCGCGCAAGTAAAAACCTTACGCCCGTGACGCTTGAGCTGGGCGGAAAGAGCCCCTGCATCGTGGATGCGACGGCAAACTTGAAGGTTGCGGCGCGGCGTATCGCCTTTGGTAAATGGCTCAACGTGGGGCAGACCTGCGTGGCGCCCGACTACCTGCTGGTCGATGCGCGCGTGCACGACGAGCTGCTGGACCTCATCAGGGAAGAGGCCCGCCGTATGTTTGGCGAGCATCCGCTCGATAACGAGGATTATGGGCATATCGTCAACGCCAAGCATTTTGCGCGCGTGCGTGGGCTGATCGATCCCGATAAGGTTGTGCTTGGAGGCACGGCGCGCGAGTCATCGCTCAAGATTGAGCCGACGATTTTGGACGGCGTGACCCCCGATGACGCCGTGATGCAGGAGGAGATTTTCGGCCCCATCTTGCCGGTGCTGACGTTTGAGAGCCTAGACGAGGCCGAGACGTTTATTACGGATCGTCCGACGCCGCTGGCTCTGTATATCTTTAGCCAGGATCGCGCAGTTCAGCAGCGCTTTGTGCGTTACGTGCCCTTTGGCGGCGGCTGCGTCAACGACACGATTATGCACTTGGCTACGAGCCATATGGGCTTTGGTGGCATGGGTGCGAGCGGTATGGGGCAGTACCATGGACGCGAGAGCTTCGATACGTTTAGCCACAAGAAGAGCATCGTGAACAAGGCAACGTGGCTGGACGTGCCATTCCGCTATGCTCCTTACGCAAGCTGGAAGCACAAGTTCGTGCGCATGTTTGTGCATTAGAAAAGGGCGCAGGTAATACGAACAAGTGTTCCTATTACCTGCATTTTGCGTTAGACTACTGTTATGGAGCACGGATGGGCCAACTCCCTTTAGAAGGGATTTGGTATGAACGTAAGCGATGTTATTTCGTTATTGGCGTTGTTGATTGCGGCTATCGAACTCGGTCTGTTTATCGGCCGAATGAAATAGCCGCCCCCGCGTAAGCGAAGACGGCCACTTCTCACGATGAAAACGTGTATCGGAGTTGGCAAGACCCGCGGCAACGGGTGCCATCCGTGTTCCTATCTTATCTGCAAGCGTTCTGTCGCGCAAGCGTTGAGGCAAACGATTGAAGGACGCAGACAGGATGTATTTGTGTCCGCACGGGACCGTAGACTTCTCAATAAGGTTACACACCGGTTTATCCGGCCGTTAGAGGAGCTGCTATGTACGAGCCTTCGCGTGTTCTTCTGTCATTTCACATTGCAGGATTTCAGTATACCGATGGCGCCTTGGTCTTGGGCGATCTTAAAGCGGGCGATAAACTGACGCTGTGTGCCGAGCGCGATAATCCCCATGACCCCGAGGCAGTTGCGATCTACTATGGCAAGACCAAACTTGGCTACGTTCCGGGAAACGAGGTTGGCCCACTGTCCTTGATGATGTATTACGGCCACGAGGACGTATTTGAGGCCCGCGTGCAACAGGTTGCCCCCGAGCGCAGCCCGTGGCATCAGGTGCGCGTTGGGCTCTATGTGGTGGATGCTCGCTAATCGGTATGGGAGACTGCCATGTTTGATGACGATGACCTGTTCGATCTGACAGACGATCCGTTTGAGTGGGATACGCTACTCGATGACGATGAGTTGGAGCGGGATCGTAAGAAGCGGCAGGGCAAGAACGCCCAGGGTGACGCTTCGAAAAAGCAAGACAAGCGCCGCCGCGGACTGTTCGGCGGGCTCTTTGGCTAACCGCCGCATCGCTGTGTCTGTATACTTAGCACGAGTTGGATGCATTGCGAAATGAGGGCATAGACGATGATGTGGTTTACCGCCGACCTGCACCTGGGCGATACGAATATCTTGCACGACATGGATCGACCGTTTGATTCGGTCGAGGAGATGAACCGCAAGGTCATCGATGCCATCAATGAGTGCGTGGCTGCGGACGACCGCCTCTATATCCTGGGAGACTTTACGTATCGCTTGCCCATGGCGGAGGCGGTGCGCCTGCGCGAGCGTATCGAATGCAAGAATGCGACGCTCATCCGCGGTAACCATGACGGCGACTGGGAAGATTCCGACGCCCCGCAAATTTGGGAAGACGTGCGCGATTACCTGGAGATTGCTCCCGGCTATGCCAAGGGCCATCGTCTGGTTATGAGCCACTACCCCATGCTCAGCTGGAACGGCAAGGCACGTGGCGCCATTATGCTGCATGGGCATATCCACAGCAGGGGTGACCGCACCAACGCACGCAACCGCGATCGCGAGCGCCCGATCCTGCGCTATGACGTTGGCCTTGATGCCAACGACTACAGACCCGTAAGCCGCGATCAAATCCTGGGCTTCTTTGGACTGTAATTCTCGAACCACCACAAAGGGGACAGGCACCTTTGTGGTGGTTCTGGCGCCGTTGCCATTATGGCGGCGGCGCCTTTTTTGTCCGCGTGGCGCGGTAGAGTGTAGGCGGTTGAAATTTGCGTCCATCGAGGAGCTGCTATGAACGAGATCAAGTGCCCGCATTGCGGCGAAGTTTTTAAGGTCGATGCATCCGGCTATGCGGATATCGTCAAGCAGGTGCGCGATGCCGAGTTCTCGCGCGACCTGGATGAGCGTGTGAAGGCAGTCCAGCGTGAGGGTGAGCAGGCGCTGGAGCTTGAGCGCTCGCGTTCGACGGCTGCCTTGCAACAGGCAGAGTCTCAGCGCAATGCCCAGCTTGTCGAGCAGAAGAACACTGCGGATCAGAAACTGGCGCAAGAGGTTGCCAAGCGCGATGCTGAGCTTGCCGAGCTGCGCGCTAAGCTCGAGGGCGCTGCCGCAGAGCGCGAGAGTGCAAGCCAGCGCGCGGCGGTTGAGGCACGAGCCAATGCTCAAAAAGAGAATGCCGAACTCCAGCGTGAGATTGATAGCCTGCGTGCGCAGCTTGGGCGCAAAGATGACGAAGCAAAGCTTGCCGAGTCGGCGGCGCGCAACGCTGCTCAAAACGATTTAGCTGCACGCGACGCTCAGATTGCCGAGCTGCAGGCCAAGCTTGCCGCGGCGGACAAGGCCCAGGAGATGGCGCTTGCCGCTGCCGCGGCAGAGTCGCAGCGTGAGCTCGATGCCGCTCGCAGCGAGGCCGAGCGCGCGCTTGCTGACTATCGCGCGAAGGTGCAAGAGAAGTTTTCCGCCGCAAAGGCTCAGTCCGAGCAAGAGGCCGAGGGCCTGCGTGCCCAGCTGCGCGAGCAGGAACTGATGGCAAAAATGAACCTGTCAGAGGCGGTCGCCGCGGCGGAACGAGAGCGCGATGAGGCACGTGCCAAGCTGACGAGCGAGCTGGCGGTGCGCGATTCTCGCGAGGAGCAAGCCAAGGCGGCACACGAGCTCGAGCTTGCGCAGGCCAAGCGCGCGAGCGATGACCTGATTCGCTACAAGGATGAAGAGATTGAGCGCCTTAAGGACATGAAGGTCCGCCTGTCCACCAAGATGGTGGGCGAGTCGCTCGAGCAGCACTGCGAGACCGAGTTTAACCGTCTGCGCATGACGGCATTTCCTAACGCGTACTTCGAGAAAGATAACGATGCGTCCGAGGGTACCAAGGGCGACTTTATCTTCCGCGAGTGCGACGCGAGCGGCAACGAGGTCATTTCGATTATGTTCGAGATGAAAAACGAGAACGATGAGACCGCGACCAAGCATAAAAACGAGGACTTCTTTAAGAAACTCGATCACGATCGTCGCCAGAAAGGCTGCGAGTACGCGGTGCTCTGCACCCTGCTGGAGCCCGAGAGCGAGCTCTATAACGCGGGTATCGTCGACGTGAGTTATCGCTACGAGAAGATGTACGTGATTCGTCCGCAGTTCTTTATTCCCATGATTACACTTCTTCGTAACGCCGCCATGGGTTCGCTGCGCTATAAGCAGGAGCTGGCGGAGTACAAACAGCAGAATATCGACGTCACGAACTTCGAAGCCAAGATGGAAAAGTTCAAGAACGATTTCGGCCGCAACTACGAGATCGCGAGCCGCAAGTTCCAAACGGCGATTGATGAGATCGACAAGACGATTAGCCATCTGCAGAAAACCAAGGAGGCGTTGCTGTCCTCCGAGAACAATCTGCGCCTAGCCAACAAGAAGGCCGACGATCTTACCATTCGCAAGCTCACGTGGGGTAACAAGACCATGAAGGCAGCATTTGACGAGGCACGCGGGGCTACGCCAGAGGCAAACGATGAGCCCGCCGAGGCGGATTCATATGAGGTCGAGGATGCCGAGTAGGGCATAGCGTATAGTGCAAAAGCGGGGTCGCTGGCGATGTTGCCAGCGGCCCCGCTTCGTTTCGTTCCAGTATGGTCGGCTAGTTCTCGAGCAGGTCCTCGATAAAGCCGACGCGGTAGTTTTTGAAGATGACCTCGCCGCCGTCTTGCGTGGCGTCCAGATCGACATCGCCCATGATGCCAAAATCGTGGTCGCCATCTTCGTCGGCAAAGATCTGGTGCACGTGCCACACGTGATCGGTCTTCTCGTCGGATTCATCGATGGAAAACATCGCGGCACTGCGGGCATCTCCGTCGGTGAGGATTTCCTCGTGTTGCTCGTGATAGGCGTCGAGCGCCCTTTGCCAGCGGACCTCGCTCATGCCCCAGTCCTCATCGAGCTCGCCCAAGTCGCGAACGTGCTCGCGGGCGGCAAGGGTCACGCGGCGGAAGAGTGCGTTGCGCACCAACAGCGTGCAGCCGCGACGGTCCGCAACGACCTCGTCGATGCCCTGCGGCGGTGCGGCGTCGAGTGCAGCGGGGTTGCCGGCGTTCTCCCACTCGTCCACCAGGCTCGAGTCCACCGAGCGCACCACAAAGCCCAGCCACGAGATGATGTCGCGCAGGCGCTCGTCGCGCTTCTCGATGGGCACGGTGCGGTCGAGCGAACGGTAGGCCTCTGCCAGGTAGCGAAGCAAAATGCCCTCGGAGCGGGCGATGCCGAGCTTTTGAATGTAGCCCTTAAAATCGCTCGTGCTTTCCAGCATATCGCGCAGAACGCTCTTGGGAGAGAGCTGATAGTCGTTGGCCCAGGGCACTTCCTGGCAGTACTTGTCAAAAGCGGCGTCGAGCAAATCCTCGAGCGGCTTTTCGTACGTGACGTCTTGAATGCGCTCCAAGCGCTCCTCATATTCGACGCCGTCAGCCTTCATTTCTGCCATCGCGCGGTCGCGCGCGGCGCGCTCCTGTGCACGCAGCACCTGTTTGGGATCCTCGAGCGTTGCCTCGACCATCGAGATCAGATCCATGGTATAGGTCTCACTCTCGGGGTCGAGCAGCTCCAACGCGGCAAGCAAGAACGGCGAGAGCGGCTGATCGAGCGCGAAGTCCTCGGGCAGATCGACCGTCAGCGCATAGTCGATGTCCGGCGCGGCGTCAGTCGGGGCGTCGGGCGCGGGCGGCACCTCGGTGCGAACGACGACGCCGGAATCGATGAGCGTGGCGAAGATTTCGTCGGCGCGAACCTCGAGCTTAGCCTTTTCCTCGGGAGTCTGCAGGCTCGTCTCGATGAGGTCGTGTACGCGGGTTCGGGCATCGCCGCCCTGCTCGACCACGCTAATCACCATGGAGTGCGTGATGCGCAGGCGCGGCTTGAGCGTCTCGGGCTGCGTCTCGATCAGGCGCTCAAAGGTCTGCTTGTTCCAGGTGACAAAGCCCTCGGGGGCCTTTTTCTTTTTAATCTTACGGAGTTTTTTGGGGTCGTCGCCCGCTTTGGCCATAAGCTTGGCGTTTTCGATCTCGTGCTCCGGCGCCTCGGCAATTACCATACCCTCGGTGTCAAAGCCCGAGCGGCCGGCGCGACCGGCAATCTGGTGGAACTCGCGGGCGCGCAGACGACGCATCTTGTAACCGTCGAACTTGGTGAGCGCGGTGAGCACCACGGTGTGGATGGGCACGTTGATGCCGACGCCGAGCGTGTCGGTGCCGCAGATGACGGGCAGCAGGCCCTGCTGCGCCAGGCGCTCAACCAGTAGGCGATAGCGCGGCAGCATACCGGCGTGGTGCACGCCGACGCCGCAGCCGAGCAGGCGCTTGAGAATCTTGCCGAAGGCGGTGGAGAAACTCGTGCCTTTGGCAGCTTCCTTAATGGCCTCGCGCTGCTCCTTGCTAGCGATGCCAAAGTTGGCAAGCGACTGTGCCGTGGCAAGCGCGGCGTCCTGACTAAAGTGCACGATGTAGAGTGGGGCCTCTCCGCGGCGCATGGCGAGCTCGACGGTGCCCTCGAGGGAGGTCGTCACATAGTCGTAGCTCAGCGGTACGGGACGCGGGGCGTCGACGACTAGGTCGCAGGTAGCGCCGGTGTGTTCCTCGAGCGAGGCGGCGATCGCGGTGACATCGCCGAGCGTGGCGCTCATGAGCATGAATTGCGTGTGGGGCAGGGTGAGCAGCGGCACCTGCCAGGCCCAACCGCGATCGGGGTCGGCAAAGTAGTGGAACTCGTCCATGGCGACGCAGCCAACATCGGCATCTTCGCCCTCGCGCAGTGCGTCGTTGGCAAGGATTTCTGCCGTGCAACAGATGACGGGCGCCTTGGTGTTGATGTGCGTGTCGCCGGTGATCATGCCGACGTTATCGCGGCCGAGCACCTGCACAAGGTCGAAAAACTTCTCACTGACCAGAGCCTTGATAGGAGCCGTGTAGTAGCAGCGCTTGCCCTGCGCCATGCCCATAAAGAGCATTCCCAGCGCGACGAGCGATTTACCCGATCCGGTCGGTGTTCCCAAAATGACATGGTCACCGGCGGCTAGATCCATGAGGGCTTCTTCTTGGTGATCCCACAGCTCAATACCGCGATCGCTCGTCCATTCAAAGAAACGTTCGAAGGCCTGATCGGGCGTGAGCCACGGTTCGGGCTCACTGCCATCCTCGGGCTCCCACCAGGTGGGGGAGAGCGCGCCGAGCGAACCGAACTCGGCTTCGGTTCCCGTGCCGCCCGAGAATGAGCTGGCGGCTCCGGCGCCGGAAACGGTGCTGGCGGTGGTGTCTGTCGTGGTCTGTGCCATGTGGTTGCTTTCTCTCGCGTTTGTCCGCCAACTATTATGGCGTAGCGTCGCATCGATGCGTTCGCAGGCAAGAAAATGCAGGAAATGGGCGTTCTGCCCAGCCGTTTGGTGCAGTTGCCAGCTAAGTGAGTAGACTTTTTGCAATATCGCGAGCACATGGCTTTTGCGCAAGGGCTCTACCTGCGGTTTTAGTATTGGTTATGCGGGTTGTGCTTGGCTATTGCAAAAAAGTCTACTCACTTAGGTTTGAGGGTCGTTCGCTGGCGCCTATTTGCGCTTGTTTGCCGACGCCGCGACCATCAGGAGCCCTTGGGACTCTTGCGGCAGGCGCTTCTTGCCCTTGCGGGCGCGGTTTCTAAAGTTCTCGACGGCCTCTTCCATGCCGAGGGGCACGTAGGTGAGCTCGTCGAGGTTATCTGGCAGGTAGCAGGCAAGGCTTTGCTCCTGCGCTCGGCCTGCTGCGAGTTTCTCTTCGGTAGGCTTCTCGCCGGGTGTGGCGCAAATGCCATAGACAGCGGCACCCATCTCGCGCGTGCGGCACTCGTACTCGGTTTCGGGATGCTCGGGATGGTCGCGGCGAACGTCATCACTTACCCAAAGTGTGTCGTAGCCTGCCGCGGCAAACTGCCCCAGGGCGTAGTCGCGCAATGGCTTGCTGTCGGTTCGCAGTGTGACGGCGGCGCCGGCTGCAAAGAGCGGGCGGTAGAGCATCAGATGGTCGACATGGACGAGTCTTTTTTTGGCGTACTTGGCCTTGGGCTGCGGCGTGGGAAAGTTAATGGTGATGGCATCGAGCTCGCCTGTGGCAAACAACTGTGGCAGCGATGCGGCGCCTCGGGGCAGGACGAGCGCGTTGGACAGCTCCTGCTCGCAGATTTTCTGCGCGGCATAGGCAATGCAGATGGGCTCCTGGTCCATACCGATAAAGAGGGTGTTTGGCTCGTGGGCCGCGCGCTCTACAAGGTACGTTCCCTTGCCACAACCAAGATCCAGGTGAAGGTGTTCGAAAGGCTTGCAGCCAACTGGCGCGCAAGCCTCGCGCCAATCTCCGGCATAGGCCTCGGGGTTCGTCTCAATCGCATCGGCGTAGCGCTCCAGGCGCTCCTCGAGCACAAAGTTCTTAGGCGTGCGAACGTGGACGGCTCCCATGAGGCTCCTTGGTCATAAGTAGGGAACGCATGGCTGCGCGTTCCGTCAATGGGTTGAAAAGGGGTGGGCATAGTTTGCCCGAAAGATGTGGTGCGGCTCGGCGACGAGTTGTCGATGCCTACAGGCGCTTGAGGATCACATAGCGGTTGAGCTCGCCGCTGCGACCGTCGGCATGGAAGCGCTCAAGCTCGCGCACGGGGACCTCGCCGCTCTTGTAGAACGTACGGACGCCGCGCACCAGGTCGGTGATCTGCTGATCGTCAAAGTGATGGCAATAGCGGTAGGCGTGGCGGTCGTTTTGCCAGCCAATGAGGTGGTCACCGGCTTCAAACTGTGTGGAATCGTAACCCTCAAACGGCGGGGTGAGCTCGGCGCGGGCTTCGGCTCGAACGGCCTTGCGAGCCATGCGCTCGTCGTTCATAAACTCCCAAAAGCTGATGGCGATGATGCCGCCTGGGCGCGTCTGGCGCACCAGGGCGTCGAGCACGCGTACGCGGTACTCGCACGACGGCACGTGGTGCATAAATCCAAAGCAGACCGAGATGTCGGCGAGCGGGGCGTCGAAAAGCATGTCGGGTGTTTCGGCGGGGTTGAGCTTCATGAGGGCGTCGAGCACGTCGAGTTCCTGGAAGTGCAGGTTGGGAATGCGCAGGGCGTGGCCATGTGCATCGATAGCCAGGTCTTGGCACGAGTCGACGCCATAGAACTCAAACGGGCAGCTGGCATCTGCCGAGGGGTTTGCGCCGTCGACGCCCTTGGCGGCAAGCGCGCCGCCGGCGGCAAAATTCTCGAATCGCATATTGCCGCAGGCAAGATCGAAGACGCGGACGGGATGCTCGATCGTGGCGACGTCGAGCTGCTCGAGCGCGATATCCATGGTGCGCACCCAGCCGGGCCACGGGGCCTGGCGCGTATCGGAGAAGGAGGCGGAGTGCTCGCGATAGAACGTGTTGTTGAGCTGGATGAGCGATGAGGCGAAATCGCGGTTCACGGCGCGGAACTCCCTCCGTTGGCGGTGCGGAATAAACAGTACGACCATACTACCGTTAACGCCGCAACGGGGACAACCGAGCTGCGGGTCATTGCTTTGTTTGGACACATTTCCGCAGCTCATATGTGCCCGCAACCGCCGGTTGTCAAAAATCTCACTAGAATAGGTGGCATGCTTTTGGCGGTGGCGGATACATTTTTAACTGTGCAAGGCGCCTTAAGAACAAAAATGGTCCGGCGGCACGGCTGGCATCACATAGGAGGAACCATGAATGTAGAAACTGCGCAGCGGCTCGCCGACCTTCGTCGCAGCAAGGGTTTTAGCCAAGAAGGGCTGGCGCGAAAGCTGGGGCTGTCGCGCCAGGCGGTCAGTAAATGGGAGCGTGCAGAGAGCTCGCCCGATACCGAGAACCTGATCTCGCTCGCCAAGCTCTACGGTGTGAGCCTGGACGAGCTGCTCAATCCGAGCGATGAGATTGAGGACGATATCGAGTTTGAGAATGAGGACCGCGCCCGCCAGCGCGAGGCCGAGGCGGCAGAGCGTGCTCGCACCCATGAGGCGGCGGCACGCGCCACGGAGGCAGCTACGCAGGCAAGTGATGCCGCGGCCAAGGCGGCGCAGGCGGCAAGCTGGAGTGCGCAGGTCGCCAATGCCGCTACGGCGCAGGCGACGAGTGGCACCGCCGTTGGCTCGACTCCGGTAAAGGGCCCGTTCCAGTCGTTCCCGTATTGGGCCGTGTGCTGGCTGCTGTTCTTTTTGCTGATGTTCCTGTTTGGTGCCGGCCCCTTTGCCGCGCTGATCTTCTTTACGATTCCCATCTATCACTGGGTGGCGCGTGCACTCGATGGTGATTGGGCGCGCGGGGATATTCAGGTTGGTCCGGCGTCGGTGGCGATCAAGGCCCAGGGGAAGGATGCTTCTGCGGAACCTGATGCCGACGTGGCTACCACGACCACCGCTGAGCCATGTGCCAAAGAGGGTGACGAATGATGAAGCTTTCGCATGAATCCAAGGTACGCCTGGGTGTTGGCATCGGAGCGTTTGTGCTCATTGTTGGGCTTGTCTTTGGCGTTTCGCGGACATTGATTCATTTTGATGGCCCGTGGGATCTCGACGATGTTGTATCCGGCCTGTCTGGTATGGACGATGTGGTGGACGAGGGCGATCCTTTGGATGACGGTAACTATTCCGCTCAGCCTCAGCAGCTTTCGAGCGAAACCTTTGATGCCGACGCGTTCACATCGCTTGACTTGGACGTGACGTCGGGCACGGTCGAGGTCAAACACGTCTCCGGCGGGCCAGTGCGCGTAATTGAAAGCGGTCGCGTGGCAACGGGGACCGTTGCCTTCGATGCGGCAACCCAGAACCTGGCCGAAATCAAGGGCTCTACGCTCAAGATTCGCCAGTTCGATTGCGATGACGAGCGCGCCATTGATCGCACGGTTACCGTCGAACTGCCGCGCGAAGTTGCCGATAACATGGTGGGCATTACAGCGAATGTAGGATCGGGTGACCTGACGGTCGCGGGCATTGCGTGTCATGACCTCAACCTGACTTTGGACTCTGGAGACGTTGAGTTTACGGGCACCGTGACCGATACCCTGAATGCCGAGGTCGGTTCGGGCGATGTGACGTTCGAGCTCTACCAGGCCCCCGCGAAGTCGATGGACGTGAATGTGGGCTCGGGCGATGTGGAGATGACGGTTCCGAACTCGACGGGCTTTAAGGCGAGCCTCACCTTGGGCAGCGGCGACTTCGAGAGCGATTTCCTTCCGCTTGGCTACGACGGCGAGACCATTTTGAATCTTGAATTCGATAACGGCGATAAGTCTGCTACGTATCGTTTTGAGGTCGGTTCGGGCGACATGTCGTTTGATCCGGAGTGACATGCGGTTTTCGGAGATCGGTACATATAGGCATGCTCTTTGATGGAGGCGCCGGAGCCGTGACGGGCTTCGGCGCCTTTGCCTTTACAATGGGGACATGGAACAGATTATCTTGAACATACTCGAGGCTCTGCGTCGCGGCGAGACCGTGGACGACAAAGCGCTCGTCAAACTGATACATGCCGAGGCGCGCCGTGAGGGCGCCGACAAACGCGATTTGGCCAAGCGCCGTCTGCTGCCGTTCTACCAGCGGGTTAAACGCGAGGAGCCGGCTCGGTGGGCTGCGTGGAATGTCGATTCCGATCTGGAACGTCAACTGCTGCAGGCGCTGCGTATGAAGCCGCGCCGAACGGCTTCGGGCGTGGCGACCATTACCGTCATCACCAAGCCGTGGCCGTGCTCGGGCGATTGTCTGTTTTGCCCCAACGATCTGCGCATGCCCAAAAGCTATCTGCACGCCGAGCCGGCGTGCGCCCGTGCGGAACAAAATTGCTTTGACCCGTATCTGCAGGTGAGCGCTCGTCTGACCGCGCTTTCGCAGATGGGGCATGCGACCGACAAGATAGAGCTCATCGTGCTCGGTGGCACCTGGAGCGACTATTCGCAAGGGTACCAGACATGGTTTATGTCGGAGCTCTTCCGTGCACTCAATGATGATGCGGTGGCGGGCGTGGCGGCCAACCCCATGTTGGCGCGTCCGGGCATCAGTCGTGCCGAGGCGGGGCGTCTGCTCGATGACGCTCCCGCCGATGCCCTGCCGCCGGTGGTAGTAGAGCGCCGCGAGCGCTATCGGGCCGCCGGCATTGCGACAGACGAGGCTGAGCTTGCTGCCGGCGTTGCCGACGAGCAGGAGCGTGTGGATGCTGCCGTGGGCGGCTATAACCGCGCGGTGCGTCGTCTGTACGGCCCTGGTACGCCGTGGGGCGAGGTTGCCGAGTGGCAAACGACAACGATGGAAGAGCTCGAGCGCCAGCAGCGTATCAACGAGACGGCGAAGCATCGTGTGGTGGGGCTCGTTATCGAGACGCGCCCCGATGCCGTAACGCCGCAGGCCCTCACGCTCATCCGCCGCCTGGGCTGCACCAAGATTCAGATGGGTATCCAGAGTCTCGACCAGCACCTGCTCGACATCAACGAGCGCCGCATTTCGGTGGCTCAGGTCGAGTGGGCGTTTTCTCTTGCGCGCCTGTTTGGCTTTAAGATTCACGCGCATTTTATGCTCAACTTGCTGGGCGCCACGCCCGAGGGGGACAAGCGCGACTACGAGCGCTTTATGACCGAGGGGGCCTTTATGCCCGACGAGGTCAAGGTCTACCCGTGCGCGCTCATCGAGGGCTCGCGTCTGGTGGGCTGCTATGAGCGCGGCGAGTGGCGTCCCTATACCGAGGAAGAGCTGCTCGATGTGCTGGCCGACGACATCGTGGTGACGCCGGCGTTCTGCCGTATCAGTCGCATGATCCGCGACTTTAGTTCCGACGACATTATGGTGGGCAACAAGAAACCCAACCTGCGTCAGCTCGTTGAGAACCGTCTGGCTGCTCGGGGTGATGGTGCGACGGTGCGCGAGATTCGCTATCGCGAGATCAGCACGGCGGGTGCCGACTTGGATGAGCTATCTCTTGATGAGGAGGTGGCGTACGAGACGCCGGTGACGCACGAGTGCTTTTTGCAGTGGGTGACGCCGCAGGGCAAGATCGCGGGCTTTTTGCGGTTGTCGCTGCCCGACCATTCGTTTGTTGCCGCGCATGCGGACGAGTTGCTGACGATGCCGGACGAGGCGATGATTCGCGAGGTACACGTGTATGGCATGGCGGCGCGCGTGGGGTATCAAGGCCAGGCGGCCCAGCACCATGGGTTGGGGCGTCTGCTCGTAGAGCGTGCGTGCGAGATTGCCCGGGATGCGGGTTATACGCGCATCAACGTGATCAGCGCGATTGGTACGCGCGAGTACTATCGCCATTTGGGTTTTTACGATCATGGACTCTATCTGCAAAAGGAGCTCTAGATGAACAAGCCGAGTGTTTCTGCTGGCGTCGTTGCCGGCGTTGCCCTGGGAGCCGCGGCGCTTGGTGCGGCCGCCGTCGCTGTTCGTGCTGCCTGTCTGCAGGTTGCGCGAACCCGCAATGGGTTGGCGCGTGTGAAACGCGTGCACGATGGGGACGGCGATGAGATTCGCGTGTTGGTGCAAGGCGGCGTCTACCAAAGCGCAAGCTACGTTGGTGAGCGTTGGGCGGAGCCCGTCTTTGCGTACTATCGTGCGTTTGACGACGTGTTTGAGTCCGAGGATGCGATGCACGATGCTTATGGTCACGGCATCAACCGCATGCTTGTGCTGGGTGGCGGCGGGTTTGCCTATCCTAAGTTCGCGCTGATGTCGCACGAGGGCTTGCGCATGGACGTCATCGAGTATGACGGAGAGATTACGCGCCTGGCGCGCCGCTGGTTCTACCTAGACGAGCTGGAGCGCGCGGCGGGCGATCGCCTGCGGGTGATAACCGCTGAGGCTCGCTCGTATTTGGGTGTGACGAGCGTGGGCCATCGTCGCTACGACGTGGTCGTGAGCGATTGCTTTGGCGGTGCCGAGCCCGTACGCGAGCTGGCGACGGTTGAGGCATTGCGTTTGGTGCGGGGCAGCCTAAATGTCGGTGGCGTCTACGTTGCCAATATCGTGAGTGCAAACGAGGGGAGCGATGTGACGTTCCTGCGCGACTGTGCCGCCACGGCGCTTGAGGTGTTCGACCATTCTTGGGTGGTCCCATGTGGCGATGCAGAGTTCGGCGGCGAGGAGAACTACCTGCTCATCGCCAGCGACGGCAACTACGCCTTTGCCGAAGCCGTGCCCTTCGACACCGACTTCCTCGGCACCGTTCTTCACGACAAATAGGTCTCCCCGTCCCAAAAAGACTGGTCTTAGGCGTGGTCGCGCCAGCCGAGAACGCGCTGCTTCATGTCTTCGATGTCGAGCACGCCTTCGGCAAAGCCTTTGCGCACGAGCTCTTCTGGAACGAATTCGTCGTACCGATCAAAGTAAGGCACCTCGCCGGGATAGACGAGGTCGATGGGGTCGAAGTCTTTCTCGGCTTCGGCGGCGAGCACTTCAAAGAACGTCTCCTCGTCGGCCTTCATCTTAAACTGCATAAAGTACGGGCGTGACGGGTCGAGTCCGCGAAGGCCCAACTCAGCGGCGCATTTAATCTTGAGCATGCGCTCGAGCGCCAAAAAGGCGTAGCTGCCCAACCAGGGGAAGAGCACCCAGGTGTCGCCACCCAGGTTGATGAGCGGCTTAGTTCCCGCGCCCGAAATCTCGGCCGTATGGCGAGCCTGCGCCAGACGGGCCCGCGCGTTACCCATCAGGTACGGATACGCCGCGTGCTCGTTGAGCGCCTTGCGCATACGCTCGAGTACGTGTGTATTGATGTCGCCGGGGCAGTCGCCAAAGTAGGCCGGCACCCGGCCCTTGACCTGCGTGGCAAAGACGGTGTGACGCTTCCAGTCCACTTCCTCGACAATCCAGCAATGGCCGGCGATGGCAATGCGCTCACCGGGCGGGGGCGGGTTGACAATCGTGCCCAGCTCGGCCGATTCGCTGCGAACGGTGAACTCCTCGTTTTCCTGGAACACGGCGTAGAACTTAAAGTTGTTGATGATGCGCTCGCCCGCGAGACCCACGATGAGCCCGCCGCCCTCGGTGACTTGGATATGGTCGATCTTAATGAGGTGACGCAGCAACACGCGATAGTCATCGGCCGAGATGCGATGGAAATAGCTGAGTGTGAGCACGCGCTGGGCAAGCTCTGCCGGCGTGAGTTCGCCGGTGCTGGCAAGCGTCGACATAGTCTGGTGGTAGAGCAGGCTGTAGGGGAGTCGATCGAGCTCGGGCGGCTCGACCCACTTTTCCTCGCGATAGAGTTGTACGAGCGCGATGCCCTGCAGGAGCTTCCACGGAATGGTCTCGGGCATCATCGTGCGCGGCTCGGGTTCCTCCTCGCGCATGACAAACCACATCTCGGGCGGAAGATCGCGGCGCCCCGTGCGGCCCATTCGCTGCAAAAAGGAGCTGACGGTAAACGGCGCGTCGATCTGAAACGCACGCTCCAGACGGCCGATATCGATACCGAGTTCCAGCGTGGAGGTGGTGACGGTTGTCTGTGCCTGCTCCTCATCGCGCATGAGTTCCTCGGCCGTTTCGCGCAGCGATGCCGAAAGATTGCCATGGTGGATGAGAAAACGGTCGGGCTCGTGCCGGCTCTCGCAGTAGCTGCGCAGCATGGAGCACACGGCCTCTGCCTCCTCGCGCGAGTTGGCAAAGACCAGGCACTTGCGCCCGCGGGTGTGTTCAAAGATATAGCCCATGCCGGGATCGGCGTTTTCGGGCGCGGTGTCGGTGGGGTTGAGGAGCGCCTGCTCATCGGCCCGGGGGATATCGACTTCGCCCTCGGGGGCCGAAGAAGTGCGACGGTCTTTGGGAGCGGCCTTGCCCCGTGCCCGCTCACGACGTTGACGGCGTTCCTCCTGTGTAAGCTGTCCGCTGTGGCGCACGTCTTGGGCGCCAGCCGGCAGCGCCGCGGGCGCCGCCGGCTCAATACGCTCGCAAGCAAGCATCTCGGCTTCTTGTGGACCCGTGCTCTCGAATCCCCGCTGCTGTGCCTGGGGACCCGAGTTGTAGAAGTGCTCCATGGAGATGCGCCACACGCGGCGCGGTTCCTCAAAGCGGGGGATGATGCAATCGCGTCCTGTTCCCTGTGAGAGAAAGGCGCCCGTGCGCTCGGGGTCGCCGATGGTGGCAGAAAGGCCGATGCGGCGGGGCTGCACGCCCGCCATGCGCGAGAGGCGCTCGATAAGGCAGAGCGTCTGACCGCCGCGGTCGCCGCGCATGAGCGAATGAACCTCGTCGATAACCACATAGCGCAGGTCGCAGAACATACGAGGGATTGCCATGTGCTTATGGATCAGGAGCGCCTCGAGCGACTCGGGCGTAATCTGCAAGATACCGCTCGGTTTTTTGATGAGCTTAGCCTTGTGCGACTGCGAAACATCGCCATGCCAGTGCCAGACGGGGATATCGGCCTCTTCGCACAGGTCGTTGAGGCGGACGAACTGATCATTGATGAGTGCCTTGAGGGGGCCGATGTAGAGGGCGCCAACGCTCGCGGGCGGGTTCTCCCAAAACTCGGTCAGGATGGGAAAGAAGGCTGCCTCGGTTTTGCCGGAAGCCGTGGATGCCGTCAGGAGCACATTGTCCTGAGTGTTAAAGATGGCATCAGCTGCTGCAACCTGGATGGAGCGTAGACTCTCCCAATCGTGGGAGTAGATGAAGTCTTGGATAAACGGGGCGTAGCGGTCAAAGGCGTTCACGGGGCCTCCTTTCAAAAACGAATCTCTCAACGCGGTGGGCAGTGGCTTGCTGCATTACTGCCTCGACGTTTGCCCAGATAAAGCCTGCCAAAATAAACCTGTCCCTTTTTGGCAGGTTAGATGGTGAATTCGGCGAAATTGCGGTCGCCGCTTGCGGTGCCGGTGTCGCCTGTTGCTGTTGCCGGCGCCAGCGCGTCGCCGCCGACGCTTTGCAGTAGCTCGGCCACGTTGGCGTCGGGGTTTTGGCATAGGATGTCGAGCAGCTCGATAAAGTCACGAATGACCTCACGCGGCGTCAGATGCGTGTCGGCTCCCACGCGGCCAAACTCAATCTTGAGGAAGTCCACCAAGTCGTTCTCGGTAAGCGTGGGCGTCCAGCCAAAGTAGCCGGCATGGATCTGCATGAGTTTTTCGATGAGCACCAGCAGCTCCTCGTAGGTGAGTGGCTGCAGACGGATGATGGGCGCGAGCATGTCCTTAAGGTCCTCGCGCGCAAAGCGGCCCTGAGCGAGTCGGCTGCGCAGGGCCTCGTAGGAGAACACACCGCGGCGCCGGTCTTCGATGGAGGTTGGCGTGCCGCCCATGATCATGCCCAGGTACTGCGCCTTGCCCTGGAGCGTGTCGTTGTACATGGTTAGGATCTTCTCGTAGTTGTATTGGCGCGTGATGGCGTTGGGAATCTTATACAGATTCACGAGCTCGTCGATGAGCACCAGCATGCCCTTGTAGCCGCCGCAGACCAAAAAGCGCGCAATGAGCTTAACGTAGTCGTACCAGTCGTCATCGCTGATGATGGTCGAGGAGCCCAGCTCGGCGCGTGCCTCACTCTTGGTGCGGTACTCGCCGCGAATCCATTTGGTCACGCGGCTCATAGCTTCTTCGTCGCCCTCGGATACGGCCGCGCGGTAGCGGCGGAGCATACGGGCGAAGTCGAAGCCGTGGACCATTTCCTCGAGCGGGGCCAGTTGGGCATTGACGGCAGACTCATCGGCATCGGCACACGAGGCGACCCAGCGATCGAGGATTAGGTTGAGCGCACCGCCCTCGGGGCGCGTTTTAGTCGATATGTTGCGGATGAGCTCGCGGTAGGTGGCAAGGCCCTGCCCCTGGCCGCCCTGTAGGCGGCGCTCGGGTGACAGGTCGGCATCGGCGACGACGAATCCCTCGCCCATGGCGTGCGTGCGGATGGTCTGGAGCAAAAAGCTCTTGCCGGCTCCGTAGCGACCGACCAGAAAGCGGAAGCTCGCGCCGCCGTCGGCGATGAGGCTCAGGTCGGTGAGCAGGGCGCGGATTTCGACCTCGCGCCCTACGGTGATGTAGGGAAGGCCGATGCGCGGGACCACGCCGCCCTTGAGCGAGTTGAGAATGACGGCGGCGACGCGCTTGGGCACGCGGGGTGCTGCGGATGCGGTATCACTCATAGTCTAGGTATCCTCTCACGTCTGCTTCGTAGTCCTCGATAATTTGCGGTCCTGCCGCGCCAAATTCAATTACGGTGTCACCCACCAGGTCAAAGAGCGCCTCGTTGATGCTATCGACGAGCATGTCCTCGCTCTGGCCCGAGTGCGCCACTGCCGATGTCGCTTGCGCTGCGTTCTGCTCGAGCAGTGCGCGCAGATACGCGGTTGCGGCGGGTGCGAGTTCGCTCGCGGCGTCAGTGGGCGCAGCCGCTGCGCGCGGGGGCGTCGGCGCAAGAAGCGGCGCCACGACACCAAACTGTTCGGTGGAAATGGTTGGCTCGTCGGCCTCGTCCTGCTCTGCGGCCGCCGTGACCGGCTCGACAAACGCGTCTGCTGCGGGCTCGGCTTTCGGCTGCTCGGAGTCCACCGTATCGACCTCTGCGAGCACATCGTCCTCGCGCTCCTCATCGATCAAAAGCGCCTCACGCGTTTGTGCGGCGGCGCTCCGAATGTGTCCCAGCTGACTCAAATCGATATCGATCTTGACGGGCTGGTGCGCGGCATCCCACGAAAGCCATGCCACGATCTCGTCATCGATGATCTTGGTCAGATATTTGGGGACCTTCTCCTCCTTTAGGGGGTGGGCGGGGTCCAGCGCCAGGCGTAGGCGTTGGTCGCAGGCGCGCATCATTTCGCCGAGTTTGCTGCTCTTTTGCCTGCTGCCGTGGATACGCATGCATTCCCAAAAGCCGTTTTGGCAACGGTAGATATGGATAGGATCCAGGCGGTATTCGCAGTCCTCGTGGCGCTCGGGCGCAAAGAATACGGCCGAGGCAAACATGGTGTAGGGCATGGCCGTCTCCTCCCCAAACAAGCTCGCTACGATGCCGGTCTTTCGGTGCGTGTCATAGTAGCGCGCCATACGGACATACACGGCGCATGCCACGTGGCGCAGGTCGCGATGGTGGGAACGGTCGAGCCGTGAGTTATTCAGGTTGTACGTGGAGAGGGCGTTTATAGCGGTCATGAGTCGCTCCTCGCCTGCCTCGTCGGGCGGAAGGGGGAGCGTGGGCTCGGAGGTTTTGCGACGCTTAGGGGTCTGGCCGGACGGTGCCTGTGCTGGTACAAGGTCTCGAGCCGCGCGCCGCAGCTCGATAAGGGCGTTATCGAACATGACGGTTTTAGAGTCGCGAAGCAGCTTGGGGTCGAGCCCGTGGAACACGGCGTAGTCCTGCAACCACACGCGTGCAAACCGGTCGATGCCGGGCTCGAAGGCACGGTAGGCATCCCAAAAGGCCTTGATCTTGCTAAAGCCATCGAGCGGGTCATCAACGCCGATGCCGCAGATCAGCTCATAGAGATACAGGAAGGCAAAGGACGTAGACGTTTCCTCGACGGTTCCGCGGCGCACTTGGGCACGCCAGGTAAAGTAGCCGCGCAGCTGCCGGTCGCTCATGGCGTTGTAGGTGGGAAAGTACGACTTAAAGGTGCCGTTGTAGGGACAGTCGTCCTCAAAGTCGGCCATCAGCAGGCCCTGGCGGTAAAAAAGCTCGGCTTCCGAAAGCCAGCGGCCCGCACCGCCCTTGGGGTCATCCTGCCAGCGCGATATCTCGCGCATTTTGCGGTACTGGTCGGGGAGGAAATTCTGCATCTGTCGGCCGGTTTTGAGAATCGGCTCGTCTGCGTAGATTTCGTTTGAGAAACGGGCGGACTGATGGGTCCGAGCCTCGGCCATAATGCGCTCGATGAGCATTTTGATGTCCTGGTCGGCCACCGCTTCTCCTCTCCTAACGCAGCTTCGGTGACCTCATATCATAGCACAGCATCAAACAGGTGTTCGAGATACTGCTGCGTAGATAGATTTAGAACAGGAGGGCGTAGATGACGGCGATGACGACGGAGGGAAGCATATTGGCCGTACGGAAGGTCTGAGGACGGATGAGGTTGACGCCGACGCAGAAGATGAGCATGGAGCCTACGAGCGAAAGGCTGTTGAGGGCCGCTGTGGTCATGATGGGGGAGAGCGCGCCGGCAAACAACGTGATCGTCCCCTGGAACACGGCGACGGGCAGGGCCGAGAAGATGCAGCCGCGGCCAAGCGAGGCCGTCATGGTGCAGACGATGATGCAGTCCAGTGCGCCCTTGAGGGCAAGCGTTGACCAGTCGCCGAGCAGGCCGTCCTGGATCGATCCCACAATGGCCATGGCGCCAATGCACACGGTGAGTGAAGTCGAGACAAAAGCGTTGGTGAACTCGTTATCGCCCTCACTGCCAGTCTTGCGCTTGAGCCATTCGCCAAGGTTCTCGATGGCGGCTTCCAAGTTGACGGCCTCGCCGATGAGCGAACCGACCGCAAATGAGACGATGAGCATGGTGGTACCGGTGGTCGCCAGCGCCTTCCCATCGATAAGGAGCATCTTTTGCATGGTGCCGCCAAGGCCGATAAACAGGACGCACAGCCCCGATGCTTTCATGAGCGTGTCTTGGATGCGCGGTGTAATGAAGCGGCCGCCCGCTAATCCCAAAAGACCGCCCGCAATCAAAAGCACAACGTTGATGATTGTTCCCAAGCCCGGCATGAGCCCTCCCGTATTGATGCCAACGTGGCAATCGTAGCAGAGTGGAATGCGAGGTACATCGCGACTCATCTAATACGTTATATAAGTGGCATTAGCAACGACGCGCAGCATTTAAGCCTCAGGTGGTTGTCGGGACATAGGGATAGTATTCAAAGCGCAGTGTCATAAGCCGCTGTGGGGATTCAATAGCCGCGGCAATGATATTGGCATCGCGGGCACGATCAAACCCTTCGAGTTCGATCTGATACGAGACGTCTTGCATAATGTCCAGACGTCGCCAGGCTAGGAGTGTGTCACCATCGAATTCTAAGGTCTTGCCTCCGTCTGGAGCAACGGCGTATAATCGCAGCTTGGCGGTGGTTGCAGGGTCGACAACCGTGACCTTTTTAATTTCGTTTCGAGTATTCTTGGCGCCCAACAAGGTGAGCAGTGTTGGGGCCACGACCTCGCCCGATGGCAAAAAGACGACTTCGATGGATTCAGGAAATGCGATGATGGCTGACTTGCGGACGGGCTGATTGGCGGCGGCAACTTCGATGTTCGCAGCGTCGACGACCTCTGTGTGGTCGAGCGCGGCAAGCACGCAGCAGTTGCCTTCATCGATCTCTTGAGGATCAGCAAGCCCCAGACTGTCCGCGAACTCGGGATCGTTTGGATCGGCAGCGGGCTCATTCGGCGCTTCGAAAGAAGCTGGGACGCTGTTTGTCGGCGACGGCGTGTCGCCCGCACCTGCTTCTTTGTCCGCGCTCTCTTCTTGTATGGTTGCGTTGATGGGTTCGTCGTTTGGGGGGAGCGTCTTGGCGTCAAACGCGGAGGGGAGAATTCCGATGGCTCCGGATCCGTTCCACTCCATTTCGAGAAGCGCCGGGTCGGCAAGAATGCGTTGCCTGCTTTGCGCGCGGGCATCGATTTCAATAGGGCCTGCCTCTATCCCTCGTGTAAGGCTGAGTGATCCGGCTGGCTTCTCGAAATGAGCGTCTGTGTCTTTGGTACTGACGGCGTAGAACAGCAGAGACGCTTCTCCCGCCGCGATGGCATCGGTACCGGCTTTGGTCAGCCGCAACGATGCCGTGAATGAGAGGGTGGGCTGCGTGTCGTCTGCATTCGCGGCGGCGCAGCCCAGACATATACCGCCTCCTTTCTCAAAAAACGTATCGTCGAAGGCGACCTTCGCTCCGTTCGCCGAGTCATCGACCGAAGCGATGTCGATGCGCAGCTCTAAATTGCATGGATCGCCATCTGCATCGAGCGCAACCGAGCGCCACGTGCAGACGGCGCACCCCGCCTGGGAGCCGTTTGCCTTGTTCGAACGATTGATATCCACGACTATCGAGCCGTCCGTATTACGACGAAGGCATCCCGAGGTTGAGATTGCGGCCTGTGCGATCGAAAAACGCTTGCACGCAATGGCGCTCGACGGATTTGGTGCGGAGCTTAGGGCCGCTGGTAAGGAGTCTGCCATGACAGGAGTCGCCCAAGCGGCGACAGGCGTTCCGGTTGCGAGCGCGCCGCAGAGTGCGACGACGGGCAAAAGGTTCTTCGATGCCATGGGGTCTCCTTAGCTAATTTAGTGCGGCCTGTTCATGTTTTGTTTCTGGCTGTGTTTGATGTGCAGACCGAGGCCGGCGGTTCCCGCGCCTGCTGCTGCGGCGCCTGCTGCCAAGAGCCATCGTTTGTCGCCTGTCTGCGCCAACGGTTCCTCGCGGTCGCTGCGGTCGAGCTCCGAGAGGTCGACCGTCACTTGCGTGGCGGCCTGCGCCTGTTCTTGCTGGGCAAAGGCCATGGCTGGCCCAAACGCTAGGATGCTGACGGCGGCGGCCAGGGCGACGGCCTTATGCCGTGTGCGCACCGGGCTCGACCGTCCAGGTGATCGTTGCAACCTGATCGCCTTCGCCGGTTACGCGGAAGATGTCGCGCGTGACGCGGGCGACGTTTCCGCTTGTCTTGAGCTTAATTTTGTCCGTGCCGCCGGCAATGCCCTGGTAGCCCATGTCGAAGGCTGCGTTCTTGGAAAGATCGAGGCCCGTCTCCTGCATTGCGGCGCTGGCGTTCTGGAGTGCGCCGTCGGGGCCGACCTTAAAGTCGATGGAGTTCTGTGCGGTTCCGGCTTTGGCGTCGGCAGCAATGGTCCAGGTGTTCATGGCGTCGATCTTCATGTTGGTGACATGGATGCCGTAGGCCGAATGATTGTCGATGGTGGTCGCGTCTTCTGAGGGGCCCTGAAGCGTGCCGTCGGCCTTGGCGACGAAGGGAATAACCGTCGGAACTTTGAACTCAACGTTGTCGATCTCGGTCCTGACCATTACTTTCGTGGTTCCAACGCGCCCGGCCGCCATAGCTGGCGTCGGGGCGGCGCCCATTGCGAGCGCGAGCGCGAGCCCCGCGCCCACGACGAGCGCTCTGGCTCCGTTCATGTTCCTGGTGATGTCCATGGTCGTTCCTTTCTATTCGCCGCGGGCCGTCCCCGCGATGATTGGACGAATGCTGGTGAATTGCGTGCGGTGCTGCGTCGGCCGGAAAAGCTAGTTCTCGGCTTGCTCAACCCGCACCTTGACACGTGTCGGATTGCCGTGGCTGTCGAGGGTCTTGGCATCGAGTGCCTGGATCTCGATGTACGCCTCGCCTTCTTTGATGTCGCCGGCGGGGCACGTTTCGATTGTCTTGCCGGTCTCGACCACACCGGATTCGTACGTGGTCTCGTCGTTTTGGATGACGCGGAATCGCTGGGGAAATTTATTGTCTTGGACGTTTTGCACGTTGACGCGCAGCTTGCCGTCCTCCTGCAGCTGAGCGACCGGTGCGACCGAAATCGTCATCATGTTGTCGCGGACTATGGCGTCGAGCTCATCTTGGATTTCCTGACGCGTTTTGCCCTCGGCCGTCGTAACCGAAGCGCCCGCCTCGGGTACGGGCTGCGACTGCCAAGCGTATAGTCCTACGGCGACAAGGGCACAGACGATGGCCAAGCAGGCAACGATGAGCTTCTTGCGACGACCCAGGCCTGCAAAGTGGGGTGGCTTCTTCGCGCTCATGCGGCATCCTTGGCGGTATAGATGCGCGCAAAGGTGGACGGGTTCGCTCCAAAGAGCATGTGAAGCATCAGGCGGCGTGAGTAGACAAGCTCGTCGAAGTCGGGAGGGAGCTCGATGTCGTGGATATGCGCGATGCGGTGGGCGAGCGCCGAGAACGACTCGGGGTCGCAGATCACATCGGTGGTAACGTGGTAGACCGTCGTATCGGGGAATGCCTCTTCGTCGAAAGGCAGGAGATGGGGATCGTCGTCGACTTCGATGGCGATGCCGTACTGGGGCCAGTAATATGCCATGGGAACCTCCCTGCTTCTGGGGCCAAAACTTCTGTCGGTTTTGGCTGTCGATGCCGACCGTATCAGCCGTTACTTGACCAATTGCTGACCAAATGCTTGACGGATTGGCGTCTCCGCAGGTAAAAGGCGGCAAAAAATACTCCAACTTTTTTCGAGCGGCAATCGCGCGGTCAGTGACGGCGGGGCCATATGTGTTAAAAGCATCGTCTGCCGAGGAAATCCAGCCGCTCGCCGAATTGCACGAACGTAAAAATCGCCAATTATGGAGACGGTCTCGAACACGTCGACGAAACGATGCGGTAACATCTCCCTGCAAACACTGTAGTTAGCTAAAGGGGGAGTTCGCGTGTCTGTAACCATCAAACCCTTCACCGACGAGTTCGAAGAGTATGGCCGCGATGAATCTCGCGCATCGGGCGAAGCATCGAGCATCTCGTTTCCGACAACGGAAGACGAGGTCCGTGCCATTTTGGAAAAGCTCCATGCCGAGCGTGTCCCGGTAACGGTTCAGGGCGCCCGAACCGGCCTTGCCGCCGGTGCCGTGCCCCACGGCGGGCATATCCTCAATACTTCCCGTATGAATCGCTACTTGGGCCTTCGCCGCGATGAACAAGGCCAATTTTTGCTGCGCGTGGAGCCGGGCGTTGTGCTCTCGGAGCTGCGCAAGCAGCTGAGCAAGAAGGTGCTGCCGACCGCTGGTTGGGACCAGGCATCGCTTAAGGCCTACGATGAGTTTCAAGAGGCCCCCGAGCAGTTCTTTCCCACCGATCCCACCGAGGCGTCTGCCTGTCTGGGCGGCATGGCGGCATGTAACGCCTCCGGTGCCCGCAGCTACGCCTACGGCCCCATGCGCCCGCATATCACGGGACTCCACGTCGCGCTGGCTGATGGTGATTTGCTTGAGCTTCGGCGCGGCGAGGCTTTTGCCCAGGGCCGCCACCTGTCGCTCGTGACGGCAGTGGGCCGTGCACTCGAGCTTGACCTTCCCGACTACACCATGCCCAAGACCAAAAATGCTTCGGGCTATTTCGTTGCTGACGATATGGATGCCATCGAATTGTTTATCGGTGCGTGTGGCACAATCGGCGTCATCACCGAGCTCGAGATTGCCCTGCAGGCGGCGCCTGCGGTCGTTTGGGGCGTGAGCTGTTTCTTTGACAGCGAAGACAAGGCCGTGTCCTTCACCGATTCCGTGCGTCCCGTCCTGTCCCATGCGGCTGCCATCGAGTACTTCGACGCTGGCGCCCTGGATATTCTACGTCGCCAGCGCGAGCAGTCGACGGCGTTTGCCTCGCTGCCGGCGCTCGACAAAGAGGCCAAGGTCTGTGTCTACGTGGAGCTCGACTGCGACGACGAAGTTCAGGCGACTGAGGAGCTGTATCACTTGGGGTGGGTACTGGAGCTTGCGGGTGGCCGCGACGACGCGACCTGGGTTGCGCGCACCGAGGTCGATCGCGAATGCCAGCGGTTCTTCCGCCATGCGGTGCCCGAGAGCGTCAACATGCTCATCGACGAGCGCCGCCGCACGGATCCCGCCATCACCAAACTGGGCTCGGACATGTCGGTGCCCAATGCACGCTTGGCCGATGTCATCGCCCTTTATCGCCGCACGTTGGCCGAAAGTGGGCTTGAATCTGCCGCCTGGGGGCACATCGGTAACAACCATCTGCATGTGAACATTCTGCCGCGCGATGCGCAGGAATACCGCCGCGGCGGAGAACTCTTTGCCCGGTGGGCTTCCGAGGTCACGGTCATGGGCGGCGCCGTCTCCGCCGAACACGGTGTCGGCAAGATCAAGGCGGGCTTCTTGGAGACGATGTACGGTCACGAGGCCATGGTCGAGTCGGCACGGCTTAAGCTCCAGCTCGATCCTGCCGGGCAGCTGGGCCGCGGTAACCTGTTTTCGGAGAAGCTCTTGGATGAGCTCGTCCAGAAAGGGGGTGCGTGAAGATGAGCGATTTCCATATGGTGGTGTGCGTCAAGGCCGTGCCGGGCAGCACCGAGGTCAAGATGGACCCCAAGACCAATACCATCGTGCGCGATGGCAAGCAGGCGGTCATTAATCCCTTTGATGCGAGCGCTTTGGAATGCGCGCTGGCGCTGAAGGACGACTTTATCGGCTTTGGCATGGACGTGCGCGTGACGGTGGTGTCGATGGGCATCCCCGCGACCGAATCGCTGCTGCGCGACTGCATCGCTCGAGGCGCCGACGACGCGCTGCTGCTGACCGACCGAGCCTTTGCGGGCGCCGATACCCTGGCAACCACCTATGCCCTCAAGTGCGGCATCGAAGCGCTCGACGAGGACTTCGACCTGCTCATCTGCGGCAAGATGGCGGTGGATGGCGATACGGCCCAGATTGGCCCCGAGCTTGCCGGCGCCTTTGAGATTCCCTGCGTGACCGATGTGAGCTGCGTGCAGAGCGCAGGTTTTACGACGTGCGGTGCGCTTTCGCTCGTTCACGGTTGCGATGCCGGCGAGGAGACGGTCTATCTTGAGATGCCGTGCGCGATGACGACTGCCAAGGAGATTGGCCAGTTGCGTATGCCGAGTATTGCCGGTATTCGCGCGGCGGAGGAGGCGGACGTGCGCGTGGTCAGTGCCGCCGACGTGAACGCCGACCCCGCGCGTTGCGGTCTTGCCGGGTCGCCGACACAGGTCGTGCGCTCGTTTGTGCCCGACCGTGACCAAACGTGCGAGGCCGTTGAGGGGACGGCGTCCGAGCAGGCGGCAAAGCTTGCCAAGATTATCGAGGGGATGGCATAGATGAGCGGACTGATTATCGATAGCGAAGCCTGTATCGGCTGCGGTCGCTGCGTTCGCGCCTGTGCCTCGGGCGGCATCGTAGTGGAAGGCGAGCGACCCAGCCGATGCGCCCGCGTAACCGACGGCTGCATCCTATGCGGTGGGTGCGTCGACGCCTGCCCTGTCAACGCTATCTCGATCGAGCGTGACGAGGCCGCTGGTGCGGTGGACCTTGATGCATATCGAGACATTTGGGTATTCGCGCAGACCGACGAGCACGATACGGTGACTCCCGTTGCCTATGAGCTTATGGGCAAGGGCCGCGAGCTTGCCGATGCTCGCGACTGCCGTCTGGTGGCACTGATCGGTATGGGTCCCGAGGGTTCTCTCGGCGACCTGGAGCATCTGGTTTGCGCGGGCGCCGACGAAGTCCTGGCCTGTCGCGACGAGCGCCTGCGCCAAAACGATGCGGAGGTCTACGCCCGCTTGATCTGCGATTTGGTAGCCAAACGCAAACCCGAGGCCATCCTATACGGTGCGACCGCTTTTGGCCGCGAACTGGCACCCGGCGTTGCCGTGCGCTTGCAGACGGGCCTTACGGCTGACTGCACCGTACTTTCGATGGATACGGAGACGGGACTGCTGCAACAGACGCGTCCGGCGTTTGGCGGCAACCTGATGGCCACCATCGTCTGCCCCAATCATCGTCCCCAGATGGCAACGGTTCGTCCCGGCATCTTTAAGGCGCCCGACTTTGACTACGACCGCTCCGGCACGATCACCCAGATATCGCTTGCGGATGATGCTAAGGCTCGTGTCGAGATCTCGATTCCCGCCGAGGAGTGGAGGCAGCAGGCCTCGATCGCCGATGCCGAACGCTTGGTCGTGGTGGGCCGCGGCATTGGCTCCAAGAAGAATCTGCCCCTGATGCGAAGGCTCGCCGAGGCTCTGGGAGCCGAGCTTGGTTGCACGCGACCTGTCGTGGAGGCCGGCTGGTTGGAGTATCGCCATCAGATTGGCCAGACCGGCGTATCGGTTTCGCCCAAGCTTCTCGTGAGTATCGGTGTTTCGGGCGCCATCCAGCATCTTGCCGGCATCGGTGGGGCAGAGTGCATTATCGCCATCAACGAGGACCCGGATGCCCCCATCTTTGGTGCTGCCCAGTACAAGGTTGTCGGCGATGCCGTCGAGGTCGTCGAGGAACTGCTGGCCCAGCTTGAGCGCTAGGCGCGCGCCAGCCAGTCGCGCATCTCGTCCTTAAGGCGGCTCCAAGTCGCCTGCGTGGCGGGGTCGGTAAAGGGCCGCGTAATGCCAAAGGGCGCGTCGAGCAGGCGGTGGATATCGCCCTGTTCGCGCGCCAGCGCGCGGCTTGCTGGATAGACGAGCTCAAACATAAAGCAGATGAGTCCCACCAGGTAGTCTGCGGGCTCGTTGCGTTCATCGCGTGCGACGCAGCGGTGCTCGTCAAAGGCGGCAAGTGTCGGCGACGAGAAACGGCTGCCGAGAAACGTCTTCTCGTCCACCTTGAGGATGGTGTCGACGGTGCTGTCGGCGATGGTGCGCATAATGTCGATCTTGTCACCATCGCGCACGATATCGCAGAAGCACCGTGTACGCTCGTCGAGTAGTGCCGGCAGGCGAAAGTCGCTGTGATAGGCGATGCTCGCTCGGATGAGCTCGTCATGTGCACCGGTTTCGATAAAGTCACGGATGTTTGTCGTGGCGGGTGCATCGGCGGGATTCTCGCCAAAGAGGACCTCGATGCCCAGCGCCGCATGGCTCATGCTCTCGGCGTCCTTAAAGGTGTCCCAGCGTCGCAGCTGCTCAAAGCGGCCCATATCGTGTAGCAGGCCGCAAAGCCATGCCAGGTCAATATCTTCTGACGACCAGCCCTGCTCGCGCGCTACGGCGTCGCATGCCTCGGCCACGTGGTACGTATGCTCGATTTTGAGCGCGATGCGTGGGTTGGTGGCGTCGTAGGCATCGGTGTAGCTTTTGAAGGCCGCGCGCCCGGTCTCGATCGATAGCTGTCATAATGACTTCCTAAAAAGTTGTGTCTTTCGATCCGGTGGCAATTGTAGGTGAACTCGGTTGCTGTCGGATGATGATTCTGCCGTATCGCTACATGCGGCTCGGAGACCTTGTCAGGGTGAGAAGCGTATGGTGCTCAAAATCGTTAGAACCGTCTGGCCGGTGATGCTTACCTATGTTGCAATAGGCGCGCCGTGCGGAATGATCATGGGGCAGACGGGAATGGAGCCCTGGATGGTCTTTGCTCTGAGCAGCACGTTTGTGACGGGCAGCGGGCAGTTTATGATCTGCAACCTGTGGCTGGCGGGTGTGCCTGCAGCATCGATCGTCGCGAGCGTCGCCGCCGTCTCCTCGCGTTTTGCGCTTTACTCGGCATCGATCGCGCCGCATCTGACGGGTGCCTCGAAGTGTCAGACGCTGGCTGTTGCCGCGACACTTACCGAGGAGGCATACGGCATCTCGCTTGCCAAGTTGGTTGAAGGGGAGGATTGGGGCCCGCGTGAGTCCTTCGTGCTCAACGTGATCCTTATCGCAACATGGGGCGTTTCGTGTACGACGGGCGCCATCGTCGGCGCCGTTGTCGATGTTCCCACCGCCATTGCAGCCTTTGTCTGCACCTCACTCTTTATCTGCCTGCTCTTTTCGCAGCGGCTGTCGCGCGGCAATGTCGTGGCTGCTGTTATGGCTGCGGTGTCTGTCGCCATATGCAAGTTCTTGGGCCTCACGAATATTGCCGTGCCGGCAAGCGTCGTGGCCGGCATTGCCATTGCGTTGGCGTGCGATGCTGTATTTGACGGAAGAGGTGCCCGCGATGCCCGTTAACGAGTTCTTGGTTCTGTGGCTGTCGTCGTGGGCTGCTATCGTGTTCTTTCGCATCGCGCCGGCGTTCGCCTTGCGCGGGCGGACCCTGTCGCCCCGTATTACCGAGGCCCTGGGCTATATCCCGCCCGCTGCCTTTGCCGCGCTGGTCGCCAACGACTTGGTGAGCCCCGGCGCGTTCGACGCGGGACTCTGGCCTGCCTTGGTTCCCTGGATTGCGGCCGCCGGCGTCGTGGTCGTGGCGGTCAAGACAAAATCGATGCTGTGGTGCTGCGTCTCGGGCATCGTACTCTATATCGTCTTGAGCCTTATATAGGGGTGGCGTCGCGGGCGCCGAATCTCGTTCCATCCCAACTTGTCGAATTTTTCACCGAGCTGGTCTATTTCTTCTGGTACCATGGTCAAACTTTACTGTAGCAAAGCATGACGTGGGCTTTTGTTCCGCGTCAGCGGAAATGGGGGTTTCATGGCACAGGAAGCGACTGCCAACGAGCAAAAGAAATTCAAGGTTCCGCGCATCCCGGGCGACATCATGATCTATCCGATGATCGTCGGTCTTTTGCTCAACACCTTCTGCCCGCAGGTTTTTGAGATCGGCGGCTTCTTTACGGCTGCCTGCCGCGGTGGCTCCAATACCATCGTCGCCGCGATCCTGCTGTTCGTGGGCGCCGGCATCAGCTTTAAGTCCACGCCGGGCGCCATCAAGACCGGTATCGTCGTGCTGATTCCCAAGCTGGTCGTCGCAGCGGCTCTCGGCCTAGGCGTGGCATATTTCTTTAACGACAACTTCCTGGGTCTGAGCTCCGTGTCTATCATCGGCGGCATTACGTTTTGCAACATGGCGCTCTATACGGGCATCATGGGCGAGTTCGGCGATGAGTCCGAGCAGGGCGCCGTCGGTATCCTGTTCTTTACGGCCGGCCCCGCCGTCACGATGATCATCCTTGGTGTTTCGGGTCTTGCCAACATCCCTGTCGGTACTATCATCGGCTCCATTTTGCCGCTCGTTATCGGCATGGTTCTGGGCAACCTGTTCCCGTTTATCAAGAACCTGCTGGTTCCCGGTTCCAACCCTGCGATTGCCGTCATCGGATTTCAGCTTGGCGCGTCCATGAGCCTGTCGAGCTTTATCACCGGCGGTATTTCCGGCATCTTGCTGGGCCTTGTCACGCTGTTTGTCGTCGGTCCCATCACCTTTGCGTTCGAGCGCCTGTGCGGTGGTAACGGCAAGGCTGCCGTGGCTTGTTCCACCATCGCCGGCACGGCTATGACCACGCCGGTTGCTCTCGCCGAGGTCGCGCCGCGCTACGCCGAGCTTGCGCCCACCGCGTACGCCCAGATCGCCACTGCCGTTATCATCACGGCAATCATGGCTCCGATTCTGACCGGCTGGGTCGACAAGAAGTTCTGCCAGGGCAAGGAGGACCTGTCGCCTGCCGGTGTCGAGGCCATCGAGGAGGCCGTCGCGACCGACATCGATGGCGAGTAACGGCCGTTACCGATAATTGATTCCGGCGTGCAATTCGCGCCGTCCGAGCGCCCGAACAGAAACTGTTTTGCAGTGATGTTCGGGCGCTTTGCTATGATTCCCTTTACCCCTGCGGAGTAAAGGGGTGTTTATTGCCCTGATTCGAATTGGGCGATTCTGACCATTCGGATATTGAAGGGATGGCGTCTAGTGGTTAAGGCACTCAAGATTGAGATATTCCTGCTATGCATGATTGTTCTTATCGGGCTTGCCGCGCGAAGTCGTCGCTCCTTGTTCTCGAGCACCCTGCAGCTATTGTTTAGCATGCTTGGCTACACCTCTGCCGCGTACATATTATTCGATATGATCTGGACGCTTTCGGATGGTGCGGACGGCACGTTGGGTATTGCTGCCAACTGGATTTCCAACGCGGTTTCGTTTTCGCTCTTTGCCATCGCGTGTCTCATTTGGTTTATCTATTCCGAGACGATGCAGGGCTCTCGCCTTGTGACCTCGCGCTATAGGGTGGTGCTTGTAACGTTGCCTACGGCTCTGGTGGTCGTGCTGGCTTTTACCAGTTACTGGACGCACGCCTTGTTCTATATCGATTCGCAGGGCGTGTATCGTCGCGGCTTTGCCTATATGATCCAGCCCATTGTCAGCTACTGTTACGTTATACATACGTCCCTGCATGCGTTTGTGCAATCTCGCAGGGTCGAGAGCCTGCAGACGAAGGCTATCTATCGAACCTTGGCATTTTTCGCCATTCCGGCCCTGGTGGGCGGTACCTTTCAGATCGTATACTCGGTGCCTGGCCTTTGTGTCGGCATAATGATTAGCATGTTGCTGCTCTACATTATCTGCCAGGAGCAGCTCATCTCGACCGACCCGTTGACTGGCCTCAACAATCGCAACCGTTTTGAGACCTATATCCTGTCGCTCTTCTCAAATGTGGATCAGGCCGAAGATGTGTATCTGCTCATGATGGACGCCGACGGCTTTAAGCAGATTAACGATCGCTATGGACATGTGGAGGGCGACCATGCTCTTCAGGTTATATCCGCTGCGCTCAAAGAGGTCTGCTCGGCGTCTGGTGGCTTTATCGCACGCTACGGTGGCGATGAGTTCGTGGTGCTCCAAAAGGCAGTGGCGGAACGGGATATCATGCATCTGTGCGCGACAATCAACGACGAGCTCGCGCATGCCGAGGTGCCGTATGCATTGCGGATGTCCATCGGTTACGCGCGGGTCGGCGATAGTGTTGATACCTGGCAAGACTTACTTCGCGCTGCCGATGCGGAGCTTTACCGCGTCAAGGCCGAGAAAAAGAAAGCTGGCGTTCAGATACGCTAGGAAAAGGGGCACACGACCGTTGCGATGGTCGTGCGCCCCTTTTGCGTTTGTGGGGGCCACCGGCCATAATGCCCAGGCGCGGTGCGGCAAGACGGGCGTCTGCCGCCGCGACTCGGTACGAAATCAACGAGAACCAGTGTGCTCCATTAAGCTAAAGTATGCGAATGCCCTCCCTAAAAAGGTGAGTTCGCTAGGCTTTTTTGGGTTTGTTGACGATGATGATGCCGCCGCAGACCAACAGCAGGGCAACGATGACGGTAACGGGGCTCGTGCCCGCGCCTTCGCCGAGCAGCAGCGCGCTCAGCAGCACACCAAAGACGGGGTTCATAAACCCAAAGACCGAGACGCGGCTGACGGGGTTGACGGCAAGCAGGCGCGACCACAGCGAGTAGGCGACCGCGGAGATAAGCGCCATGTAGATGATGAGCGCGATGGCGGGGGCAATCGCCGTGGGGGAGAGCGCGCCACCCATCAAAAAGCCGATGGCGGTGAGGACAAGGCCGCCGACCAAGAACTGCCACCCGGCAAGCAAGACGCCGTCGTGCTCGCGCGAGAAGATGCCAATCAGGCAGGTCGAAAGGGCACCCGCGACGGTGGAGGCTAGGATAAAGCCCTCGCCATCGAGCCTGAAGCCAAAGGTGCCATCCGCGCCCGAAAGGTTGACGAGAGCGACGCCGGCAAAGCCCAGCGCACAGCCAAGCACCTTGGCCGTATTGAGCTTCTCGGTGCGAAACGCCAGGGCGGCAAAGAGGATTGCGAGGAAGTTGGCGCTGGCCTCGATGATGGAGCTCGACATGGCGCTGGCGCGCGAGAGGCCCAGATAGAAAAAGAAGTACTGCCCGATAGTCTGGAAGAGCGACAAGACAAAGATGGGCTTGATGTCGCGAGCCTGCGGAATGAGGGGGCGGCGTTGGGCCGCACTCATCCCAACGATAACCAGGGCGCCGGCAAGCGTGAAGCGCAAGCCCGCAAAGAGCAGCTGCGAGGCGCTATCGTGCGCTGGGATACCAAAGAGTGCGTAACCGATCTTGATACAGGGAAAGGCCGATCCCCAGAGTGCACAGCAGACGAGGCAGCCCAGGATGAGTCCGGGCAGGGTGGCGAGATACGGCTTGCGGCTTTCCATGATGTCCTTCCTACATGCGCGAAGCAAAAAAGAACCCGCCACCGGATGTGCCGGTGGCGGGTGTTGTTACCCGAAGGGATTGTACCCGATGGGAAAGGTTTAAGCGAAGTAGGCCACGCCGCTCTCAAAGATCGGCATGAACTTATCGCCGGGGACATGCTCGGGCACGTTGCGGTACAGGTTGTCGCCGCGACGCTCGGCATGGCCCATCTTGCCCAGGACGCGGCCGTCGGGGCTCGTGATGCCCTCGATGGCGAGTGCGGAGCCGTTGGGGTTGACGGAAAGGTCCATGCTGGGCTTGCCGTTCTCGCCCACGTACTGCGTGGCGACCTGGCCGTTGGCGATCAGCTGGGCGAGCACTTCGTCATTGGCGACAAAGCGGCCCTCGCCGTGGCTGATGGCGACGGTGTAGGGGTCGTCCAGGCTGCACTGCGACAGCCACGGGGACAAGTTGGACGAGATGCGGGTGCGCACCAGACGGCTCTGGTGGCGACCGATGGTGTTGAACGTCAACGTGGGCGCATCGGGCGTGGCGTCGACGATGTCGCCGTAGGGCACCAGGCCGAGCTTGATCAGGGCCTGGAAGCCGTTGCAGATGCCCAGCATCAGGCCATCGCGGGCCTTGAGCAGGTCGCGGACTGCCTCGGTGACCTCGGGAGCGCGGAAGAACGCCGTGATGAACTTGGCAGAGCCGTCGGGCTCGTCGCCGCCCGAGAAGCCGCCGGGGATCATAACGATCTGGCTTGCACGGATGCGGCGGGCAAGCTCGTGGGTGCTCTCGGCGACGGCCTCGGGCGTGAGGTTGTTGATCACGAAGGTGTCGGCCTCGGCACCGGCGGCACGGAAGGCGCGGGCGCTGTCGTACTCGCAGTTGTTGCCGGGGAACACGGGGATGATCACGCGCGGGCGGGCGATCTTGGCGCCGCCGTACACGTGGATATCCTTGGCGCGGAAGTCGATGGTCTCGACTTCGGGGGTCTCGCCGGCGCTGCGGTAGGCGAAGACGCCCTCGATGCCGCTCTCCCAGGCCTCCTGGAGCTCGGCGAGCTCGATGACCTCGGAGCCGGTGTCGATGACATAGCCCTCGACGGTGGTGCCCAGGGGCTCGACGACAACGCCGTCGGCGACCTCGGGCAGCTCGGCGTCCTCGGCGAGCTCGACGATAAAACTGCCGTAGAGCGGGGTGAAGAGGCTCTCCACGTCTACATCCTCGGCAAGCTCGATACCGATCTGGTTACCGACGCACATCTTAAAGAGGCTCTCGGCGCCGCAGCCGTAGCCGGGCGTGGATATGGCCAGGGCGTTGCCGGTAGCAGTGAGCGCCTCGACGGCGTCAAACGCGGCGAGCAACTGCTGGGCTTCGGGACGGTAGTCCTCGCCATAGGTGGCGGGGGCGATGCGGACGACGCGGTGCGTGAGGCCCTTGAACTCGGGCGAGACGGCGCGGGCGGCCTTGCCCACGGCGACGGCGAAGCTGATCAGGGTCGGCGGAACGTTGAGCTCGCCGGTCTCGTCCTCAAACGAACCGCTCATGGAGTCCTTGCCGCCGATGGCGCCGGCACCCAGGTCGACTTGGGCCATGAGGGCGCCCAGGACGGCTGCCGTGGGCTTGCCCCAGCGCTCGGCCTCGGTGCGCAGACGCTCGAAGTACTCCTGGAAGGAGAGATAGGCGCGCTTGTGCTCAAAGCCGGCAGCCACGAGCTTGGCGATGGACTCGACCACGGACAGGTAGGCGCCCGCAAACTGGTCGGCCTCCATCAGATAGGGGTTGAAGCCCCATGCCATGGCACTCGCCGTGGTGGTCTCGCCGTCCACGGGGAACTTGGCGACCATGGCCGAGCTGGGGGTGAGCTGCGTCTTGCCGCCAAAGGGCATGAGCACGGTCGCGGCGCCGATGGTGGAGTCGAAGCGCTCGGAAAGGCCCTTGTTGGAAGCGACGTTGAGGTCGGTGACGAGCGAGGTCATGCGCTCGGCGAGCGTGGTGCCGGCCCAGCTGGGCTGCCACACGCTACGGGCGCACACGTGGGCGACCTGGTGCTTGGGTGCGCCGTTGGAGTTGAGGAACTCGCGGGACAGGTCGACGATAGCGACGCCGTTCCAGGCCATGCGCATGCGCGGCTCAGCGGTAACCTCGGCGATAACGGTCGCCTCCAGGTTCTCCTCGGCGGCGTAGCCCATGAACTCCTCGACGTCACCGTCGGCGACGGCGCAAGCCATGCGCTCCTGGGACTCGGAGATAGCGAGCTCGGTGCCGTCTAGGCCGTCGTACTTCTTGGTCACGGTGTCCAGGTCGACATACAGGCCGTCGGCAAGCTCGCCTACGGCGACCGAGACGCCGCCGGCGCCAAAGTCGTTGCAGCGCTTGATCAGACGGCAGGCATCGCCGCGGCGGAACAGACGCTGCAGCTTGCGCTCGACCGGAGCGTTGCCCTTCTGGACCTCGGCGCCCGAGGTTTCGATGGACTCGGTGTTCTGAGTCTTGGAGGAGCCGGTGGCGCCGCCGATGCCGTCACGGCCGGTGCGGCCGCCCAGCAGGATGATCTTGTCGGTGGGGGCGGGGCACTCGCGGCGCACGTGGTTTGCCGGGGTAGCGCCCACGACGGCGCCGACCTCCATGCGCTTGGCCACGTAGCCGGGGTGATAGAGCTCGTTGACCTGACCGGTGGCAAGGCCGATCTGGTTGCCGTAGCTGGAGTAGCCAGCGGCGGCAGTAGTCACGAGCTTGCGCTGCGGCAGCTTGCCCTCGAGCGTCTCGGAAACCGGGACGGTGGGGTCGCCGGCGCCGGTGACGCGCATGGCCTGGTACACATAGCTGCGGCCCGAGAGCGGGTCACGGATAGCGCCGCCCACGCAGGTGGCGGCACCGCCGAAGGGCTCGATCTCGGTCGGGTGGTTGTGGGTCTCGTTCTTAAACAGGAACAGCCAGTCCTGGTCCTCGCCGTCGACATCGACCTTCACCTTGACGGTGCAGGCGTTGATCTCCTCGGACTCGTCGACATCGGTCATGACGCCGGTCTTCTTAAGGTACTTGGCGCCGATGGTGCCCATGTCCATGAGGCAGACGGGCTTGGCGTCGCGGCCGAGTTCGTGGCGCATCTCCATGTAGCGGTCGAAGGCTTGCTGCACCACGGCGTCGTCGATCGTCACGTCGTCCAGGACGGTGCCGAAGGTGGTGTGGCGGCAGTGGTCGGACCAGTAGGTGTCGATCACGCGGATCTCGGTGATGGTGGGGTCGCGGTCCTCATCGCGGAAGTACTGCTGGCAGAAGGCGATGTCTGCCTCGTCCATGGCAAGGCCGCGATCGGCGATAAAGGCGGCAAGGCCGGCCTCGTCGAGCTCGCGGAAGCCGTCGAGCACCTCGACGGGCTGGGGCTCGGGGGTCTCCATGTACAGCGTCTCGGGCAGGTCGAGCGAGGCGATGCGTGCCTCGACGGGGTTCACCACGTAGTGCTTGATGGCATCGATGGCGGCCTCGTCCAGAGCGCCCGAGATCATATAGACCTTGGCGGAGCGCACGGCGGGGCGCTCGCCCTGGCTGATGAGCTGCACGCACTCGCTGGCGGAGTCGGCGCGCTGGTCAAACTGGCCAGGCAGGAATTCGACGGCAAAGACGGCGCCATCGCTTGCGGGGAGTTCGTCGTAGGTCACATCGACCTGGGGCTCGCTAAAGACGGTCGGCACGCAGGAGCGGAAAAGCTCCTCGTCGATGCCCTCGACGTCGTAGCGGTTGATGATCCTCAGGGCCTCGATGCCCTTGATGCCGAGAATTTCGGTCAGCTCGCCCTTGAGCTGCTGAGCCTCGACGTCGAACCCGGGTTTCTTCTCCACGTAGATACGAGAGACCATTGGTTCCTGCCTTCCTGATCGGTTGGGCGTACGGTACGGTATGCGGCAGCGGTCGGTTTGCGGGGTCTGCCCTGCGGTCGCCTTGAGCCACATGTTTGTAAACCTCACTATGATACGACAGCTCGCGGCGCGTTGAGGACGGCGAGGATGCTACAGTGAAGCGCAAACAAGAGAAAGGCATCACATGGCATTCGTTTCGCTCGCCATCATCGCACTCGTGGCCTTTGCGAGTCCTTTTATCGCCTCGGCGATTCCCGGAAAACCCGTTCCTGAGACGGTCTTTTTGCTCGTGCTCGGCGCGGTGCTGGGACCTCATATGCTCGGCGTCATCCATGTAGATGCCGAGGTCTCGCTTGTGTCCGAGCTGGGCCTGGCCTTCTTGTTCCTGCTTGCCGGCTTTGAGATCGACCCCAAGAGCATCACGGGCGTCGAGGGGCGCTACGGCTTGGCGACGTGGGTCGTCACGTTTGGTATCGCCTGGCTTGCCGTGCGCTTTACCCCGTGGTTCTCGGTCAGTCATTTCGACGGTATCGCCGTGACGCTTGCCCTCACTTCGACGGCGCTCGGTACGCTCGTGCCCATCATGCGTGAGCGCTCGCTCACCGGCACGCGCGTGGGCGACTCGATTCTCGCGTATGGCACCTGGGGTGAGCTCGGCCCTGTGCTTGCCATGTCGGTGCTGCTGTCTGCCCGCACCGGCATCCAAACGCTTGTAATCCTTGGCTTGTTTGCGGTGGTCTGCGTGTTGCTGGCCGTGGTCCCGAGCCGCTCCAAGCGCGTCGGCAGCCGCTTCTTTGCGTTTGTCGAGGAACGCGCCGATACCACGTCGCAGACCTTCGTGCGCCTGACGGTGCTCATCCTGGTCACGCTCGTGGCATTCTCGGCTGTCTTTGATCTCGACATCGTGTTGGGTTCTTTTGCCGCCGGCTTTGTCCTGCGCTATATCATCCCCGAGGGCAACCATACGCTCGAGACCAAGCTCGACGGTCTGGCCTACGGTTTTTTGATTCCGGTGTTCTTTACCGTATCGGGCGCAAAGATCGATCTGACGGCCGTGGCGTCGCGCCCGGGTCTGCTCGTGGGCTTTATCGTGGCGTTGTTGATTATTCGTGCCGTGCCCATTCTTATTTCCATGAGCATTTGTCCTGCGACGCGCGATGTGTCGGCGTATGGTCGCATTACCGTGGCCCTGTACTGCACCACGGCCCTGCCGATCATCGTTGCCGTTACGAGCGTTGCCGTCAACGCGGGTGCGCTGTCGCAAGATATTGCGTCGGTCATGGTTGCCGCCGGTGCCATCACGGTGTTCTTGATGCCATTGCTCGCGCAGCTCTTCTACCGCGTGGTCGACGCCGCACCGGTCGCCGCCGTGGCAGAGGTTGCCGAGCATCCATCCGATGCGCTTGACATCCTGCGCGCCCATCACGACCTAGCGAGCTTGCTCGCGCGCGAGCATGAGCTGCTGACTTCGCATGGCCATGGTCGCGTATTCGAGGGCCTGCCTACGCTCGATACGATTGCCGAGCGTCTTTCCGCCGAGGCGGCGAGTGGCCACATCGATGCCCGTATTGTGGACGCGGCGCACCTGCTTGCCGATAAGACCTATGGAGACGAGGTCGACCCGTCCGAGCTGACCCCGCGTGAGCGTCGCCGCCTGGAGCGCGCCAAGCTCGCCGTGCGCGAATACCGCCGCCGCATGCTGGAGCTCTATGCAAGAGAAGAAGCCGAGGACGACGACGGCAAGTAGTCGATACTCTCTCGGGGAAGCCGCGTCCCGCTTTGAAGGCTCGGAACGGGATGTGGTTTCCGAAACGGGGGCCGTTGGGAAACTGTGTCCCGGAATGGGCGCTCAGAGTGGGATGCAGTTTCCGCGAGAGATCCGTTGCGGAAACGGTATCCCAGAATCGGCGTTCAAAACGGGGCACTCTTTCCGAAACATGGCCCTGAGGGAAGCTGCGTCCCGGTCTGAGTCGGAATTCCGGGACACAGCTTCCCTTTCAAACAGAAGAAGGCGCGCTGCCTGCAGTTGATGCAGACGGCGCGCCTTCTTTGTTGGACTATGTTGAGGCTGGGAGCTGAGGCTTGTGGTCCCTTAAGAGCGGGCGGCTCCGTCGACGGGGAGCACGGCGCCCGTGACGTAGGAGGACATGTCGCTCGCCAGGAAAACAAAGGCGTTGGCGACATCCTCGGGCTCGCCCATGCGACCCAGCGGAATGGTGGCGACGATGGGCTTAATAACCTCTTCAGGCAGGTTGGCGACCATGTCGGTTTTGGTTACACCGGGTGCTACGGCATTGACGCGAATGCCCATGGGGGCGAGCTCGCGCGAGAGCGACTGGACCATGCCGTTGACGGCAAACTTGGACGTTGGATAGCCGACGCCAGAGGGCTGGCCGTACTTGGCAACCATCGAGCTCGTGGTGGTGATGGTGCCGCCGTGGCCGGCCTCGGTCATGATCTTGGCGGCAGCTTGGTGGCCATTAAAGACGGCGACGACGTTAAGGTCCATGACCTTTGCGAACTCCTCGGCCGTGTAGTCCAAGAGGGGTGAACGCTGGGAGATACCGGCATTGTTGACGACCGTGTCCAAGCCGCCCATGTCGGCTGCAGCCTGGGTAAAGGCCTCGGTCACGGCTTCGAGTGAGGTGAGGTCGCAGGAGCGGCCCCAGACCTTGGCGTCGGGATAGGCGGCTGTCAGCTTCTCAACGGCCGCATCGGCGGTCTCCTGACGCGAGCCAAAGACGGTGACGGCGGCGCCTTCCTCGATAAAACGGCAGGCGATGGCATAGCCGATACCGCGCGTGCCTCCGGTGATGATTGCTTTCTTGCCCTCGAGCAACATGGTATTTCCTCTCATCGCGGGCGGACATTCGCAGCACAGCGTAGCCGTAACTGGAATCGGCCGTGTTTGCATATCGGTGAACGGTAGCCCGCGTTACCGATGAGCGGCTCGCGCAAATGTGCTCTGCCGTTGTGCTTAGGGCAGGAGACAAAAGGGCTCCCGTCCCGCATCGGACGGGAGCCCTCAAAGCGTGTATTGCTAGGCGAGCGTTGAGCTAGTTCGCCATGACGCCTTCGGTCCAAGCCTCAACGTCCTCGATGCGCAGGACGTTGGCGACCTCGGCTACGCAGTCGACGCTGGCAAGCTCGGCGGTGGCAGCCTGGACGTCCTTCTCGAGCGCGCGGTGCGTCAGGAAGATGACCGAGCAAGTATCGCTGGCGCCCGACTTGCCGTCCTCGACCTGGTTGATGAGCGAGATCGAGATGTTGTGCTTGGCAAAGATGTCGACCGTCTCGGACAGGGCACCCACGCGGTCGGCGACCTTCAGGCGCACATAGTACTTAGTCTGGAGCTCGTCCATGGGCTTAAAGGCGAGGTTGTGACCATAGGGCTCAATCTCGGGCAGCGGAGCCACGCCGCGGCTGATCTGCTCGGAGAGCGACAGGATATCGCCCACGACGGCGCTCGCGGTGGGGAAGGAGCCTGCGCCGGCACCGTAGAACATGGTTTCGCCCACGGCGTCACCCACCACGTAGACGGCGTTCATGGCGCCGTTGACCTTGGCGAGCATATGGTCTGCCGGGATGAGCGTGGGATGCACGCGGACGTCGACGCCGGCGTCGGTGTTGCGTGCGATGCCCAGCAGCTTGATGGTGTAGCCGAGCTCGCGGGCCTGGGCGATGTCCTCGGCGCCGATGGTACGGATACCCTGCTGGTAGACATCGTCGGTGGTCACGCGGGTGCCAAAGCCGATGGAAGCGAGGATTGCCGTCTTGCTGGCGGCGTCGAAGCCGTCGACGTCGGCGGACGGGTCGGCCTCGGCATAGCCCTTGGCCTGCGCGTCGGCAAGCACATCGGCGTAATCGGCGCCCTCGGCGTCCATGCGCGACAGGATATAGTTGGTGGTACCGTTGAGAATGCCGGCGATGGTCAGGATCTTGTTGCCCACCAGGTCGTGCTCGAGCGTGCTCACGATGGGGATGCCACCGCCACAGCTGGCCTCGCACTTAATCTGCACGCCGCACGCGCGCGCCTTCTCGGCGAGCGTCTCGACATGACGGCCCAGCAGGGCCTTGTTGGCAGAGACGACGTGCTTGCCGTGCTCAAAGGCAGTGGTGAAGATCTCGGTTGCGGGATGCTCGCCGCCGATCAGCTCGACGACGATATCGACGGCGGGGTCGGTGACGACGTCATGCCAGTCACTCGTAAAGGCCTCGCGCTCAATACCGGCTGCCTCGGCTTGCTCCCAAGCAAGCGCGCAGGCGCGGGTCAGCTTAAGGTCGATGCCGTAGGCTGCCAGGTACTCATCGTGGTGGCTCTTGATCAGGCGGGCCACGCCGCCGCCGACGGTTCCCAGACCGATGAGGCCGACGTTCACGGTGCGCAGGGGTTCGCTCATAGATAGCTCCTTCGTGCATCTTATGGATGGATTAACCGCTTAAAGGTTGAGTGCATTCTAGCGTGAACCGAGGGCGCGTGCTCGCCAGGCAACAGGAGTCGCACAAAACGGCACCCCCGAAACGCTGCGGAAACATTGGAAACATGCTCGCTACAAACGAACTTCCGCAACAAACTGTCAACGTTTGCACCATAAGGTTTGCCCTGTACCGCAAGACGGCCGCACCGCGGCCAGCGAAAAGGGGGACACCATGTTTAGCATCAACAACGTACTTAACCGCAGGAGTTTCCTTGTCGGAGCCACGCTTATTTTTGCCCCGATCTATTACACCCCAGCGTCCGTTTTGCTCAAGAACGCCAAGGACATGAGCTACGACATGACACTAATGGGTGTCGACGGCATGGACAGCCTATGTGATCCAGGACGGCAAGTACATCGCCGCCTAAGTGCGCATAAAGCGCGACCGGTGAGGCCGTTTTATTCAGGGCAGGGACGCCTGTAACAGAACGGAAACATTACTTTCACACAATAAAGTGGCATTACTGCATAAAGTAATAGAAATACGCAGAACTATGGATAAATGAACAAATCCAAAGAAAAGTTGAAATAATCGCCACTTTCCTTAACTAAAGCGTCTAGTATTTTGCGAACGCCGAACACGGCGAAGGATGGCCTGTCGGGTAACCGAAACCCGACGAGATTTGAGAGGAGAGCCGCATGTCGAGCCTCACCGGTAAGTCATTGAACCCTGTTATGAATCGCAGGAGCGTTATCGCGAGCGCAGCAGGTCTGGGGGCGATGTCCATTCTAGCTGGTTGCTCCTCCAACGGCGGCGACAGCGGTTCCGCTTCGAGCGACGCTTCGTTTAAGATCGGTACCATCGGCCCGCTGACCGGCGCCAACGCGTCCTACGGCAAGTCCGTTACCCAGGGTGTCGAGCTTGGCTGTAAGGATTTCTCGACCAAAGAGCTGCCGCTTGCCAGCAAGGCCGAAGATGACCAGGCCGACGGCGAGAAGGCCGTCAACGCCTTCAACACCCTGCTCGACTGGGGCATGCAGGCCCTCGTCGGTCCGACCACCACGGGTGCGTCGGTTGCCGTTGCCGCAGAGTGTGGCAACGACCCCAAGACGTTCATGATCACCCCGTCCGCGTCCTCCGAGGACGTCACCGACGGCAAGGATTGCGTCTTCCAGGTTTGCTTCACCGACCCCAACCAGGGCGTCAACGCTGCCAAGTTCCTGGCGCAGAAGTATGCGGACGAGAAGTTCGTGCTGTTCTATAACTCCGGCGACGCCTATTCTTCGGGCATCGCAGATTCTTTTAAGGCCCAGGCCGCTGAGTCCAAGCTCGAGATTGTTGACGAGGAGACCTTTAAGGACGACTCCGCCACGAGCTTTACCAACCAGCTGACCAAGGCCAAGCAGGCCGGCGCCACCATGATCTTTGCGCCGATCTACTACACGCCGGCGTCCGTCCTGCTCAAGAACGCCAAGGACATGGGCTACGACGTCAAGATGATGGGCTGCGACGGCATGGACGGCATCCTGGGCGTTGAGGGCTTCGACACCTCTCTTGCTGAGGGTCTGCTGCTCATGACTCCGTTCTCCGCCGACGACGAGAAGAACGCCGACTTCGTCAACGCTTACAAGGATAAGTACGGCGATACCCCCGACCAGTTTGCCGCCGACGCCTACGACGGCGTGCACGCGGTGGCCGAGGCCCTCAAGGAGGCCGGTCTTGGTGTCGACGCCGACCCGACCGAGGCCGCCGAGAAGCTGTCCAAGGCTATGCTCAAGATTACCGTTGACGGTCTGACCGGCAAGCTCACCTGGAACGATAAGGGCCAGGTCCAGAAGGAGCCCACGGCGTACGTCATCACCGACGGCAAGTACGTACAGGCCTAATTGGCCGCCTTACATAGAGCGGTTTTGATCCCAAGCAGGGGAGGTTTTGGCCTTCCCTGCTTGCTTGGTATCTAGGGACGATGTAACGTCCCTGTTTCATACATCAACTGGAAACCTATTCGAAAGGGGGATGTGGAACATGACGGTCTTTATCCAATACCTGGTCAACGGCCTGTCCATGGGCAGCGTCTACGCCATCATCGCGTTGGGCTACACCATGGTCTACGGTATCGCCAAGATGCTGAACTTCGCTCACGGCGACGTCATCATGGTCGGTGCCTATGTCTCGTTCTGCGCCACGTCGTATCTCGGCCTCCCGGGCTGGGTATCTGTAATTCTTTCTTGTGTGGTCTGCACGGTTCTCGGCGTTCTCATCGAGGGTCTGGCCTATAAGCCGCTGCGCCAAGCAGGCCCGCTGGCCGTTCTGATCACGGCTATCGGCGTGTCTTACTTCCTGCAGAACGCCGCGCAGCTTCTGTGGGGCGCCACGCCCAAGAACTTCACTTCGCTCGTCACCTTCCAGGTGCCGGAGTTCTTGGCCAAGTTCAACGTAAGCGCCGTCTCGCTCGTCACCATCGTCGCCTGCCTGGTTATCATGGCCGGCCTGATGTTCTTTACAGGTAAGACCAAGATGGGCAAGGCCATGCGCGCCGTGTCCGAGGACAAGGCCGCCGCTCAGCTCATGGGCATCAACGTCAACCGCACCATCTCGATGACGTTTGCCATCGGCTCGGCGCTTGCCGCCATCGCCGGCGTGCTCCTGTGCTCCTACTCGCCGGTGCTGCAGCCCACGACGGGTGCCATGCCTGGCATCAAGGCCTTCGACGCCGCCGTCTTCGGCGGCATCGGCTCCATCCCCGGTGCCTTTGTCGGTGGCATTCTCATCGGCATCATCGAGGCGATGGCGCAGGCTTACATTTCCACGAGCCTTGCCAACTCCATCGTCTTTGGTGTTTTGATCATCGTCCTGCTCGTCAAGCCTGCCGGCCTCTTGGGCAAGTACGTCCCCGAGAAGGTGTAGGTGAGCGTTATGAAGTTTCTTAAAGACAAGCAGACGCGTCACGACTTTGTCACGTACGCCATGTGCATCGTGGCCTTCGCCATCGTGTTCTTTATGCAGTCTAACCACATGATTCCGCGCATGATCGCCGGTCAGCTGGTTCCCATCACGGCCTATATCGTCATGGCCATTTCCCTCAACCTCGTCGTCGGCATCGCGGGCGACTTGTCGCTGGGCCACGCGGGCTTTATGAGCGTCGGTGCCTACACGGGCATCGTCACCGCCGTCGCGCTGGAGAGCGCCGTTCCGTCCGATCCGATACGTCTGATCATCAGCATTGTGGTCGGCGCTATCGCCGCTGCCATCTTGGGCTTCTTGATTGGTATCCCGGTCCTGCGCCTGAGCGGCGACTATCTGGCCATCGTGACCCTGGCTTTTGGCGAGATCATCAAAGAGATCGTCACCTGCCTCATTGTGGGCGTCGACTCCCGCGGGCTGCACGTGATTTTTAACATCACGGGCAACTCTACGATCGACGACTTGCACCTGCTCGAGGACGGCACCGCCATCATCAAGGGCGCCCAGGGCGCCTCGGGCGTGTCGACGTACTCGACCTTCCTTGCCGGCGCCATCCTGGTCATGGTCGCACTCGTGATCGTGCTCAACCTGGTTCGCAGCCGTACCGGTCGTGCCATCATGGCCGTGCGCGACAACAAGATCGCTGCCGAGTCCGTGGGCATCTCCGTCACCCAGTACCGCATGATCGCCTTCGTGGTTTCCGCTGCCCTCGCCGGTGCTGCCGGAGCTCTCTTCGGCGGTAACTTCTCGCAGCTTTCCGCCACTAAGTTCGACTTCAATACGTCCATCCTCATTCTGGTGTTCGTGGTCCTGGGCGGCCTGGGCAACATGCGCGGCTCCGTTATCGCTGCGGCGCTGCTCACGGTGCTCCCCGAGCTGCTTCGTCAGTTCTCGGACTACCGCATGCTCATCTACGCCATCGTGCTGATCCTGGTCATGATCTTTACCAACAACCCGCAGCTCAAGGCGTTCTTCGGTCGCGTCAAGGACCGCTTTGCTTCCAAGAAGGAGGTGGCAGCCGATGCCCAGTAAATTTGAGTTCAAGAAGGGCAAGATGGTCCCGTATCCTTCTGGTGCCATCGTTCCCGATCGTGACCTGGGCGAGCGCCCTGCACTCGAGTGCATCCACCTGGGCATTGAGTTCGGTGGCCTTAAGGCAGTCGACGACTTTAGCCTGACTATCGGCAAGACCGAGATCGCCGGTCTGATCGGTCCCAACGGCGCCGGCAAGACCACGGTCTTCAACCTGCTCACCAAGGTGTACCAGCCAACGCATGGCACCATCCTGCTCGACGGCGAGGACACCTCGGGCAAGTCGGTCTACCAGGTCAACCGCATGGGTATTGCCCGTACCTTCCAGAACATTCGCCTATTCAACACCATGACGGTGGAGGATAACGTCAAGGTCGGCCTGCATAACCAGGAGCGTTACTCCGGCTTTGAGGGCGTGCTGCGCCTGCCGACGTATTGGAAGCACGAGAAGGCTGCTCACGAGCGCGCCATGGAGCTGCTGTCCATCTTTGATATGGAGCATCTGGCAAACGAGCAGGCCGGATCTCTGCCTTACGGCGCTCAGCGTCGTCTGGAGATCGTCCGCGCGCTTGCCACCAACCCCAAGCTACTGCTGCTCGACGAGCCTGCTGCCGGCATGAACCCGTCCGAGACCGCGGAGCTCATGGAGAACATCGTCAAGATTCGCGACACCTTTGGCATTGCCATCATGCTTATCGAGCATGATATGTCGCTCGTTATGAACATCTGCGAGGGCATCTGCGTGCTCAACTTTGGTAAGGTCATCGCCAAGGGCACGGCAGAGGAAATCCAGAACAACGACGCTGTTATTGAGGCATATCTGGGCAAGCAGGATAAGGGGGAGAACTAAATGGCAGAGCCGATGCTTTCCGTCTACAACATCAACGTCTGGTACGGCGCCATCCACGCCATTAAGGACATCTCCTTTAACGTTAACGAGGGCGAGATCGTGGCCTTGATTGGTGCCAACGGTGCCGGCAAGTCCACAACGCTCAAGACCGTCTCGGGCCTGCTGCGTTCCAAGACCGGTTCCATCAAGTTTATGGGCGAGGACATTACTCATACGCCCGCCGATAAGCTGGTTGGTAAGGGCCTGGCTCAGGTCCCCGAGGGCCGTCGCGCCTTTTTGCAGATGACGGTCGAGGAGAACCTGGAGATGGGTGCCTATACGCAGCCCAAGTCCACGGTGGCTCCGGGCCTGGAGCGCGTCTACGAGCAGTTCCCGCGCCTGAAGGAACGTCGTCGCCAGGTCGCCGGCACCCTTTCGGGCGGCGAGCAGCAGATGCTCGTTATGGGGCGCGCCCTTATGAGTAACCCCAAACTGCTTATGCTCGACGAACCTTCCATGGGTCTGGCACCGATTCTGATCGAACAGATCTTCCAGATTGTCGAGGACCTGCACAAGGCCGGCACCACGGTGCTTCTGGTCGAGCAAAACGCACAGATGGCACTTTCGATCGCTACGCGCGGCTACGTGCTCGAGACCGGCAAGATCACCATGACCGGTACCGGACAGGAGCTCCTGCACGACGATAACGTCCGCAAGGCCTATCTGGGCGGTTAATCCATTCAACAAAGGGGGCGCTGACCAACCCGGTCAGCGCCCCCTTTTAAGTTGCGGTGAAATAGGGACTAAATGGGGGCGCTAGACGCCAAAACAGTCCCTATTCCACCGCAACTTCATGGGGATGTGTGACAATGCCCGTCGGAAAACGTCTGTTGTCTTTGGGGGTCCATCTATGCTGTACGAGTTTTGTGCCGAGAACTTTGAGCGAGTGCCAGCGGCCATCGAGGCCGGTGCGAGGCGCATTGAGCTGTGTGACAACCTCGCCGTCGGTGGCACCACGCCTTCGGCCGGCGTTATCAGCGCTACAACCAACTATGCCCACGAACAAGATGCACGGGTGATGTGCATGATCCGTCCGCGTGGCGGCGACTTTCACTACAACCAGGATGAGCTGCGCATGATGGAGATGGACTTGGGCCTTGCCGTGAGTGCGGGCGTTGACGGCTTGGTCTTTGGCTGCTGCAAACCCTGCGCTGGCGGATGGGCGCTCGACGAGCTTACGCTTGGCGCCCTCGTGATGGCTGCGGGCTGCGCGACCGAGGAATGTAAGCGTGAGCCCATCGACATCACCTTCCACATGGCATTTGACCAGCTCTCGCCCGAGGCTCAGCTCGATGCGATTGATACACTTGCCGACTGCGGCGTTACGCGCATCCTCACGCATGGCGGCGCTGCCGGTACGTCGATCGAGGATAATTTCGATCACCTGACTCGTTTAATCGAGTATGCGGGCGATCGTTTGACCATCCTTCCCGGCGGCGGCATCACTACGGCAAATCGCGACGCGGTCGCGGCGGCGCTAGGCGTCTCCGAGCTCCATGGCACCAAGATCGTGCCGCTAGAGGTATAACCCGTGGCGCTGGTATTTGACGTTCAGCAGGCGAGCGGTAAGCCCGACGATAATCGTCGCCCTGGCACCGCGTGCCCCTTTTGCGACACGGAGGGGCTTGCCAACATCATCCAGCGCGATGGTGACTGCATCTGGCTCGAGAATAAGTTCAAGACATTGCGGGCCACACGTCAGACCGTATTGATCGAGTCTGCCAATCACGACGCCGACCTGGTGACCTATGAACCGGATGAGCTGCATCATGTGATGCGGTTTGCCCTGGGCTGTTGGCAGCAGATGATCGATTCCCAACAGTACTGCAGTGTGCTCATGTACAAGAACAAAGGCCCGCTTTCGGGCGGCAGCCTCGTCCATCCGCACATGCAGATTGTGGGTTTGGAGCAGGAAGACGGCTATGCTTCGCTGACTTCTGCCAATTTCGAAGGCATCAATGTCTGGCGACAGGGGAGAATCGCGGTCAACATCTCAACCGAACCGATCATGGGGTTCTTTGAGATCAACGTTTCAGCCCCGCAGGGAATCGCCGCCAGCGATGACACGAGAGACCAAGCCGAGGCGGATCTCTTCGCCGACGCAATCCAGGTAGCTCTGCGCTATATCTTGCACGAGCACCATGGCGGTCGTGCAGAGTCGTACAACCTGTTCTTCTATCACATGAGCGGCCGGACCATTGCCAAGGCGCTTCCACGTTGGGTGGTTTCACCCTACTTTGTCGGGTATCGGCTGGCTCAGGTCAATGCTGAGACCACGCTCGATGTCGATGCGGAGCGACTCCGCGCACATCTGGAGGCGCTCACATCGTAAAGTGAGCGCCCGCACACTGCGGACGGTTTAGCGCGCCATTGCATCGCGGCCGGCCTCGACCCGCTTGCGCTGGGCGGCGCGCTCCTCGCCGGTCAGACGTTCAAAGAGATGTCCGATAAGCGAGGCGAGCACCTGCTGAAACAACGTTCCACACATGACGGGAAACACAACTTCGCCCGGAAAGTATTGCGTGGCGATGACGGCGCCCGAAGAGATATTGCGCATGCCGCAGGTAAAGCACATGGTGGTCGTCTCGCTATACGGCAGGTGCAACGCGCGGGCGACCAGAATGCCCACGACAAAACCGCTGATGGCGAACGCCAGAATAAAGAGGGCGACTTCCAGGCGCACCGCGTTCATGTGTAGCACGTACTCGCTCATGGCGGTGGAGTTGGAGGCAATAACGCCCATCATCATGAACTTGCAGGCGGGCGAGAGCGCGGGGGAGAGTTTCTCGTGTCCCCAGCCGTGCGTGAGCTCGTTGATCACGATGCCGAGCACGGCGGGGATGGCAATCATAAAGGCCATGTTCTGCATCATGCTCGGAACATCGATTGCGACGGTGGCGCCCAACAGGAGCTTGAGCGTGAGCGGAATCGTTACGGGCGATATAACCGAGGACGTCAGGATGATGGTGAGCGCGAGCGGGCCGTTGCCGCCGAACATGCTGATCCACATAAAAGCGGTGACTGCCACGGGCACACTGTATTCGAGCACGATGCCGCAGACAAGGTTGGGGTTGGAACCAAAGAACAACGATCCCATGGCATAGGCCGCGATGGGAATAAGCGCCGCCGAGACCAACAATGCCACAATCAGGTGCAGCGGACGGTGGAACACCTCGGCTACCTGGTGAAAGGTGTTGCTGAGCGCACCTTGGAACGTCATAAAGGCAAACAAGGTGGGAACGATGGGCTTGAGAACGCCGATCTGTTGAGGAAAGAGCACGCCGAGCGCCACGCAAATCGGAACGATGATTTGCATGTGCCCCGCGAGAAACTTGCCCAGTCCAACCCATTGCTTCATATGCTCTTGTGACTCCCTTTGCTCGTGAATCCGTTTTGACTGGATATGCTAGACGCTCACATGTGTCCGTGCGTCAGAAACGCTCGATTATTTCGAGGGTATTACCGGCATCGTTTACCGAAACCGCGGCGTGCTGCGGCGATTTGCGTCCGCGCCGCACGGTATAATAAATCCGTTCAACAGATCTGCCTGCCGAAGCGGGCATACACAGAGGACTCATCGCTATGAACCGTGAGAGGTATCGCGGCGACCTGCCCCTATCGGGGGTGGGTGCCTATGTCATCGCTTAAGACGACGCATCGCTGGGCGGTCGCTCAGCAAAACCCCGAGCTCGAAAAGGAGCTTTCGGCTGGCCTGGGCATACCCGGGCTGGTGGCGCGCATTATGGTTGCGCACGGCATTACATCCATCGAGGAAGGCCAGCTGTTTTTGACGCCTTCGCTCGATCGCGACTGGGCGGACCCACTCGTTATTCCGGGCATGGTGGTCGTCGCCGACCGCGTTGAGCGTGCTATTCGCAGCCACGAGCGTATCGCCGTCTTTGGCGATTTTGACGTCGACGGCATTACGTCGACTTGTCTGTTGACCGAGGCGCTACGTTCGTTTGGCGCCAACGTCACGCCGTTTATTCCGCACCGCTTTGACGAGGGCTACGGCCTGTCGCGTGCGGCGCTCGACCGCGTCAACGAGCTCGCTCAACCCAACCTGATTGTGACCGTCGATAACGGTATTGCTGCCAAGGAAGAGGTCTCCTATCTGGAGAGTCTGGGGATCGATTTGGTGGTCACGGACCATCACGAGCCGTCCGACCAGGTGCCGCAGGGCGTGCCCCTGACCGATCCCAAGCTCGAGGACGAGGGCCCCTCGCGCGAGCTTGCCGGTGCCGGTGTGGCGCTTAAGCTGGTGCAGGTCCTGGGCGAGCGTTTGGGCAAGCCGTCGTATTGGCGTTCGCTGATAGAGGTCGCGGCGCTGGGCACCGTGTCCGACATGATGCCGCTCACGCCCGAGAATCGCGCACTGGTCGCCGAGGGCATCCAGCAGATGCGCGTGACGGCCCGCCTCGGTTATATCGCGCTTGCCGCACTTGCCAAGGCCGACCTTTCTACCATTACGGCCGACGGCCTGTCGTTTTCGCTCATCCCTCGTCTGAATGCTGCCGGCCGCATGGCTGATCCCAAGCTGGCGCTCGATCTGCTGCTTGCCCGCGACCCCATCGAAGCGAGCGCGCTTGCCGCCGAGCTCGAGGAAATCAACCGCCAGCGCCGTGAGATCGAGGCGGAGCTCACGCGCGATGCCATGGCAAAGGTCGAGGAGACCTATGACGGCGGACGCGCGATCGTCGTGGGCGGCGAAGGCTGGCACGAGGGCGTCAAGGGCATCGTGGCAAGCCGTCTGACCAACCGCTACCACGTGCCGGCGCTGCTGTTCTCGATCGAGGACGGTATCGCGCGCGGCTCTGGTCGCTCGGTGGGCAAAGTTAACCTGTTTGACGCCATCGAGCGCTGTTCCGACCTGATGATTCGTCGCGGCGGACATGCCGGTGCGGTGGGTGTGACTATCGAGGCATCCAAGCTCGACGAGTTCCGCCGTCGCCTTTCGGCCGTGCTATCGGAGCTTCCCGCCGAGGACTTTGAGGACACTGACGAGGTTGCCGCCACCGTTGACCTCTCCGAGCTAAATATCGAGACCATCGAGCAGATTTCCCGCCTTGAGCCGTTTGGCCAGGGTAATAAGGTGCCGCTGCTGGCTGCCGAGGGCGTGACGATGTGTGATCGCGCCGTGGTGGGTAAGACCGGCGAGCACATGCGCTTCGTGGCGACGGATGGCGCCGCGAGTGTGCCGGCCATCATGTTTCGTGTACCGCAAATCGATAAGCTCATCAACTGCGATAGCGCTGTCGATTTGGTGTTCGAGGCCGTTGCCGAGCATTGGCAGGGTCGTGTGAAGCCCAAGCTCATGATCAAGGATGTTCTGGTCCGCGATACCACGCTGCCCAGCATCGACGATCCGGCATGCGAGCTTCGTCGTGGCGTGCAGCCGGCGGATTCCGGCCTGCGCCTGGAGTCGCGTAAGCGCGAGACGCTCGCCCAGCTTTCCTATACCGAGCTCACGCGCTCGCTTATCCATAGCTTTATCGGCTCGAACCAGCCGCACCGCGCGCAGGTCGAGGCGCTCGATGCCCTGGCCGATCACCAAAGTGTTCTGGCCGTTATGGGAACGGGGCGCGGCAAGTCGCTCATCTTTCATGTGCATGCCGCGCGCGAGGCGGTTCTTCGCGGGCGTGCGAGCATCTTTGTCTATCCGCTGCGCGCGCTCGTTGCCGACCAGGCCTATCACCTCTCGTCGACGATGGCATCGCTTGGCATTGGCGTTGGCGTGCTGACCGGCGAGACCGTGGAGGCCGCACGCGATGACGTGTTCGCCGGCCTAGCTTCGGGCCGCACCGGTATCGTGCTCACGACGCCCGAGTTCCTATCTATCCACCGTGACCGCTTCGCGCGTTCGGGCCGCATCGGCTTTGTCGTTATCGATGAGGCGCACCACGCCGGTCTTGCCAAGGGCGGCGACCGCAGCGCCTATCTCGACATGCCCGATATCCTCAAAGCCCTGGGCGACCCGGTCGTTATGGCTGCGACGGCCACCGCGACGGCTCCGGTTGTGGCCGAGCTTGCTCGCATGCTGCCGATCACTCGCACGGTGGTCGACGAGACGGTGCGCGAGAACCTGCAGCTCGAGGACGACCGCGATCTTGCAAGTCGCGAGAACCGTTTGGTGTCGATTGTGGCGACGGGGGAAAAGACCGTCATCTACGTCAATTCGCGCGACCAGTCCGTGGCGCTCGCCAAGACGTTGCGCAAGCGTGTGCCCGATTGCGCAACCCATATCGCGTTCTATAACGCGGGGCTTGCGCGTTCCGATCGCCGTCGCGTGGAGGAAGCATTCCGAGACGGCAGCCTCAGCTGCATCGTCTCGACATCTGCCTTTGGCGAGGGCGTCAACCTGCCCGATATCCGCCATGTCGTGCTCTATCACATGCCGTTTGGCGGCATTGAGTTTAACCAGATGAGCGGCCGCGCCGGTCGCGATGGCCAGCCCGCCGTGATCCATCTGCTCTATTCGTCGCGCGACGCCCGCATTAACGAGCGCCTACTCGACTGCTATGCGCCCGAGCGCGACGAGCTCGTCACGCTCTATCGAGCGCTGCAGACCATGTGGCGCTCCAACCGTGGCAAGACGGGGGACGATTCATTCTGCGCAAGTGATATCGACATCGCGCAGATGTGCCTTGCCATCGATGCCCGCACGCCGGTCGACGAGCGCTCGGTGGAAAGCGGCCTGGGAATCTTCGAAGAGCTTGGTTTCTGTCGCGTTTCGGGGTTTGACGACACTCGTCGTATCGCGATGGCCGAAAACCCCGGCCGCGTGCAATTGAGCAGGTCAATTCGCTATTTGGAGGGCTTGCGCTCGCGCATGGAGTTCTCGGCTTTCCGGAGCTGGGCGCTCGATTCGTGCGCTTCTGATATGCTAGCCAAAGTTAACCGCCCGATCGTACCGCGGGCCTAGGGGAAGGGGACCTCGATGGATGCCGCAGCCCGTACCGCCCATGATTCCACCCTCCAGCCGTTTTCGGAGATGGAGCACTATAAGCATGCCGATGAGCTGCCGCCCGAGATTATGGCGGACAGCTACGACAAGCTGGAGCGCCTGTGCCTCAAATATATGAATGAGGACGACTTTTCTAAGGTTGAGCAGGCCTACTGCTTTGCCGCCGAGAAGCACTGCAACCAAAAGCGCCGCTCGGGCGAGATGTACATTAACCATCCCGTCGAGGTTGCCATCATTTTGGCCGATCTCAAGATGGACTGCGATGTGGTGTGTGCCGCGCTGCTGCACGATACCGTCGAGGATACCGAGACCTCGCTCACCGATGTTTCCGGCCTGTTTGGCGAAACCGTTGCTGAGCTCGTCGATGGCGTGACCAAGCTCACCAACATCGAAGTCGACAGCATGGACGAGAAACAGGCCCTCACGCTGCGCAAGATGTTCCTCGCCATGTCCAAGGACATTCGTGTCATCATCGTTAAACTTGCCGACCGTCTGCACAACATGCGTACGCTGGCGGCCCTGCGTGAGGATCGTCGCCTGTTTAAGGCTCGCGAGACCATGGACGTGTACGCGCCCTTGGCCGACCGCCTGGGCATGAGCTCTATTAAGTGGGAGCTCGAGGACCTGTCCTTCTTCTACCTGGAGCCCGATGCCTACCAGCGCATCGCGCGCATGGTGGCTGAGTCGCGCGAGGTCCGCGAGCGCTACCTTGCCGAGACCATCAAGACGCTCACCGACGAGCTCAACCGCATTGGCCTGGAGGGCTTCCAGATTAATGGCCGCTCCAAGCACTATTGGTCCATCTACCAAAAGATGAAGCGCAAGGGCAAGGAGTTCTCCGAGATCTACGACCTGGTGGCGCTGCGTGTTATTACCCATTCGGTGCGCGATTGCTACTCCACGCTCGGTGCGGTGCATACGCTGTGGCATCCCATGCCTGGTCGCTTTAAAGACTATATCGCCATGCCCAAGGTCAATAACTACCAGTCGCTCCACACGACGGTCATCGGCCCCACGGCTCGTCCGCTCGAGATTCAGATTCGAACCTACGAGATGCATGAGCAGGCCGAGTATGGCATTGCCGCCCACTGGCTATATAAGAAGTCGGGCGGATCGTCTGCTTCCAAGACCAATGACGCTCAACGTTTGGACGACCAGATCAACTGGCTCAAGCATTCGCTCGATTGGGCGGCTTCCGACGAAATCACCGATGCCAAGGAATACCTGCATTCGCTGAAGGTCGACCTCTTCGATCAGGAGATTTTCGTCTTTACGCCCAAGGGCGAGGTCATGGCGCTTCGTGCCGGCTCCACGCCGCTCGACTTTGCCTACGCCGTTCACACCGAGGTGGGAAACCACTGCGTCGGCGCTAAGATCAACGGTGCGGTGGCCCCGCTCACGCACGAGATCAAGACGGGCGACCGCGTTGAAATCCTGACTAACAAGAGTTCCAAACCGTCGCGTGATTGGCTCAAGATCGTCAAGACGCCTTCCGCCAAGTCAAAGATCCGCCGCTATTTTGCCGCTGCGACCAAGGACGACGACGCTGCCGCCGGCCGCGATATGCTGGCCAAGGACCTGCGTAAGCGTGGCTATGGCATTTCTACGCCGCGTTCGACGCGCGCGCTCAATGCCGTGGCGGAGCAGTTTAACTTCAAGCAGCTCGAGGACCTGTTTGCCGCCGTCGGCGCCGGCAAGGTTGCCCCGCGCGCTGTGGGCAATAAGGTCGAGCAAATCTTGGACCCAAAGCCCGAGGAACAGCTCACCAAGGCCGAGGCTATCGCCGAGGTCGTGAAACAGCCTGCTCGCGGCTCCAACCGCAAGCCGCAAAAGCGCGGCAAGAGCGCCAGTAACGGCATTATCGTCAAGGGCGAGAGCAACAGCGGCCTGCTAGTCCGTCTGGCTCATTGCTGCAACCCCGTGACGGGCGACGACATCGTCGGCTTTATCACGCGCGGCCGAGGTGTCTCAGTGCATCGCGCCAACTGCCCCAACGTCAAGGGCCTCATGGAGCACCCCGAGCGCATGATTGACGTAGAGTGGGATGGTGCTGCCGACACTCTCTTCCAGGTCGAGATCGTGGTCGAGTGCCTGGACCGCATGGGCCTGCTCAAGGACGTCACCATTGCCATTGGCGATGCAGGCGGCAATATCCTTTCCGCCGCCACCTCGACCAACCGCGAGGGTATTGCGACCCTGCGCTTTATGGTCGAGATTTCGGATGCGAGCGGCCTGGATCCGCTGCTGGCTTCCATCAGCAGCGTCGACTCGGTCTACGACGCTCGCCGTCTTATGCCCGGCGAGGGCGGAGCGCAACTCAAGCGCCGTGTGTAGGTGCGAGAGCCTCTCAGCATCATAGATATTGGTTACGTTCGAGGCATCGTTTGGTGCCTCGAACGTATTTTAGAAGGAGGGTATGCGCATGGGCGATATGACTTTGGACCTGACACCCCGAGGCGCGGCTTCGATTGAGGCGCTCGTCAACGGCCCGATTCAGACCAACAGCTACGCCGTGATTTCGAATGACGAGTGCTTAATCGTCGATCCGGCGTGGGAGGGCGAGCGTCTTGTGGAGCATATCCGCACCGCGCATCCCGAGGTGCGCGTGCTCGGCTCTGTCTGCACGCACGGTCATGCCGACCATGTTGGCGGGGTTGCCGGGGTTCGAGCTGTCGTTGGCGACAGCGCGCTATATGAGTTGTGCGCTAAGGACGTGACGGTACCTCGCGCAAATATCGAGGAGCAGCGCGCCATGTGGGGTATCGAGACACCCGATCCGGGTGAGCCGACGCGTTTGCTTGCCGAGGGCGATACAATCGAGGTGGGCGACGTCTGCCTGCAGGTGATCGAGACGCCGGGGCATACGCCGGGCGGCATCGTCCTGTTCGCCGCGACCGAGCGGGGGAACATCGCCTTTGTGGGCGACACGCTTTTCCCGGGCAGCCACGGTCGTACCGATCTTTCCGGCGGTGACGAGGCGGCGATTATGCGCTCGCTCTCCAAACTTGCCAAGATGCTTCCGCCCGATACCGTTTGCTTGACGGGCCATGGCGATTCGACCACGATGGCGCGCGAACTTATGCAGAACCCGTTTATGCAGATGTAGGCTCGAAGCCGTCGTCCGAACCACGAAGACCGCTCAATCGTCAAGCTATTTTCCCCAGTGGGTCGATTCTGTGGGGCAAACGGTCAAAATTTGTCCAATCGGATGGTATTCGTGAACAAACGAACGTTTATGCTCGGGTATGTCGTGGTAAAATCTCAGGCGTTATCGGAGCAACCTTACAGGAGGTTTCTTTTATGCTCGTCAACGCAGCAGACATGCTCAAGAAGGCCGAGGCCGGCAAGTACGGTCTCGGTGCCTTCAACACCAACAACCTCGAGTGGACCCTGGCTATTCTCCAGGCCGCCGAGGAGGCCAAGTCTCCGCTGATCCTTCAGTGCACCGCTGGTGCCGCTAAGTGGATGGGCGGTTTCAAGGTCTGCGCCGACATGGTCAAGGCTGCCGTCGAGGCCACGGGCGTTACCGTTCCCGTCGCCCTTCACCTCGATCACGGTTCTTACGAGGACTGCTTCAAGTGCATCGAGGCCGGCTTCACGTCCATCATGTATGACGGCTCTCACGAGGAGACCTTCCAGCTTAACCTCGACCGCACCAAGGAGCTCGTTGAGCTTGCCCACTCCAAGGGCATGTCCATCGAGGCCGAGGTCGGCGGCATCGGCGGCACCGAGGACGGCGTGACCTCCAGCGGCGAGCTCGCTGATCCTGCTGAGTGCAAGCAGATTGCTGACCTGGGCGTCGACTTCCTCGCCTGCGGTATCGGCAACATCCACGGCGTGTACCCTGCCGACTGGGCTGGCCTTTCCTTCGAGCGCCTGGGCGAGATTAAGGCTCAGACCGGCGACCTGCCCCTCGTCCTGCACGGTGGCACCGGCATCCCCGAGGATCAGATCAAGAAGGCCATCTCCCTGGGTATCTCCAAGATCAACGTCAACACCGATCTGCAGCTCGTCTTCGCCAAGGGCGTTCGCGAGTATATCGAGGCTGGCAAGGATCAGCAGGGCAAGGGCTTTGACCCCCGCAAGCTCCTCAAGCCTGGTCGCGAGAACATCGTTGCCCGCACCAAGGAGCTCATGGAGGAGTTTGGCTCCGTCAACAAGGCGTAAGCGTCGCTAAACTACCCGCCGGAAGCCCCGTCCCCCTACACTGTTTCCTTTGCGCTCACCTGGCTTCGCCAGAAGTCGCGCCAAGGAAACAGTTCCGGGGGACGGGGCTTCCTTTGTTTAACGCCGCAGGGTTACTGGGCTGAATTATTTATTTGACTACCGTTCGGCGGTGTTGATGGCTCCTTTGTTGGGGGCTTTCTTTTTATCTCGGTACAATGGGCTTCAAGGGTTCTAGTGACTTGGAGTTTTGGTATGGCTGTAATTAACGTGTCGCCTGCTGATGGGAAGGTTATTGCCGAGGGGCCGGTTGGGTGCTTGGTTGATGTTTGCTGTGATGACTTTCGCCATCTCGATATTGGACTGCCGCCCGAGATCCTGCGTTTAAAGGATGCAGGGTATCTTTCGCAGGCTATTGAGGCTTGCGATCGCCTGCTTGCCCAAGATCCCGATTCCTCGCTTGCTGCCTGCGTTCGCGCCGAGCGGTATCGTATGATCGAGACGCCGCTTCATTTTTCGGTGTCGCGTGATCGGGCTATCGAGATGATCCGCGAGGAGTGGCCCGAGTTTACCGATGAGCAGTTTGACGATCTGATTGACCGTAAGCGTATTGACTGGCGCTTTATCGATGGCGAGCTGTTCGTTCTCGACAACTTCCTCGATTCGCTTCGCGTATATCCCAAAGAGGTCCCCGGCATGCGTCCCGATCCTACGGACGGAATTGCACTGCGCAACGAGATGCTCAAGGAGATGGAGTCACAAAACGGATTGACTCGCGTTATTACGCTTAAGGCGTCCTTGTCTGTCCCCGGCGCTCTAGAGGGGGAGACCGTTCGCGCTTGGCTTCCCGTAGCCGCCACCTGCCGCCAACAGTCTCAGGTCGAGATTCTCGACATGACGCCGGAGGGTGCTGTTGCTCCCGCGAACGCTTCGGCGCGTACCGCCTCGTGGTCTTCTTCGAGTGAGCGCTCATTCTCGGTGACTTATCGTTATCACATCGATGCTGCTTATTGTGATGTCTACGGTGGCACACTTCCGGTTCATCCGCGTATGGACGCGCCTCTGCCCGAGGATATTTCCGAGGACCGTCCGCACATTGCATTTACGCCGTATCTGCAGCAGCTGACGGCCAGCGTTGTTGGCGGACTCGAGGATCCGCTCGATCGCGCCCGTGCTATCTATGATTACCTGACGCAGTATATCGACTATCGCTATCAGCCGCCGTACTTGCTTTTGGGATCTATTGCCGATGACTGCGCGCATTCGCTCCGCGGCGATTGCGGCGTTATGGCGCTCACGTTTATCACCATGTGCCGTATCGCGGGCGTGCCTGCCCGTTGGCAGAGCGGCCTCTACGTTGCGCCCGATTCGGTGGGGTCGCACGACTGGGCAGAGTTCTATACGCCGCAGACCGGTTGGCTCAACGCCGACGTGTCATTTGGATCTTCTGCTCGCAGGATGGGGGAGGAGTGGCGCCGCCGTCACTACTTTGGCAATCTCGACCCATGGCGTATGGTGGCCAACAATCGATTCCAGGCAGAGTTTGAGCCCTCTTTCGACGGCATGCGCGAGGACCCTTACGATAACCAGATGGGTGAGGCTTCGGTCGACGGTCGCGGATGCCGTCAGCGCGAGATGCTACGCACGGTCGAACTCGTCGAAATGCTCGAAGTTCCATTTTCGGACTAATCGGTAGAAAGCTGTGATAAACTAACTCACGCATTACGTGCCCGAGTGGCGGAATTGGCAGACGCAGTGGACTCAAAATCCACCGTTGGCAACAACGTGCGAGTTCGAGTCTCGCCTCGGGCACCATACATGCAAGTGAGCGTTCGAGGGGGGTTGCGGCCCCCTTTTTCGTGCCGAACTCGCGTGAGCGCGCGAAGCGTTAAGCAAACAGGCCTGTGGCCTGTTTGTAGCGGAGCGTGGCGAGGGCGCCGCGCGCCCGAAGCCCGGGGCTTCGCGAAGCGAAGGCCCTTCGAGTCTCGCCTCGGGCACCATACATGCAAGTGAGCGTACAAGGGGGTTGCGGCCCCCTTTTTCGTGTACGTAATGTGATAATGCGCTGTACGTGTTATTATTCGCAAGGCGTTGTTCCCGCAATGCCCTAAAGAGGAACCCGAGGGTTCCCACCTTTTGGCGCCAATGAGCAGCTGACTGGTCATACAACTTAGATTCCCTTCCTCAAATCGAGGAACTCTATGTGTACGACCTGGTTGCTGAGAAGCGCCAGGTTATTTTTTTATGAATGGAGGTAGGGAAAATAGCTAAGTCTGATGACACCCGCATCAACGACGAGATTACTGCATCTTCGTGCCGTTTGATTGGCGTCGATGGCTCTCAGCTCGGCCTGTTCGCCATCCGCGATGCCCAGCGTGTCGCCGACGATCAGGGTCTCGACCTGGTCGAGATCGCTCCCAACGCGGAGCCGCCGGTCTGCAAGGTCATGGACTACGGTAAGTTCAAGTACCAGCAGGCCATGAAGGCCAAGGCTGCTCGTAAGAACCAGTCCAAGGTCGAGGTCAAGGAAATGAAGTTCCGACCCAAGATCGACGTTGGCGACTACGAGACCAAGAAGGGCCACGTTCTGCGTTTCCTCAAGAAGGGCGCACGCGTTAAGATCACCATCATGTTCCGCGGCCGTGAGATGGCTCACCCGGAGCAGGGCCTTAACGTTCTCGAGCGTCTCGCCGAGGATCTCAAGCCTTACGCTACGGTCGAGTCCAAGCCTAAGATGGAAGGCCGTAACATGCTTATGCTGCTCGCCCCGATTAAGGGCGCCTTCGATGAGGATAAAGCGGCAAGCGATACTAAGTAACTAGTGTTCTGTAACCGATTAAGGAGTATTTCATGCCTAAGATGAAGTCCCACAGCGGCACCAAGAAGCGTTTCCGCAAGACTGGTACCGGCAAGCTTATGCGCGCCAAGGCTTTCAAGAGCCACATCCTGAGCAAGAAGTCCACCAAGCGTAAGCGTGGCTTCCGTCAGGAGACCGAGATTGCCGCTGCCGACCGCAAGGTCATCAAGTCGCGTCTCGCCTAAGTTCGCGTTCCCGTTTTTCGTTTTACCGTCTAGGAGTTGATAGAACATGGCACGTATTAAGCGCGCTGTTGCCGCCAAGAAGAAGCGCCGTACCGTTATGCACCGTGCGAAGGGTTACTACGGTGCCGCTTCGCGTACTTACAAGCATGCTAAAGAGCAGGTCCAGCACTCCCTGCAGTATCAGTATCGTGATCGCCGCAACAAGAAGCGCGAGATCCGTTCTCTTTGGATCACTCGTATCAACGCTGCTGCTCGCCTGAACGACATCTCTTACTCTCAGTTCATGCACGGCCTGAAGGTTGCCGGCATCGAGCTCGACCGCAAGGTCCTGGCTCAGATGGCTTACGAGGACATCGAGTCCTTCAACGAGCTGGCTACCATCGCCAAGAAGGCTCTCGAGGCCTAATAGATTCTCTTGAATCGCTAGGGGAGTGTCGCGTTGTGCGCGGCGCTCCCTCTTTTTATCTGAAGCGCGGTTTACATTGCTAAAAGCGCGGGTAGATAAACACTTACAGGTGACCGATCTCTATATATTCCTGAACCAAAGGGTCATCATCTGATACGTGCGGAAGATCCGCACCAGTCTTTCTATTACCTATAGAAAGCAATATGTTGTGTAGGACTTGTGAAGAGCGGAATTGACGTCCCACAGAGCTTCGCGGTCTGGCAATATATCTCCTTGCCGCGCGGCCCGGTCGGACCGGATGAGCCGCAAAGCGTGCACCTTGAGAACCGGATACTGCGAGGATGGACACTTCAAGTGTCGCATCC
>CABQXN010000006.1:0-78231 GCA_902468085.1 uncultured Collinsella sp.
CCACCATCGACAAGCTCCGCCACCACGGTCGCAACTAACCGACAGGCAACGGCATCGCCCGCCCCTCAGCCCCATCCCCTCCTAAGTTGCGGTGAAATAGTTCCTGATTAAGGCTTATTCGAGCTTTTCAGGAACTATTTCACCGCAACTTTCTGTAAGGGTGGTTTTAAGTGCCGCCGAGGGGCACTAATCAACCGTTTGCCGATATGTTTGGCTCTGACTCATGACTCTGACCTGCCCCGTCAAGCTTTTGGTCAGTTCATGGCAAGGTCTGGCGGACCAAATATGGGATAGCGTAGTGTCATTCACTCCCCCTCGAGACCATGGGGTCGAAAATGAGTCATGATAAACGCTGTTCCAAACCGCAAGTAGAGCTGTTCTTCCGGTTATTCGAGGCCCATCATGGCGGGCATCTGTTTGTAGCTACCAAAAAATGGGATGAACGCTGTGCCTACGCGCTCATGCAAAAAGAGATGATTATTCGACTCTACAACCATGTCTACGCTGATCCCGCGTATTGGAATGACCTCGGCGTCGAAGATCGCATCTTTCAATTGGCATCCGCTATTGCGGTCGTTGAACCGGATGCCGTGTTTTGTGGAGCAACGGCGGCACTGCTCTATGGCATCGGTTCTGCATATTCGCTTCTCGACAAGGTGCAAGTGCTGCTGCCGCGTTCCACCAGACGCGATATGTACGAATTCGTTGAATACCGACGCTGGCGGCCGGGCGACGTATGGCAGCTCGGCCCGTTTACGTTAACAGATCCATATCGCACGGTGGTCGACATCGCCCGAACGAGCGCCTTTCGATATGCACTAGGCTATGTCGACGGGCTGGCTCGTGAGTACGGTGTCGAGCGTGAAGAATTGCGTTCATATGCACAAGCGAACTGCCGTGGACTGCACGGCATCGCGCGTGCATTTGACGTTTTCGAACACATGGATGGCAGATCGGATAACGGTGGAGAATCCGAAGCGCGGGCGGCAATGATTCTGGCGGGAGTTGCCGCTCCCGAACTTCAGGTTGAAATCACTCGGCCTGGAAACGCCGGCTATTATTTGGCAGATTACGGCTGGCAAATGCCAAACGGCTCTTGGATGCTGGCTGAGCTGCATGGACTAGGCAAGTTTGAGGACGATGCCCAAAATGATCCGGAACATGCTGCGGCAAAAACCTATCGAGATGCCCTCGTGCGCGACGCGAACCTGCGTGCCATGGGCCACAACGTCATTCATTTCAAGCTCTCAGACACCTACGATGTCAAAGCGTTCGGCTCCATGATGCGCGGCTACGGTATTCCAACCACAAAACCCTACGCAGACTCCTGACCGGCTGCCCTCATCTTCTCGGCAACAGAACCCATCATCGACCCAACCCGCTCGGCCTCAATAAGTTGCGGTGAAATAGTTCCTGGATAACAGCTTTTGCGGCTAATCCAGGAACTATTTCACCGCAACTTAGGTGGGGATGTGGGGTCCCGGCATGTATATGAAAATGGCTCTGGCACCAAATGGAGCCAAAGCCGTTAAAACTATCCTATGGAGCGGGCGACGGGAATCGAACCCGCGTCATCAGCTTGGAAGGCTGGGGTTCTACCATTGAACTACGCCCGCAAGATATGGTCGGGACGACAGGATTTGAACCTGCGACATCCTGCTCCCAAAGCAGGCGCGCTACCAAACTGCGCCACGTCCCGAAGGTGTTGAGCAGCTAAGGTCTAAACCTTGCGTGTCCCAAAGCGAAGGAAATTATAGGGGAGACTCCCCGCCTGTGCAAGCGCAGAAACCCTAGCTCCTCGAATGTGCGACAAACTGGCTATGAACCAGACCAATCACAAACGCGACCACAGCAACCGGCGCCCACGCAGCGCCGATATCTGCCAGCGGCAACGCATCGAACGGCAGCCACGCGCCAGCAAAGAACGCATCGCGGACCGAAGTGATTACGCTCTGTACCGCGACAACGCCGCCGACCCAGACCCACACCTGCGGATGCGCGTCGCAAAAGCCGTGCACCAGGCCCATCAGTACCAGCACAATGGCAACGGGATACAGGGCATTGAGCATAGGCACCGAGAACATAAGGATCACGTCGAGACCCACGTTGGAGAGCACGCACGAAAACGCTGCGAACACAAAGGCGAGAATCGCGAAGGGGCGGCGCATGACCTCCTCGGAAGCTTCCGCTCCCCCTTCGACCACATACGTCTCGCAGAAGTAACGCGAGCAGCAGCTGATAAGGCCAATACACACATTCATGCAGGCGAGGAAGAAAATCGCAAAGACCACGACCGTGCCGGCTAGGCCAAAGTGCATAGAGGCCGAACGCGCAAGGATCGCGGCGCCGTTGGTGGCATCGGGCATAACCGTGCCGAGCTGCATGCCGGCAAGCGCCAGGCCACAGTAGATGATGGCCATGAGCACGCCGGCGATCACACCGGAACGCGAAATCTCAAAGGCCACGCGCTTGTCATCGGTAACGCCCAGCTCGTGGATGGTCTCGGCAATGATAATTCCAAAGGCGAGCGACGCGAGCAGGTCCATGGTCTGGTAGCCGGTCAAAAAGCCCTGCACGGCGGCGCCAGCATCGTAGGGAGCCTGAGGCGCAGCAGCCGGTCCCAGCGGCGAGATTACGGCAGCACCCACAACCAGCACGATGAGCGCGATAAGCGCGGGGCCCGTTATGCGACCGAGTACGCGCGTGATGACGCTCGGACGCAGCGTGAGCGCAAACGCGACGACAAAGAAGCCAACGGCAAACACCAGGCGAGCCGTGCCAAGCGAGACGCCCTCGGGCAGCAGTGGCACCAGCATCTCGAAGGCCGTGGAGCTCGTACGCGGAATGGCCAGGCACGGGCCGATCGCTAAATAGACCGCCGCGACAAAGAACTCACCGAACTTGGGGTGCACGCGGCCGGCAAGCTCGCGCGCCGTTCCGGCAAGCGCCACGGCGATAAAGCCCATGACGGGCAGGCCGATGGCGGCGATGAGAAAGCCGAGCATGGCGACCGGCGTGGCAGAACCTGCCTGCAGCGCCAGCAGTGGCGGAATAATGAGGTTGCCGGCGCCAAAGAGCATCGAGAATAGGGCGATGCCGACGGTGACGACATGGTCGGAGCGCAGACCGCGCGGGGCGGATGAAGCCATGGGTCCACCTTTCGGGTTGAAACAAAAACGGGACGGGCAAAAACACCCGTCCCGCAAGTATAAACGGTCTAGCAGCTTTAGCAGGCTAAATCGCACAGAGCGTCGATCGCGGTGTCGACTTCCTCGTCCGTGTTGAAATACCCAAACGAGAAGCGAACGACACCCTGACGCTCGGTCCCCAGCGCACGGTGCATGAGCGGAGCGCAATGGGCGCCGGGGCGCGTCGCAATCCCCCACCCTTGCATGAGTGCATCCGAGATCTCGGCCGAATCGATATCGCCCACGTTGAGCGACACGATCGCAGAGCGCGTCGGCTGGTCAAAGGCACCATAGAGCTTAATCCCCGGAATCTCGCGCACACCGGCAAGGAAGCGATCCGCCAGTGCTCGCTCGTGTGCCGCAATCGCCTCGACTCCACCCTGGGCCTCGATAAAGTCGAGACCCGCGGAAAGTCCCGCGATGCCGTGACCGTTGAGCGTGCCCGCCTCCAGGCGCGTGGGCCACTCAAGCGGCTGCAGTGCATCGAAGCTGTGCACGCCCGTGCCGCCCATGGCCCAGGGCGCCACGTCGACACCCTCCGCCACGGCCAGACCGCCGGTGCCCTGCGGGCCCATCAGCCCCTTGTGGCCGGTAAAGCACACGACGTCGAGCCCCATGGCCTGCATATCGATATGCGCCGTGCCGGCAGACTGCGAGGCATCGACGATCACGAGCGCACCGGCCGCATGGGCCATGGCAGCTACGCGTGCAATGTCGACCGCGTTGCCGGTCACATTGGAGGCGTGCGTCACCACCACAGCACGCGTGCCCGGCGTGACCAGCTGCTCGAGCTCGTCGTAGTCGAGCACGCCGCTCGCATCGCAACCCGCATGCTCAACCGTCACACCCTGCTCTGCCGCCAGGCGGTTGAGCGGACGTAGCACCGAGTTGTGCTCAAGCACCGTCGAGACCACGCGGTCGCCGGGGCGCACCACCCCGTTGATGGCGGTGTTGAGCGCCGCCGTGGAGTTGGGCGTAAAACACACATGGTCCGCCCTCGGGCAACCAAAAAGGCGCGCAAGCTTGGCACGGCAGCCGTGAACGGTGCGGGCCGCGTCGAGCGCACCCGACGTTGCACCGCGTCCGGCATTGCCGAGCGAGCACATCGCCTGCGTCACGGCATCGATGACCATCTGCGGCTTGTGCATGGTCGTCGCCGCGTTATCCAGGTAGATCATCGCACGACCTCCCACATATCAATCACGGTGAAGCCCTCGGTGGGAATGCCCGCCGCGGCGAGTTCGCCGCGCAGCAGCTCCTCATCGACAGGCGACGCTTTCCACGCCAGACCGCAGCCGGCAGCGACCTCCCCGGGAACGGGAATCGTTCGCCCGGGAAGGCCGCGCTCGATGCACAGGGACTCGCACCCCATGGCGGCCGCCGTGGTAGGAAACGTGATGACAAGCGCCGGGCGCTTCTCCCTCATGGCAACTCCAACCAATACGCTACGGGCGCACGACGCGCACGGCCTGCTCCATCTTCTCCACGATCACGTACATGTTGGTGACCTCGCCCACCGCAAGCTGGTCTTTAATGCCGTAGTGGTCCAGGCAGGTACCGCAGGTGAGAATCTCGACACCCTGCTCCGCCAGCCCCTTCAGGTCATCGAGCACCGGCGAGCCCTCGACGGTGAGCTTGGCGCCGCCGTTGTAGAACAACATGGTCGCGGGCAGCTCCTCCTGCTGCGTCACGGCAAAGATAAACGCCTTCATGAGCTTGTGGCCCAGCTCGTCGTCGCCGCGGCCCATGCAGTCGGTGTAGACGGAAATGACGAGCTTGCCCTTGCCGGCGCTGGCATCACAGAAGGCAGCGCCATCCTGCTCGGGATCGGCCACGGCAACGGCGCCAGAGGTCGCCACGGTCACGTGCCACTCGGCGTCGGAAACCTTCTCAACCGAGGCCGTGCAGCCCTTTTCCTGCGCCATCTTGGAGATGTTCTTGACAGCGGTCTCGTTGTCGACCGCGGTCACGACGGCGCCCTCGCCATTGAGCTGCTTCAGGGCTTTGAGCGTCTTGACGACGGGCAGCGGGCAGGCATCGCCCATGGCATTGACTTCAATCTTGGTAGACATAGTTTTTCCTTTCGAATAAATCGTTTTAGAACGGTGCATAGTTCAATAAACGTGTCGTTAACGGACAACGTGGACGGCAGGACCGCCTGGCACCGGCTCGCACACGCGACCGACGACGGCGGCGATACGCCCTTCAGCATGCAGACGGCGCGCAAGCTCATCCACATCGGCAGCAGGTGCCGCGATAAGCAGGCCACCAGACGTCTGCGGATCGTACAGCGCGTCGAGCATGCCCGGCTCCAGGTCCTCGTCGGCAGCCACACGCGGGCCAAAGAAGTCCTGGTTGCGGTAGGAGCCCGCGGGGATAATGCCCAGACGCGCCATGTCGAGCACCCGGTCAAAGAGCGGCACCGCCCCCGACGCAAGCTCAACCTGCACGCCCGAGCCCTCGGCCATCTCGCACGCGTGCCCGATCAGGCCAAAGCCCGTAATGTCGGTGCAGCCGTGAAGCTCAAGCCCCTCGGCCAGACGAATCGGCGCCTCGTTGAGGGTGCGCATCGAGTCAAACATCGGACCAGCCTCGTCCTGCTCGACAAGCTCGCCCTTAATGGCCGTAGTGATGATGCCCGAGCCGATCGCCTTGGTCAGCAGCAGAACATCGCCCACGTGCGCGCCGCTGTTGGCGAGCATACGGTCAAGCGCGACAAAGCCGCTCACGGACAGGCCGTACTTGGGCTCGTCGTCGTTGATGGTGTGGCCGCCCGCGATGGAGCAACCCGCCTCAACGCACTTGTCGGCGCCGCCCGCCAGAATCTGACCGGCAACCTCAACGCCCAGGCAGCTGGGGATGCAAAGCAAGTTCATAGCATGGCTCGGCCGCCCGCCCATGGCGTAGATATCCGACAGCGAGTTGGCCGCGGCGATCTGGCCAAACAGAAACGGGTCGTCCACCATCGGCGGGAAGAAGTCGATGGACTGCACGAGGCCCAGGTTCTCCCCTACGTGGAAGACGCTCGCATCGTCGGAGGTATCGAACCCCACGAGCAGGCGTTCGTTGGGAACATTGGGTAGCTCACCCAGGACCTGGGCAAGGGCTCCGGGAGCCAGCTTGGCGGCTCAACCCGAGGCGGCCGTCATCTGCGTCAGACGGATCTGATCGTTAGCCATCGATGCCTCCTTTCTGTACGAGCAGGCGTTGAACGGTCTCTAGTATACGCTCCGAGCAGGCATCCCAAGAGACGCCTGAGGTGTCGAAGCACGGCGCAGGCGCGTCAAGTGCGTCCTGGATGGCTTGGGCGAGGTCGCGCTCGAAGCGCGGAAGGTCGCGGCTGTCCGGCGTATCGACATCGACCATGGTGGGCGGGGTGACCCATGCGACGGGTGCCCCAGGCAAGGCCGCCTCCATCCAAGGGCGCACGCCGGGAAGCTCGGTCATGACAACCTTGCAGCCGCAGGCGAGGGCCTCAATCGTGACGAGTGGAAGGCCCTCGAAAAACGAGGGCAGCACAAAGACCTCGCTCGTACGATACGTGCGAACGAGCTCCTCGCCGTCCACCCGCCCCGCAATCGTCACGGGAACGGTCGACGCCGCAGCTGCAGACTCGATCTGCTGGAACTCATCGTCGTGCGCATGCCCGCCCACCAGCGTGAGGGAAAGATCCGGATGCGCCCCGCGGTCCACCAGGCCCAGGGCCTCAAGGAGGCTGGCCACACCCTTCTTGACGCAGACCTTGCCCACAAAGACCAGACTGTCGACGCGGCGCGGAACAGCGGCGTCGGGGCAGAACGTGTGATGGTCGTAGCCTGTGCCCACCACGCGCACGCGTGCCGGGTCGACCCCATAGGTCTCCACGATCTGCTGGGCCTGCTCCGCATGGAGCGAGAAGACAGCATCGAGCCCGCGCACAGCCGCAAGGACGCGTTCGCGCTCAAGGCCGTGCGAGCGCATCTGGCGGATATCGGTCGAATGGCAGACGGCACACACGGGGCGGTCGCGTACAAGCTCGCGCGCGAGGGCGCACACCAGATAGAGATGGTGGCAGAGCAGCACGTCAGGCTCAAACTCGGCCACTGCGCGCTCGATCGAGCGGCAAAACGCGTCCTCGAATGCCGAGACCATCTGAGACGTGAGATCGCGGTAGCGGGTGGACGGATAAGGCATGACATCGGACATGCCGCAGATATGAAAGGGCAGTTCAGGGGTGTCGAAGTCGACGGTATAGACGGGTGCGCCCGCCGGGATGTCGCCCTGCGTGTCGCCCGGGGCGGCGCCGCAGAGGACGGCGGGCTCGCACCCGGCTGCCAGCTGGGAGCGCACAAGCGCCGAAAGATACGTGCCGCTGCCCGTACTGTCGGGCTTTTGGGCCGAGATGTTGAGGATGCGCACGGACCCGGCCCCTTAAGCGAGCGCCTGCGCGCGAATGGCCGCACCGATGGCGCCGGCAAAGCGAGCCTGGGGCGAGGTGGTCACCGGCGACCCCAATAGCTCGCCCAACCGCTCCACCACGAAGGCGTTCTCGCACAGGCCGCCGGTCAGATAGTACGGGGCGCCCGCGGCCTGCCCGGCCATGGTCGCCACGCGCGAAACCACGCTGTCGATCACGCCACGCGCAATGTTCTCGCGCGGCTCACCGCGACCGATGAGGCTGATGACCTCGCTTTCGGCAAACACCGTGCACATGCTGCTGATCTTGGTGGGCTCGCCGGAACGCGCCAGGTCGGCCATCTGCTGCTGGGAAATGCCTAGACGGTCGGCCATGATCTCCAAAAAGCGCCCCGTTCCGGCAGCGCACTTGTCGTTCATGGCAAATTTGACCACGCGGCCGCCTTTAAGCTGGATGACCTTGGTGTCCTGACCACCCACATCGATCACCGTGCCGTGATCGCCAAACAGACGCACGGCACCGGTGCCGTGGCAGGTAATCTCGGTCACGACCTTGTGCGCATAGGGCACGGCGACACGACCGTAGCCGGTCGCGACCACGCGAACATCGTCGCCCGTCACGTCATAACCCGCCGCTGCCAGTGCCTCGCGCAACCGCTCGGAAGCATCGACCGAGGAGAACCCGGTTGGCTGCACGCACGTCCACGCCACCGAACCATCCCCATCGACCACAGCGGCCTTAGCCGCCGTAGACCCGATATCGATCCCGATCCCTATCATGGCTCTCTCCCAATCTAAACATCAAAGGTAGCGGCGCGTTCAGGCGCCTTAGCTCTAGGTTTCTCAGGTGCCGGAGATTGCCCCGAAAGAGGAGCGCAGCGTACTTTGGGTACGCAAGCGACGGTTTGAGGGGCAAGATCCGGTGCCTGAGAAAGCTAGAGGGTTTCGATGAAGGCGGCGATGCGCGTCTCGATCTGGCCCATGTCGCCGTTGCTGTAGTCGGTCTCGATCTTCATATACGGAATACCCGCACCCTCGACGGCCTCCTGCATGCGCGCGCTCTCAACGTTGAAGGTGTGGCAGGCCTGTAGCACGCTCTCTACCACGCCATCGACATGGTACTTCTCGCACATGCTCAGTGTGTTCTCCATGCGGCCGTCGTTAGGCGTCATAACCGAGCAGTTGATATCCAGGTAGCGGTCGGCGATGGCGCGCAGGATGTCGGGCGCGTCCGGGTCGATCATCATAGCTGCCGTGCGCTCGCCCGAGCAGTCGTCCATGCACACGACCACGCCGCCGTTGGACTCGATGGTGCGGCCGATCTTGTTGATCACACCGCCCACCGGGCAACCGGTAATCAGAATGCGCTTGGCGTCCGCCGCAACCGGGCGCTCGCCCGCGTCGTAGGCCTCGCGCAGCTTGACGACCTTTTGCTCCAGCTGCTGCGTATAGGCCTCGATATCAAAGCTGAACGTACCGGCAAACATGGTGCTCATCAGGTCGACGCCGCTCATGGCCGCCGGCTGGTTGGCCTGCAGCGCAAACATGTCGAGCTGGGCCGCACGCAAGCGGTTGCGACGGCGCACGGCGGCGCGCAGGTCGTCATCGGTGATCGTGATGCCGTAGAAGTTCTCAAGCTCCTCCTTGAGCAGGCGGCACTCCTCGAACCAGCCTTCACGCTCGTAGGCGCGATCGCGACCCTGCGGAAGATGCAAAATGTGCGTTCGCTTGAGCTCATTGAGTAGCTCGTACATCTTCTTCTTGCCGTCGCAGGTGGTCTCGCCGATGATCATGTCGCTAAAGTACGTAAACGGGCACTTTTGCGAGTAGGCAAAACCGTACGTCGACTTGATGAGCGGGCAGAGGTTTGCCGGCAGCACCTTCTCGGCCTCGGGAATCACCTCGTCGGACGTGCCGCACAGTGCCACGCTCGCAGCCCCCGCGGCATCGATAATCTCGAGCGGCGTATAGCTGCACAAAAAGCCGACCAGGCGATTACCGGCCTGCTTGTAATCCTTGACGCGGATAAACGATGCCTTGCGCTGCTCGTTGAACTCCTCAAACGTGGACGGCAGCGGCGTTTGTTCGATTTCCTCCATGTGATTCTCCCCTCTTTGAAAATCTAAAATGACTTAGCCCTGGGCTCGCGAAGAGCGATTAGAGCTGCCTTGGATCGAGCGCCTGCTGGAGCGTGTCTCCCAACACGTTGAAGCAGAGCACCGTAAGCAAGATAAAGAGCCCCGGCACGAGCGCGAGCACGGGACTGTAGAGAATGTACTGCTGAGCCCCCTGGAGCATGGAGCCCCACGAAGCCATGGGCAGCTGAACACCATAGCCCAAAAACGAGAGCGCGCTCTCATCGAGGATCGCATTAGCCACCGCAAGGCTCGCGGCAACGATCACCTGAGGCAACAGGTTGGGCATGATGTAGCGCAGGATGATGCGCGCATGCCCCGCACCGAGTGCTCGCGCGGCATCCACGAAGTCGCGCTGCTTGAGCGTGAGCGTCTGCGCGCGGGTAACGCGCGCAACCGAGGTCCACGAGAAAAAGGCTAGCATAAACACCAGCGTCACGAGGTTGCGCGGCGCAAAGGCGTAGACCACGATGATAAACAGCAGGCTGGGAACCGAGAGAAACACGTCGACGATGCGCATCAGCACCGCATCGACCTTTCCGCCCGCGTACCCAGCAACAGATCCCACCAGGCACCCGATCACCACGGCCACGGCCATGGCGGCAAAGCCCACCAAAAGCGACACACGCCCGCCGTACAGGGCGCGGGTAAACGTATCGCGACCCAGGTCATCGGTTCCCAGCAGATGCTCGGCGCAGGGGCCCATCAGCTTGTCGGGCGAGAGCGCGTCGGGATCGTAGGGAGAGAGCGGTGCCAGCAGCGCACCCAACACGATCACGCAGAGGATGACGGCGCAAACCGGGGCCAAGCGGTTCTTGGCCATGCGCTTGAAGAGTCCGGCCCTATTCATCGGAACCTCCGTCCAGGCGAATGCGCGGATCGACAACGGCGTAGAGAACGTCAGCAAGCAGGTTTCCGATCAAAAGGAGGTACGAGGCGAGCATCGTGATGCCCATGATCATGGTGTAGTCGCGGTTGTTGACGGCATCCATGCAGAGCACGCCCAGCCCGGGCCAGCCAAATACGCTCTCCACGATAAACGAGCCCGTGACGAGCGTGCCAAAGTTCATACCCACCATGGTGATGAGCGGCAGGATCGAGTTGCGCAGCACATGGTGCGTGAGCACACGGCGGCGCGGGGTTCCCTGGGCCACGGCAACGGTGACGTACTCCTCGCGCATCTGCGAGATCACGCCCGCACGCAGGTAGCGCACAAAGGTGGCTGTGTTTCCCACCGAGAGCACGATCACGGGAAGGATAGCGTGGCGCGCCACATCGACGGGGTCGTTGACGCCGATGGTGCGCATGCCCGAGCTCGGCAGCACGCCCAGCACAAGCGCGAACAGGATGATCAGCATGATACCAAACCAAAACGGGGGCACCGAGATGCCGATATAGGTCAAAAGGCTGATCACGTTATCGGGCAGCCGGTTTCTAAAATAGCCAGCGAGCAGACCCAACGGAATCGCGAGAGCCACCGAGAGAACGAGCGCGGCACCCATGAGCCCCACGGTGTTGGGCAGCCTGCTCAGGATCTGGTCCTTGACGGGCTGATGGTTGCTCGTGGAGAGACCCCAATCGCCCTGGAGCATCTTTCCCGCCCAGCTCACATAACGCTCGGCGATATTGCCCGAGAGACCCAACGAGTCCCTCATCGACTCCAACTGCTCATCGGAGAGCTTATGCGATGAGACCGAGGGGGACGTGTAAAGGTAGAGCGGGTCGCCCGGTGCAAAGTAGACGATCGAGAAGGCGAACATCGACACCAGGACAAAGACGAGCGCTGTCTGGGAGAGGCGTTTGAGCAGATACGATCTCATGGGTTCCTTTCATGCGTAAGGGGCACGGACGGCAAACGGCGCCCGCGCCCCCATCGAGCCCTATGCGGGCCGCAACCATATGAGGCTAATCGAACTTGATCTCGGTGTAGTCCTCGAAGATCGGCGTGGTCTGGCACGTATCGACGCCCTTGAGGTTGGAAGGCGCGGCAAAGCAGTAGTTGGGGTAGGCGATCGGGAAAACGAGGTTGGCATCGTGGGCCTTCTGCTGAAGGTCGGCGTAGGTCTCCTCACGCTGCTTCTCGTCAACGGTACCGCGACCCTGGATAAAGAGGTCGAGGACCTCCTGCGGGGTATCCACGTTGATGCCCCAGGTGCCGTCGTACATGCCAACGACCACGTCGTCGGGATCGCCCGCGGAGGCGTAGCCGTTGAGATAGAGCTCATAGTCGGCCTGATCGGTAAAGACGATGTCGAAGAAGCCGTTGGACTCCACGCCTTGGACGTCGACCGTCACGTCGATGGTCTTGAGCTGCTGCTGGATAACCTGAGCGGTCTCCTTCATGTAGGCACGGTCGGCGTTGAAGTAGAGCTTGACGGTCTTCCCCGCAAGACCGGAGCTCTCGGCGAGCTTCTTGGCCTTGTCCACGTCCTGTTTATACGCCTTGACGGAATCGCTGTGGTAGAGCGTGCGGTTGGAAAAGATGGAGTTGGCCACCACGGCGAGGTTCTCGCCGTAAACCGTGTCGACGATCTCCTGAACGTCGAGCGCGGCAAAGACTGCCGCCACAGCGTCCTTATCGCTCCAGGTCTCGCAGTACTTGTTCCAGGCAAGGTAGTTGACGCGGCCCTCGGGGATGGAGGTGAGCGTCACATCGCTGCTGTCACGGTACTCCTTGGCCACCGTCTCGGTGGTAACGGGCAGCAAGTTGACTTCGCCGTTTTTGAAGGCGACCTGCTGAGCGCTAGCATCGCCGATCACCTTGAAGGTGAGCGTCTTGATGCTCGGGGCGCCCTTGTAGTAATCCTCGAAGGCCTCGAGAACGAGTGACTCGCCGTCCTTGAACTCCTTGAGTTTGTAGGGGCCGGAGCCTATATCGGTGAGGTTAGCCTTGGCGGACTTGATATCGGTGTTGCCGTCAAAGGCGTGCTTGGGGATCAGCACCAGCTGGCCCAGAATCTCAAAGTATGAGGCGGAGACCACGGGAAGGGTGATCTTGACGGTCAGGTCGTCGACCTTCTCGTAGGTAACAGGATCCTCGCCCACAAAGACGCAGTTGGTGTAGCCGGCACCGTTGTCGGTCTCGGCGTTGCAGTCGAGCGTGAAGATCACGTCGTCGGCGGTGATGGCCTCGCCATCATGCCATTTGAGGCCGTCACGCAGCTTGAGCGTGTAGGTCTGTCCGTCGTCGGTGTCACAGCTCTCGGCAAGGTAGTAGCGTGTGTCGCCGTTATCGACGACATAGAGCTCGGTGGTAAAGCCCTTGAGCTCTAGGAAGCCCTCGGCCATGCTCTCAAGATCGCGGTTGAGCGAGGTCACCGTGGCGGAGACGGGAATCACGAGACCATCGGTCGCGCTCGCGTTACCCGCGGCGCTGCCGCTCGCAGAATTGGAGCCGCCGCAGCCCGTAAGGCCCAGTCCCGCCAGCACGCCTAGGGCTCCGGCGCCGGTCAGAAAGCTGCGACGGGAGATGCCCGCCTTGAAAAGGTCGTTGTTCATCGAAATCCTCTCTTGTTGAACAAACGTGCAGAAAATTATGCTCAGCCGACAGGCACCCTGCGGCACATCCGGGCACCCGTCGGCTCAGGACAACATAGTTCGAAGTCCTACCACGAAGGTAGGTAGGGCCTAAACCTAAATGGTTTCCAGGAACGCCTCAATGCGCGTCTGCAGTTGGCCTGCATCCTCGCCGGCGTAGTCGGTCGTGATGTGCATAAACGGAATGCCGGCCTCCTCGGCGGCCTTCTCCACGGCAAACGACTCCATCTCGTAGAGCGTGCAGAACTGCAGGGCCACGTCGACGATACCGTCGGCATGCAGGTCCTTGGCCATCTGGACAATGTCCTTCATACGCTGGTCGTTGGGCGTAAAGACAGCACAGTTGATCTTAAAGTAGCGCTCGGCGATGGCATCGAGCATCTCGTCGACCGTCTCACCGGACTCGTCGACCAGATCCTTGTAGTAGCGCGAACCCGTGCAGGACTCCTCGCCTACCACAACGCCGCCGGCCTTCTCGATGAGGTTGAACAGCTTCCAGTTGGGCACGGCCATGGGCGTACCGGTGTACAGGATGCGCTTGGTCCCCTTGGGCGCCACGCCTTCGCCGGCCTCGACACGCTGCTCGCACTCAGCCGCCATATCGTTAATGGCTCCGGTCAGACGCGGCGTGTCGTCCATAAAGGCGGCCTGAACGGTCAGCAGGCTATCGAGACCGCTGATAGGCGCCGGGTCGGCAGCGCGCGTGGCAGCCAGGCGCTGCAGGGCACGGCGCTTCTCATTGACGGCATGGATGGCAGTCTTCAGGCGCTCGGGCGTAATCTTGACGCCGCACTCTTCCTCGATCTTAGCGGCGAGCTTCTTGACCTCGGCCTTCCAGGTCACGAGCGTCGACTCGTCGTGCACGTTGGGAATATCCATGACGTACATGTTCTTTTGCGTGGCAAAAAACTCGTAGGCCTTCTTCTTGCCATCGCAGGTGTTCTCGCCCACCACCAGATCGCTCGACTCGATGTAGGGGCAGACCTCGCCCAGCTTAAAGCCGGCAAAGCTCTTAATGAGCGGACAGGTGTTGCGCGGCAGATGCTCCTCGACCTTGTCCGTTGCCCAATCGGCACCCGAGCACAGGCCCACGGGAATGCCGTCACAGGCAAGTACGATCTCCTCGGGCACGTAGACGCAGAAGCTGCCCACGATCTTGGTGGCCTCGCCGGCCTCCTTCTTGTCGAGCATCTCCTTAATACGGCCGCTGTGGATGTTGGTGGCAACAAAATCCAGGTAGGACGTGGACTTGGGGCGATTGTTCTGCGTCAGGAACATATCGCCGTACATCTGGCCCACGGCGCCCAGCAGCATGTCGTGGTCGGCAAGATTCATGCCGAGGCTCTCCCACATCGGATGGAAATCAAATTCTTCAGCCATGACGGTTCCCCTCTCGAACCAAAAACGGATAACAGCGGTATCGATGCACGACGGACGGCAATTGCCCGGCCGTGCTCAAACCCGGAATTTTGGGGAGCCTGCTTTGCGGTCGATTATTTAGTTGTGCGTCGTCTCTCCCGGAGCCGTGAACATACCTGCTCATATGCGACTCCGAGCCATATACAGGGCGCGCGCGTCAACGCGGCGATTGTATGTCGTCTGCGGCATGTGCGCACCCTCCTTTACAAGTTTAGGTCAACTATATCAACGGTCGTCGACCATGCGAACACCGTTGACATTCGTACGACAGCGTCGTGTGCCGTCGTTTAATAAATAATTATCTTTTTTGATAAGAGTTTTTCATCCATCAATCGGCGAACGGCAAGACAAAGCCGCCGAGGCTTATATCCCAGACGGCATACCCGGCGTTATCGACAAACCAAGTGGATTCTACTCGCATCGAAGTGCATGCGCAGCGTCTCGCCTGCTTGCGGCAGCTCGTCGACAGGCACGCCCACCTTGTTGACCTTCCACTGCAGACGTGTGGGCGCATCGACGCGCGGCACGTCCAGCAGCACCAGCCGCTCAAAGCGAGAATCGCTCACACGGGCCACGTGCAAATCATAGCCGTTGCGGCCCCGCTCCGCGCGATTGTCAACATGGAAGTAGCTTGCGCGAATGCCCAGGTACGCCACATTATCGGGAACCTCGCGACCCACGTTAAAGGTCATGCCCCAGTCGAGGGCCTCAACTTCTTCGTCGCCGATCTTGCGCACCCGGCTTGTGTTCTTGCAGCCCGTCAGGCGCAGTGCCGCCAGCGTCTGCGGACGGCGGACCACGTCCTCGACGGAGCCTATCTCCTCCACATGCCCGTCGTGCATCACGCAGATGCGCTGGCACAGGCGGCACGCTTCGTCGATGTCGTGGCTCACGTAGAGCACGGTGCGGTTGCACACATCGAACAGGTCGAGCATGTTCTGTTCGAGCGCGCTCTTAAGATAGGAATCGAGCGCACTCATGGGCTCGTCGAACATAAAGATGCCGGGATGCGCCGCCACCATGCGGGCAAGCGCCACACGCTGCTGCTGGCCGCCCGAGAGACGCGCGGGATAGCGGTCGGCAAAGTCGGCCAGTCCAAAGATACTCAGGTAGCGCTCGGCAAGTTGCTTGCGAGCCGCGGCGTCGCCCGCATCCTTTACGCCGGCGCACACGTTATCGGCCACCGTCATGTTGGGAAACAGCTGATAATTTTGGAACAGCAGGGCGCATTTGCGCTCCTGGGGCGACAGGTTGATGCCCGCCGCCGAGTCAAAAAAGGTCACGCCGTTGACGACGATTTTGCCCTCGTCGGGCGTCTCCACACCGGCAATGCAGCGCAGTGTGCAGCTCTTGCCGCAACCCGAAGCACCGAGCAGCGCCACACGCTCCTCGCCGGCCTCGAGCTGCATGTCGAGGGTAAAGCCGGGATAGCGCTTTTTGATATCCAAAACGAGCGACATAGCTTATCGACCTCCCTGCAAAGCGGCATCATCGCGCATGAGCTCGGCCAGCGCCTCGCGATCGATACGCAGCGCATCGCCGCCGACTGGGTCGAGCGAATCGGTCTGGCCGCCCAGCTGCTTGACCTGCTTGTGCTCCGCACGGGAAAGACCCCGCTCGCGATACTTTTGCGAATGAGCGGTGTACATGTTGATGAACAGAATGACCAGGAAACTAAACACGATCACGACGACGACCCAAAAGAGGGCCACCGACGTATTGCCGCCCATCCACTCAAAATAGATGGCGATGGGAATGGTCTGCGTAATGCCGGCGTAGTTGCCCGCAAAGAACAAGGTGCAACCAAACTCGCCCATGGCACGCGCGAAGGCGAGCACCGTGCCGGCGGCGATGGAGGGCCAGCCGAGCGGCATCATAAGCCTGGTAAAGATACGGCGCTCGGACCATCCCAAGGTTCGCGCGGCGTCGAGCATCTGCGTGTCGAGGCTCTCGAAGGCTCCGAGCGCCGTGCGGTAGACCAGCGGAAACGACACAACGAGGGCCGAAATGACCGCCGCGGGCCAGGTAAAGACAATCGAAATGCCGTGCGCGATAAGCCACTGGCCCACCCCAGTCGAGCGGCCAAACAGCATGAGGAGCAGAAAACCGCAGACCGTGGGCGGCAGCACCATAGGAATCGTAAAGACCGAATCAAGCAAACCCTTCACGCGGCTCGTGGTACCCATGGTCTTCCACGCAGCGAACAGGCCCAGCGCAAAGGAGATCAGCAGGGCAAGGCCGCTCGTTTTAATGGACACCCAAAACGGGCGATAGTCGATGTCGCCCAAAAAGGAGGCCAGAAAGGTCAAGGGCCCCTGCTCATCCCGCAACGCGACAGACGATGCCTCTACCATTTGAGCGCTATCAAGCCAACGCGCGCCGCCCTTGGCATCACCCGAGGCTGATGCAATCACCACATAGCGGTCCCCATCCGCACCGCGCTCGTCAAAGCCATAGGTATACCCGCCGGATTCAAACGTTGTTTCCACCGTGACATACCAAGGAAGATCCACGTCCCCTAGCTGCGCACCTCCCATGCAGTTCGCGCTGTCGAGCTTACAGACGAGGGCCTTGAGATCCGATACGCACTCGTTGTCCTGCGGATCCAATCCATACTTCTCGACCGCCTTAGGCGATATCCACACCACAACGCGATCGGCAGCAGGCGCCACTACAAGGTCCACGTCCTCGTCAACGGGAAACCGGTAGCCCTCAGGCTGGCCCTCCATGGTACGGGCGGTCCCCTTGGCCAACCGCTCAAAACCCTCGATCCCATAGGAAAGCCCATGAGCGGTCGCAGCAGCCTGGGCCCCGTCCTCAGCGTCCCCAGCAAACGCAAATCCCGGCACCCAGCAAAGCACGAAGGTCAAAGCACAGGCGACAAGCATGCGGAATCTATTAAGCACGAAAAGCTCCAAGCGAATACAAGGACGGAGTGAAACACAAGGCGATGGAATTATCGCGCCAAGCCGCACTACGCGGAAAGCTCAAAGCCGTACTTGGCCCAAATCTTCTGAGCCTTCTTGTTGGTCAGGCAGAAGTCGATGAACGCCTTGGCCTCGTCGGCGTGCTCGGAGCTCTCGGCAACGGCACCCGGATACACGATGGGCTTGTGCGAATCCTCGGGGCATACGAAGGCCTCCTCGATGCCGTCGTAGCGGAAGATATCGGAGCTGTAGACAAAACCGGCCACGCAGTCGCCCGTGGACACATAGGCGGCGGCGGTACCAACTTTGTCGGCCAGGGCCACCTTGTCGGCAATCTCGGGCGCATACTCGCCGTCATCGCCCTCGGTGCCGGTATAAAGGCCCACGGAAGCCAGCGCCTGGTTGGCGTACTTGCCGGCGGGGACGGTCTTGGCGTCGCCAATGGCGATCTTGCCGTCCAGATTCGCGACGTCGGCGATGGCCTCGATCTTGGTGTCGGAGCCCTCAGCGCGAATAATCACGAGGTCGTTGACGAACATGTCCTCACGCGTATCAGCGTCGACGAGCTCGGCGGTCTCAGCGTCATCCATGGTGCCCTTGGAAGCGGTGATGAGCACGTCGACGGCGGCACCGGCGCGCATCTGCTCGACAAGGTCGCCGGAGGCCTTAAACTGCGTATCGGCAAAGGTGGTGCCGGTCTGGTCGGTGTAGAGCTCCTGGACCTCGGGAAGGGCCTTCTCGAGGGAGTTAGCAGCAAAGACCTGCAGCTCGACAGCTTTCTTGGAAGATGCCTTAGCAGAACCGGCATCGGATCCGGCCGGCTCGGACGTCTTGCTGCCCGAGCAGCCGGCAAGACCAAGGCCGGCAGCGGCGACAGCAGAAAGCGAGACGAATCCGCGGCGAGAAACCATATCGAACATATTCAACCCTTTCGGACCTTGTGCCCGGGTACCCCACCGCGGGCTTTAATCTGCAACCAGATTATACTTCTGCGCGAATAATGATAGTGAGAAATTATTCTCGCCAGAGAATATAGTTTCGAGTTAGCGTGCGCCTCGGCGTCGCTTCGGCGGAAAACAAAGGCGGAGCGGCCCGTAAGGTCGCTCCGCCGCAGGTAGTGCGCTTATTTGGCGTGTCCGCCGCCCGCCGTCATCTGGGCCGCATGTTCCAGCTGGTCCGCTATGGCCTCCCAGCTTTCGCGGGCGGCCTTCGTGGAACCGGGAAAGTTTACGACAAGTGTATGACCTCGTTGCATGCAAATAGCGCGCGAGAGCATGGCGCGGCGCGTCTTGGTCATGGAGTATGCGCGAATCGCCTCTGCAATACCCGGCACATCGCGGTCGCAGACGGCACGCGTCGCCTCGGGCGTCACATCGCGCATCGAAAGCCCCGTACCGCCGCAGGTGAGCACGACGTTGGCGTGGCACTCATCGGCGGCTTCCACAACGGCATCACCAATCTCGCTGACGTCGTCGCGCACGACCACATGTGAGGCGACCGTCCAGCCCTGTGCCTCGATAAGCTCCTCGAGCGCGGCTCCAGCCTCGTCCTGGGCAAGGTCGCGCGTGTCCGAGCACGTCACGATCGAAATCTTCAACTCCATAGCATTCCTCCTACAACACGGCGCCCTCGGGCAGGTCGACGCGAACAACGTCCACGACATCTCCCGCCTTGAGCTCGCACGGTCCCTCGTCAATACGCAGCAGGCAGTTGGCCCGCTGCATCGTGCCGAGCAGCGCCGAATTCTGCGTCTTGGCCTCGGTCACCAACAGCTCACCGGTCTCGGGGTCGCGCAAAACCGTGGCGCGATCGAAGAAGCGTCGATCCTGGCGCTTCTTCACGCCGTGCGTCAATATCGCCTGCTGCACGGGACGCGTACCCTCGGCAAAGCCGCGCATCTTGCGGATCGCCGGACGGGCAAGCATCTCAAAGCCCACATACGCCGCCGCGGGATTGCCCGAAAGCCCCAAATACGGCTTGCCCCCAAGTAAGCCAAACGTGATGGCCTTGCCGGGGCGCATCGAGATGCGATCGAAGAGCACCTCGCCCTCGCGCTTGACCAGCGCCGTCACGTAGTCGTAGTCGCCCGCCGAGGCGCCACCGCTCGTAATGACAAAATCGCACTCTCGCGTGGCGCGATGCACCAGCTCGGCAATCGCCTGCTCATCATCGGGCGCAATGCCGTAGAACACGGGCTCGGCTCCCGCATCGAGTGCCTCGGCCATCAACGCCGAGGAGTTGGAATCGCGAATCTGACCGCGCGCCGGCAGTTCACCCGGCGCAACCAGCTCCGTGCCCAGCGAGATGATGCCCACACGTGGGGCGGCGTGCACCTTCACGCTCGCGTATCCGGCGCTTGCCAGCAAGCCGGCGCCGGCCGGCGCCACGACCTCGCCGGCGTGCATCGCAACATCGCCGGCATGGGCCTCCTCGGCGGCAGAGCGAACGTTCTCCCCTACCTTGGCAGGCGCCGAGAAGCGAACGTGCGAGCCCTCGTTGCCGTCACCGTCGAGCACATCGACAATCTCGTATTTCACCACAGCATCGGCGCCCTCGGGCACCGGCGCGCCCGTCATGATGCGGACCGCCTCGCACGCGCCGATAGCGCCCTCAAACACATGGCCCGCGGCCTCGTGCCCTACGACGGAAAGCGTCACCGGAGTGTCACCGGTGGCCGCAGCGAGATCGGCTGCGCGCACGGCATACCCGTCCATGGCGCTGTTGGCAAACGGCGAAATGTCGATATCGGCCACAGCATCCTCAGCCAAGGGAAAACCAGCCGCCTGCCACACGGGAATCTCTACGAGATTGGTCGGAGCAACGTGCGACAGAACAATCGACAGCGCGTCCTCCAGCGGAATGAGTTTCTCTGCCATATGCACCTCTTAATGCCACGGCGCACAACAGGAGCGCCGATTCTTTATGCTTGTCTCAGTATAATCCCCCGTCGCACGACCGCGACTCGGCCTGTACCCGCAAATACACCTGTCGGTTGCAGGCCGCGAAACAGAATGGAAACCAACCCACCGGCTCGTCGCGTTTACCGCGTTCTATAATGCTTGCGTTGCAACCTAAAAGAGGAACGTATGGCTCATAACGACAAACCCGAAAGCGCAAACGAGGCTCAGGATCATTCCCAGCCGCTCGACGACGGCGGCTTTTTCTCCCTGAACGACGTTATCATGGCAGGCAGGCATCAGCTCACCCGCTCCGAGCAGCTCTTGGCTGCCGACACGCGCCGCAACGCCCGCAACCTACTCGCGAGCGCCAAGTTGCTCGTACTCGTCGTCATCGTCTCGCTCGCCATGGGCGTCGCCGCTTGGGCGTTTTTGGCCTCGTTGAATATCGCCACCGACTATCGCGAACACCATGCGTGGATTTACGCACTGCTTCCCGTTGTGGGCGTTGCCACCGCATGGGTGTACAAAAACCACGGTCTTGCCGCCAAACGCGGTAACAACCTGGTCATCGACTCCGCCCTGGGCACACGCCTTATCCATATGCGCATGGCCGTTCTCACCTTCGTCTGCTCCACGCTCACGCACCTAACGGGCGGGTCGGCCGGTCGCGAGGGAGCCGCGGTGCAGATTGGCGGCACCATCGCCAGCAACATCTCGAGCCTCGCCCACCTCAAAAAGCATGACCACCACGACCTCATGCTCGCCGGCATCTCATCGGCCTTTGGCGCCGTATTCGGTTCGCCCCTTGCCGGAGCTTTCTTTGGCATGGAGATGTGCTTTATCGGCAAGATCGACTACACCGCAGGTATCTACTGCCTGGTCGCCTCGTTTACCGGCTACTTTACGTCGCTTGCCTTGGGAACCGAGTACGAGGCGAATGTTATCGCCGGCGTTCCCAACATGACACCACGGACGGTTGTCATCGTAGTCATCAGCGCCATCATCTTTGGTCTCACCGCACGTCTCTTTGCCTGGTCGGTTCGTACCGTCAAGAGTCTGTACGGCCGCTTTATCACCAACTACATTGCTCGCGCACTCGTGGGCGCGCTCGTGGTGCTCGCGGCCTACGCGATGCTCGACGCCTGGAAGTATGCCGGCCTTGCCACCTGGCTCTCGGGCGCCGGGTTCGCCGGCAACACCACCCTTGCCGATGCGGCCATCAAACTCGTCGTCACAGCGCTTACCCTGGGCGCGGGCTTCCAAGGCGGCGAGGTCACGCCCCTGTTTGGCATCGGTGCGGCGCTCGGCGGCTGGATCGGTTGCCTCGTCGGAATCGACCCCAGCTTTCTGGCGGCGCTGGGCATGCTCGGCGTGTTCTGCGCCGGCCTCAACGTGCCCATCACCACCTGCATGATGGCCATCGACCTGTTCCACGGCACGGCCGCCGGGTTCTTTGTCATCGTGGCCTTTATCAGCTATCTAACCGGCGGACACCGCGGCGTGTACCCCGCCCAGCGCATCATCTCACCCAAGCGCCGTTCGCTTATTGTGGACGAGGGCGGTACGGTAGCGGATGCGATCGAGCGCCACAACGACCTGATAGAGTAGATGTAATAATCGCCGTGCAGCCACAATCAGGGGCAATTCGACCTGAGCGCGACCGCACTGTCATGTCACACGCCGGGAGTCGCCCCATGCACGCAACTGATTTTGGTCGCACGCTCATCATCGCCAACCCCGCCGCCCAGTCGGGTGCGGCGCGCGAAGTTGCCGAGCGCCTGCAACGCTTTTTGGACATGACTGCACGCGCATCCCAGTTTGACCTGGTGCTGACCGAGCGAATAGGGCACGCCAAGGAGCTTGCCGCACAGGCCCGGGGCTACCGCACGGTTATCGCACTCGGCGGCGACGGCGTGATCCACGAGGTCGTCAATGGACTCATGACGCAGGATGAGGCGGTCCGGCCCGCTCTTGCCGTCCTGCCCGTAGGCTCCGGCAACGATTTTGCCCAAACGCTCGGTATCGATGATTTCTCCGGTAAGGATTTTGGCGCGCTGCTCACCTACGAGCCGCAGCGTCAGGACATCGGGCGCATTCGCTCGTGGAGCCCTGCGAGCGGCAACGGCGAGGCTGCCGTTGAGTACTACGACCAGACGCTTTCGGTCGGCATCGATGCCGCCATCGGCCTGGGCACCACCGAGCTGCGCAAAAAGACGGGCCTCGCCGGCGCTCCGCTCTACACTCTTTCGGGACTTGAGCAGTTTGGCCTGCGCTATCGCAACTACCCCATGACCGTCAGCTTTGACGGCGCGCCCGCCGAGCGCGTAAGGGCGATTATCATGGCGATTCAGCTGGGTCCCACCTATGGTTCGGGCTATCGCATCTGCCCCGACGCCGACCCGTGCGACGGCATACTCGACGTCTGCTACGCCTGCGGTCCCGTCCCCCGTGCGATCGCCCTACCCATGTTTCTTTCGGCCAAGGACGGCCACCATACCAAGCTGCCGCCGGTTCGCATGCGCCGCTGTCGCCATGCCGAGCTCACGTTCGAGGAGCCCGACTACCCCATCCAGGCCGACGGCGAGCCCGTTGTCGCCTCGCGCATCGAGGTCGACGTCCTCGGCGGAGCCCTCCACGTCTGGCGCCCCACCCACTAGTCATCCCTAAGTTGCGGTGAAATAGGGACTGTTTATGCAGCTAAAACCGCAAAACAGTCCCTATTTCACCGCAACTTATGAGGAGGCTATTCGTCGCTGCCCGGTTTGCGACGGTTGGCCTTTTTAATGGCGTTGAAGTGCTTGTCATTGAGCCTGCGCTGGCGCGATCGCTGCGGCACCTCGGTCTTTACGCGTCGGCGCGGTGGACGCCCGCGACGCTCAAGCTCAGCGCGCAGCTTACGCAGGCAGCTGCTACGGTTTTGGAACTGACTGCGGCTCTCGCGCGCCGTCACGGTAATCCCCGTGGGCCCATGTTTCATGCGCACCGCCGAGTCCGTCGTGTTCACGCCCTGTCCGCCCGGACCCGTCGCGCGAAACACCTGCACCTCGCAATCGCGTGCCAACTCCTCGACCGACATCTCGGCATAGCGCGCATACTCGCGCCATCCCATCTTGTTCTCATCCATATCAACACCTCCCCTCATACAAAAAATGTGACAAAGGGACAGTCCCTTTGTCACATCGCATACCAATCGCTTGTGTTGCGCACCTAGGCGAACGTGATCTCGCCGTTCTCGCAGTCCATTTCGGCGATACGGGCAAGGCTCTCAACGCGGAAGCCGCGCTCGCGGAGCTTATCGCCACCGCCCTGGAAGCCCTTCTCAACGGCGATGCCAATGCCGGCAACCTCGGCGCCCGCAGCCTCACAGATCTTAATAAGGCCCTCAAGCGCGCAACCGTTGGCCAAAAAGTCGTCGATAATCAGGACCCTATCGCCCTCGGACAGGAAGCGCTTGCCAACGATAACCGGGTACTCCTTCTGCTTGGTAAAGGAATAGATGGTCGTGGCATACTGCTCGCCGTCAAGGTTGATGGACTGGGCCTTCTTGGCAAAGACCACCGGCACGCCGCCAAAATGCTGAGCTGCAATGCAGGCCATACCAATGCCCGAAGCCTCGATCGTCAGGATCTTGTTGATCTCGACACCCTCGAACAGACGGGCCCACTCGGCACCCATGTGGTCGAACAGCTCAACGTCGCACTGGTGGTTGAGGAAGGCATCAACCTTAAGGACGTTACCGGCCTTTACGATGCCGTCATGGCGAATACGATCCTCAAGCTCCTGCATGGCGCAACCCCTTCTCGCGGCAACGATACCGCGCGATTAATAAACGTTGTTCGATAGTCTACCACGGACCGACCCCCGCCCGCCCCACAAGCCACATCGCACCATAAAGCTGCAAGACCAGTAGATAGGCCCGATTCGTGGCAAGCCTGCCACCACAAGCTAATGGCGGGCGCGCATCCTCACCAAACGCACCATGGCGAGCGCAAAGCCCACAGCGGCCACAGCCATGAGCACGTAGAACACCGAGCGAAAACCAAACAAGAATACATCCGGACGGCCTGCAACGAAACTGGTCACGGCCTCGCCCATCGCCACGCTCATCTGCCCATACAGGATATTCGACGCCACCGTAATGCCGAGTGCCATGCCGGCATAGCGCGCCAAACTGCCCAAGCTGCCCGCAAAACCGAGCGCCTCGCGCGGGGCCGAGCCCATATACAGCGAGTTATTGGGGCTCTGGAAAATCGACGTGCCGCACGACATAAATGCGACGCAGCACACGATTACAGGGATAGAAGAGCGCTCGTCGAGCGTGCTTACCGCAAAGAGACCGCACACGTACACGCCCAGGCCAACCGCCGTAGGACCCTCGCAGCCAACACGGTCCGAAACCGTACCCGATAGCGGACCGATAAAGGCATTCACCATCGGTAGTGCCAAAAAGAGCAGTCCGGAGATGTCAGAACCAAACCCATGCGCATCCTGAAAATAGAACGGCAGAATAAACTCGGATGCGCCAATGCCAACGAACACGATGAGCATGCAGGCAAGGTTGATGGCGAAGGCCGAATTTGCAAAGCAGCGACGCGCGGCCTCCGCCAGCGACATGGGGCGCTCGCCGGCCTCCGGCTTAACATGCGGCAGCGTGTAAAGCCCCACGATAAACGAGATGACGCCAATGGGCAGGTTGATGAGGAAGATGCTCTCCCAAGGAAAGCTTGCCACCAGCATACCGCCGAGCACGGGACCACACATCATGCCGAGGGCCACGAAGGTCGCGAGAATACCCATAGCACGACCGCGCTCGCGCGCCGGAAACGATTCGGTGATGATACCCATGTTGTTGGCCATGGCCGCCGCGCAACCGACGCCCTGAACAATGCGTGCCAGGATAAGAACCTCGAGCGAGGCCGAAAGGCCGCACAGCAGCGAGCCAACCGTAAAGACGATGACGCCCAGCTGGAACACATTCACCTTGCCGCGCACGTCGCCCAGGCGGCCAAACGGCAACATAGCCACGCACGTCGCAAGCAAATACACCGAGCTCACCAGCTGAATGCGATCGAGGCCCACGCCCAGCTCCTTTTGCATCACGGGCAGTGCCACGGTCACGACGGTCGAATCCAGGCACGCCATAAAGGTCATGACGAGCACGGTAAACAGAATCGCCCATTTATTCTTGCCATGGGTGTCGCCCTCTAGGGCAATGCGCTCGCGGTGCAGCTGCTCTGCGGTTTTCTCCATATCCATCCTTTCGAGTGGCGCAACGCAAAAACGGGGCCCCAATCGCCTGCAAACAGTCGCGATTGGGGTCCCGCCTACGGAATCGGAACGAAAGATCGCCGAAGCTTTCTGCCAGCATCGGCGCCTTATGCGAACGCTAGCCTAGCACTGCTCGAGTGCCTGCTCAAGGTCGGCAATCAGGTCGGCCGTGTCCTCGAGGCCGCACGACAGGCGCACCATGTCGGCGGAGATGCCGCAGGCGATGAGCTCCTCGTCGTTCATCTGGCGATGTGTGGCATTAGCGGGATGCAGGCAGCAAGTGCGGGCGTCGGCCACGTGCGTGGCGATCTGGGCGAGCTTAAGGCTCTTCATAAAGGTCTCGGCCGCCGCGCGACCACCGTTAAAGCCAAAGCTCACAACGCCGCAGGTACCGTTGGGCATGTACTTCTGAGCCAGGTCATAGTACTTGTCGCCCTCCAGACCCGGATAGCTCACGAAGCGCACCTTGGGATGGCTCTGCAGGAACTTGGCAACGGCCAGGCCGTTCTCGCAATGACGCGGCATGCGCACATGCAGGCTCTCGAGCGAGCTGTTCAGGAAGAAGGCCGCCTGAGGGTTCTGCATGGGGCCGAGGTCACGCATGAGCTGCGCGGTGGCCTTGGTAATGAAGGCGCCCTCGCGACCGAACTTCTCGGCATACGTCACGCCGTGGTAGCTCTCGTCGGGCGTGGTGAGACCCGGGAACTTGTCCGCATGGGCCATCCAGTCAAACTGGCCGTGATCGACGATCACGCCACCCAGGTAGGCAGCATGTCCATCCATATACTTGGTGGTGGAGTGCGTAACGATGTCAGCGCCCCACTCAAAGGGACGGCACATCACGGGCGTCGGGAAGGTGTTGTCGACCATCAGCGGTACGCCGTGGTCGTGCGCGGCCTTGGCAAAGCGCTCGATATCGAGTACGGCAAGGGCGGGGTTTGCGATCGTCTCGCCAAAGACGAGCTTGGTGTTGGGCTGGAAGGCTGCCTCGAGCTCCTCATCGGTGCAGTCGGGGGCAACGAAGGTGCAGGTCAGCCCCATACGGCCCATGGTGTGGGCGAGCAAGTTGTACGTACCGCCGTAGATGGCAGAGCTTGCGACCACGTGATCACCGGCACCGGCAACGTTAAAGATCGCGAGGAAGTTCGCAGCCATGCCCGAGCTCGTGAGCATCGCTGCGGTGCCGCCCTCCATCTCGCAGATCTTGGCGGCAACCAAATCGCACGTGGGATTCTGCAGACGGCTGTAGAAATAGCCCGACTCCTCCAGGTCAAACAGCTTGCCCATGTGCTCGGACGTGTCGTACTTCCACGTGGTGGACTGGTAGATGGGCACCTGGCGCGGCTCCGCATCTCCCGGGTGATAGCCGCCCTGAACACATGTCGTACCGATGGTCTGCTCGCTCATATCCAACTCCCTTACTTGGGTTTTGTTTTATTCGGTTCACGATACCGCTACGCCGCACCCCTCTCAACCCATCCCGCCGATAGGTTATGGGACAAATGAATCAGGGGCATTCGTCACAGCCTTGGGCATTTGCTCGATAAATAAAAATGAGGCATACATGAAGCTCTCGATGATTACACGCACCGTCACGGGTACCATAGGCGGGTACACCATGACCAAGGAGACAACGATGAAGCAAATCGATACGGCCCAGCTCGACATCACCGCCTGTCAGGCTCAGGCTGCCGAATACCACGCCCGCGGCTTTAACTGCGCCCAGGCCGTCGCCTGCACCCTCGCGCCCGCCGTCGGGCTCGACCCCCAGATCGCCTTTACCTTCACCGAGGGCTTTGGTGCCGGCATGGGCGGCATGACCGAAACCTGCGGCGCCATCTCGGGCGCCGTGGCCATCATGGGCTTCGTGATGAGCGACGGCATGGAAAACCCCAAGACCAAGGGCCAGACCTACAAGCCGTCGCGCGAAATCGCCAAGCGTTTTGGCGAGAAGAACACAACAACCGTCTGCGGCACGCTCAAGGGCATCGGATCGGATAAGGGTCCGCTCCGCAGCTGCCCCGGTTGCATCGACGATGCCGTCGAGATCGCCTGTGATGTGCTAAAGCAGCTCGCCGAGTAAGCGGCAGCAACATAAAACGACGGCCGGCGCGCTTGGAATCCATCCAAAAGCACGTCGGCCGTCGCCGTTAGAACTCGGCAAACTCGGGAGCACCGACCTCGATCTCCTCGCGCCCCGCCATAAGCTCGCGCATCTTAACGCAAAACGACTCCTGCTCCCCTGCCTTAAACACAAAATGAAGCGTCACGGCATCCGCGAATTCGGTATCCGAAACCTTGGCACCCGAATCCTGCGCCAAACGAAGCACCTGCTCATACTGTGGATAGGCCACATGGACATCAACAGGCACGACGCTCGTCATCTCAACGATCTGCCCAGCATCTTGAGCCGCGGCCACCGCCGCCTGCGTCGCCGTGGTATAGGCACGTACCAAGCCACCAGGCCCCAACAGCGTGCCACCAAAATAGCGCGTCACCACGCAGCAAACATTTTTGAGCCCCGCACCGCGCAGCACCTCGAGTGTCGGCATACCGCTCGTGCGGCTCGGCTCACCATCATCACTCTGGCGCTCGCGCCCATCGACCAAAATCCACGCGGGAACATTGTGTCGAGCGTCGTAATGACGCTTGCGAACCATCTCGATAAAGGCATTCGCCTCATCCTCGGACTCAATATGGACCAGCTGGGCAATAAACCGGCTCTTGCGGTCCACAAACTCGCCCGAAGCCTCAATATTCGATTGCAGAGTAAAATAGCTGTCCAACAAAGCCCCTCAACAACAAGCAAAGCAACAAACAGCCTCAATAATACGGCAAAGACAGCACCGTTGACCTCGCCAACAAGAACGGAAACGCCAATGATATCGTCACCAACAGCGAGAACCCGTCAGCGCGAGCAAGGTGCCTTGAAAGACAAGGGCATTGACCTTATGGGCATGCCCGAAGGCTTGAAAGGCAGATTGCCGCGCTGACGGGTTCGCAGCGTCAACAAAGTGCTGAGTGGGCCGATAAGCCGGGTTCTGTCGTGAACGGTCATTTATCTTGTCTGCACGTTACCGTGCAGCTCCACGCACGCTACCCGAACGCGGACCGGGCCGGCCCATAGCGTTCCTATTCGCGCTTGCTCCGGATGGGGCTTGCCAAGCCGCCGTGTTGCCACGACGCTGGTGGTCTCTTACACCACCGTTTCAGCTTTTCCCTTTACGCCTTGCGGCGCAGGTGGGAGTCTTCTTTTCTGCGGCGCTTTCCGTCGGATCACTCCGCCCGGCCGTTAGCCGGCATCCCGCCCTCTGGAGCCCGGACTTTCCTCACGCGTGCCGCAAGCAGCACATCGCGCGACCGTCTGGCCCACTCAGCAGTGAAAGAGTGTAGCACACCGTTGCCGCGGGCAATGGCACAACACAAGCGTTCGACACGATAAACCAAGAACCACGCTATGCAGTACAATAGTGTCGTCGATGGGCAACGTCGTCAGTCGAGACGCGACCGCGCTCCGCACCCCTCCGTCTACTCGGTGCGTTCCCGCCTCCTCCCCGAGGCGGGATGTCGGCATTTTTCATGCACCAACAACCCAATAGCCCGTGAACAGCCTAGGCGGTATTGCACGCGGGCAGCATCGCGCACCTCAGCAACAAATGCAAAAAGGGATCCGTCCATTGCGGACGGATCCCTTAAAACAAGTGATCGTCAAACCGATTTACTCGGCGTCGGTCTCCTCGTCCTTCTTCTCGGAAGGCAGCGGGGTAACCTCGATCTCGACGCCCAGAGTCTCAGCAGCAGACTTCATGGACAGGGAGATACGACGACGGTCGAGGTCAATCTCCATGACCTTGACCTGAACCTTGTCGCCCACGTGGGTGACCTGAGAAGGCTGGTCGACGTGCTTGTTGGCCATCTCGGAGATGTGCACCAGGCCCTCGATGCCCTCGCCCAGGTCGACGAAAGCGCCGAACGGGACAAGCTTGGTCACAGTGCCCTCGACGATAGCGCCGACGGGGTACTTCTTGACCAGTGCGCGCCACGGATCCTCGGTGGTCTGCTTGAGACCCAGGGAGATGCGCTCACGGTTGAGATCGACGTCGAGAACCTCGACCTCGACCTCCTGGCCGACCTTGACAACCTCGGAAGGATGGTTGACGTGGTTCCAGGAGAGCTCGGAGATGTGGATGAGGCCGTCGATACCGCCGAGGTCGACGAAGGCGCCGAAGTCGACGATGGAGGAAACGGTGCCCTGGAGACGCATGCCAGACTTGAGCTTGGACAGGATCTCGGAGCGCTCGGCCTTACGGGACTCCTCGAGCACGACGCGACGGGAGAGGACGACGTTGTTGCGGTTGCGGTCCATCTCGATAACGCGGGCCTCGATGCGGGTGCCCATGTAAGAGGTGAGGTCCTTGACGCGACGGAGGTCGACGAGGGAAGCGGGCAGGAAGCCACGCAGGCCGATGTCGAGGATCAGGCCGCCCTTGACAACCTCGATAACCTCGCCCTCGACGTTCTCGCCAGAGTTGAACTTCTCCTCGATGCGGTTCCAAGCACGCTCGTACTCGGCACGCTTCTTGGACAGGACCAGACGACCGTCCTTGTCCTCCTTCTGGAGAACCAGGGCCTCGATGGGATCACCGAGTGCAACGATGTCTGCAGGGTTAGCGTCCTTGCGGATGGACAGCTCGCGGACCGGGATAACGCCCTCGGACTTGAATCCGATGTCAACGAGCACCTCGTCATGCTCGATCTTAACGACAGTGCCGTTAACGAGATCGCCCTCATCAAAGTCGGTAATCGTACCGTCGATGAGGTTGTTCATCTCCTCCTCGTTGACATCGTCAAGAGAGAAAATGGACGAGTTCTGAATCTCACTCAAAGGTGGACCCCTTTCGAACTACGGGGCCCCGATTGCTAGGACCTACAGAAGGGTGCGACAAGCACACAACGTTTAGGAACACTCGGGAGCCGACAGATACTAATGTGACGCTTATGCAATCACGTTCGTATAGGTTACGGGGAAATGGGTTCGATTTCAAGCGTGAACTGCGTTTTTTTACTCGTGTGAAGACTTTTTCGTAATCTTATGGACAGCTGTCTCCACAACTTGACGATAAGCAGTTTGCCCATACACCTTTAGGGTAAAGTATCCGGAGCCAACGATTCTGGAACGATTTTTCGAGAAAGGTGCCCGCGTGCTCAAAGCAGTCGTTTTCGATATGGACGAAACGCTTCTTAGCATCAACCTCAATGCATTCATCCTTCGATATTTTAAGGATGTCTCGTCGATGCTCGCGGATATCGGTCGCCGCAGCCACGGTGGCACGATGGCACGCCTCGGCACCATCTTGGTCGACCTCAACGCGAATCGCCGAAGCGGCACGGATAATCGCACCAATCTGGAGTTCTACCAAGAAGAGGTTGAGCGCCGGTGCGGCATTTGCCTCTCGGACCCACTTATCTACGAGGCGTTTACCTACTACGACCGCGAAGTCCTGCCGTACAAGAACGACGATGTCATCAACGCCCACGCCATGCCGGGCGCACACGCCGCGCTTCAGGCCGTACAGGATGCAGGACTGCGCTGCGCGCTCTTCACCAACCCCAGCTTTCCGCAGGGGGCCATCGAGTGCCGCATGGGTTGGGGCGATCTGGCCGACGCCCCCTTTGAGCTCGTCACGCACATGGGAAACACCACCCGCTGCAAGCCCGATGCCACCTACTATCTAGAGCAGCTTCAGGTGATGGGGCTCGAGCCGCACGAGGTCCTCATGGTGGGCAACGATCCCAAACGCGACTTCCCCAGCCCCGCCTGCGGCATTCAGACTGCCTATGTGGGCCAAGGCAAGCCCAGCCGAGCCACCTGGCGCGGAACCATGGAAGACTTCGCCCGCGACTTTAACGCCGTAGTAGAAGCCTTCTACGAGCACCAAATAGCCGACGAACTGTCCTAGCCAATAGAACAACAAACGAAGATAACGCCGATGTTTTGGCAACGACAGCGAAAGCCCGCCAGAGCGAGCAAGGTGCCTTGAAACGAGGCGGCATTGACCTTCTGGTTATGCCGCCGAAGTTGAAAGGCAGATTGCCGCTCTGGCGGGCTTGCAGCGTCGGCTAGTTACGCGGTTTGGTAAAACCGCGTAACTAGCATACTTGGGTTTTGCCGATCATGATGTTTAGGATCTCGACGTCGGTGTCCTTCATGCCCACACGGCCTACATAGCCCATGCTGGCGATTGTCTGCTCGACGGTATCCTGGATCAGGCCCTCACCGGCACGGAAGCCGCGGCCCTGCATGGCCATATCGTGGCCCAGAATCGCCGCATCAACGGCAGCGGAAATCTTGGCGGCACAGCTTGCCTTGGCGCCATCGCACACGATGCCGCCCACGTTACCGAGCGTGTTCGAAACCGTCGCGCCAATCTGCTCGCGCGTGCCACCACACAGCCAGGTAATCGCGGCACCGGCACCGCATGCGGCGCAAATAGCACCGCAAAACGCCGAGAGCGCACCAATATAGCTCTTGATATGCACGGCGATCAGATCAGACAGCATCACAGCGCGCACCAGGCGATCATGGTCGCAGCGCAAATACTCGGCATACTCCATAACAGGCAGCGCGCAGGTAATGCCCTGATTGCCCGAGCCGCACACGATGGCGACCGGCAGCGCGCAACCGTTCATGCGAGCGTCGGACCCGGCGGCTGCACGGGCACGGGCACGGCAGGCGACGTCATCGGCACGTGCGCCCAGCAGCGTACGGCCCACCTCGGCGCCCCAAGCGTGCGCCAGGCCCTCGGCACTGATCGCACCGTTCAGCTCAATCTGACGCTCAACGGCAGCGCGGGCGTCATCGATGTCGCCGTCCTCGATAAAGTCGATGATGGACTCAATCGACATGGGTGTGTCGGCGCTATCTGCCGCACGCTCGGCCACGACGCGCTCGGCGCAGGCGGCACACTCCCCCGCCGACTTGCCGCATACCGGAATACCATCGAGCGTATGACACGTGACATTGGTGTGGTGGTCGGTAATCTCGACGACCGCGGTATGGCCCCCGGCCGTGGCGGTCACCTTGATGTAGAGGTTGGGCACACCCTCGACAAGCGACACATCGCAGTAGTCCGTATCAGCAAGCAGCTCGGCCACGCGGGCGCGATCCGCGTCATCGACGCTCTCGAGCACCTCGAGCGCACTCTTGGCGTCGCCGCCCACGGCACCCAGCACGGCCGCCGCTTCAATACCGTGCATGCCGCCCGAGTTGGGCACGGTCACGCTCTTAACGTTCTTGATGATATTGCCCGAGCAGGCAACATCCATATGGTCGGGTTCGCAACCGAGTGTCTGGCTCGCCAGCGCCGCTGCATAGGCAACGGCAATGGGCTCGGTGCAGCCGAGCGCACAGACAAGCTCGCGGTTCAAGACATCGCAAAAAGCGGCATCGCGGATGGAATCGGTAGACATAGGTATCTCCTGCTTACATAACGAACTGGGCTCTCGATAATAGTTAACTCTTTTATTTGATAACAATGCATCAGAAACCGCAACCATGGTTCCGACGGACGGCGCTTAAGCGCAATCTGACGGCATTCATTCATGAAAAGCCGGTCTTGTTGCATGCTAAAGCGTTTGACCAAAAAACGCCCGAGCGTTTACACAAAAGTCGCGCTATCATGCAGTCGAACGCGGTAAAACCTTTAGCAATTCCGCCGCACGGACCAGAGAGGAACCACTCATGAAGATTGGTATCGGCAACGACCATGCCGCCGTCGAGCTCAAGAACATCATTTCCGAGCACCTGAAGGAGCGCGGCTGCGAGGTCGTGAACTTTGGAACCGACACCTCCGAGAGCTTTGATTACCCCATCGCCGGCTACAAGGTGGGTAAGGCCGTTGCCAACGGTGACGTCGATCTGGGTATCCTGATCTGCGGTACCGGCGTCGGTATCAGCCTGGCCGCCAACAAGGTCGAGGGCGTACGCGCCGTCGTGTGCTCCGAGCCCTTCAGCGCCAAGCTCTCCCGCATGCACAACAACACCAACGTGCTTGCCTTTGGCGCCCGCGTCGTGGGATCTGAACTCGCCAAGATGATTGTCGACGAGTGGCTCGACGCCGAGTTCGAGGGTGGTCGCCACGAGCGTCGCGTCAATCTCCTCAACGAGATCGACCACACGCGTGGCCTCAAGGTCGTCGACGAAGCCTAAAGACTTACAAAGCCATACGCTAACGCCAGCCCCCGCCCGAAAGAAACGTCCGGACGGGGGCTCTTTAGTAGATTTGTGGGCATTTAACAAAAGTCTACTGAAATAAAAAGAGCGCCGCGGATGGAATTCCGCGGCGCCCAAGCCACACGCTAACAGCTTTAAGGAGTCAAAGCTGGTTTAGCCAAAAAAGCGCTTGATCTCGATCTCGGCGTTCTCCAGGCAGTCGGAGCCGTGGATCACGTTGGCGTTAACATCGACAGCGAAGTCGCCGCGAATGGTGCCGGGGGCAGCGTCAAGCGGGTTGGTGGCGCCCATGAGGGTGCGCATCTTGGAGACAGCGGAGAGACCGGAAACGACCATCTTGACGACCGGACCGCTCGTCATAAAGTCGCAGAGACCGCCAAAGAAGGGCTTGTCGGCCAGATGGGCGTAGTGCTCCTCGACGGTAGCGCGCTCGAGCGTGGTCATCTCCATGCGCTCGATGACAAGGCCGCTGCGCTCAATGCGAGCAACGATCTCGCCGATCTTGCGATCGCGCACGGCGTCGGGCTTAATCATGATGAAGGTCTTCTCGATAGCCATAAGGTAGCCTTTCAAGTAGGTTCGCGCGTGCCCAAGTCCCATTCCGGCACCCGCCTGGACTGCATCGTAACAGAGTTTTAGCTGCAGTTAAACAAAAAGCTGTTTATTGAAACGCTGCAATTTATTAAAACGCTCCATATGTGTCACTTCTGTTTCGAAGCCCGATTAGAGTACCATCCGACCGCCCATCAACCGCATCGAACCGAGCGGACGGTCGGTTGTCGCCCGTGAACGCACCCCCTTCACAACCTGCCCAAAGGTCCTACAGAAGTTCTCGACAGACCCCTCCCTTCTCTATAACAAAACGGGCGCCCACCGTAGCGGGCACCCGTAAAGGCAAGATATGATGAACACACCAGACAGACGCATCCAATAAGTTAATTAGCCCCGTGACCCATCTCGACAACCTTGGTCAGCGATCCAAACATGCCTTCGTCGGCCACGAGCTGCGCCTCGGCACGCTGCAGCTGAACGGCAACGGCGGCAGGGGCGGTACCGCCCTCGGTCGTGCGCGCGGCGACAATCGACGGGATGTCGAGCGCCTCGGTAATGTCGCGCTCAAAGAGCGGGCTTGCCTCCTGGAACACCTCAAACGGCAGGTCCTCAAGATTGCAGCCGCGCTTCTCGCACATCAGGACCAGATGGCCCACCACGGCATGTGCCTCGCGGAACGGCAGGCCACGCTTGGCCAGGTAATCAGCAACATCGGTAGCGGCAAGGTGCCCCACGCCGCACTCGCGCGCCATGGCATCCTCGTTGACGGTCCAAGTCGAAATCATACCAGCCATAACGGACAGGCACTGCATGAGCGTGTGAGCGGTATCGAGCGCGCCCTCCTTGTCCTCCTGCAAGTCCTTGTTATAAGCAAGCGGCAGACCCTTCATGGTCACGAGCAGCTGCACCAGGTTGCCATAGACTCGGCCACTCTTGCCGCGGATAAGCTCGGCAAAGTCGGGGTTCTTCTTCTGCGGCATGATAGACGAGCCAGTGGAGTAGGAGTCTGAAAGCGTGATAAAGCCAAATTCGGAGCTCGACCACAGCACGATCTCCTCGGAAAGACGCGACAGGTGCATCGCCATGACGGAGCCGGCGTAATGCAGATCGAGCAGGAAATCACGGTCGGAAACCGCATCGAGCGAGTTGGGAATCACGCCCGCAAAGCCAAGTTCAGCAGCCGTCATCTGGCGATCGAGCGGATAGCTCGTACCGGCAAGCGCGGCAGCACCCAGCGGGCAGTTGTCGGCGGCATCAAAGGCGGCCTTCAAACGTGTAAAGTCGCGCGCGAACATCCAGGAATACGCCAGCAGATGATGCGAGAGCAGCACGGGCTGAGCGTGCTGCATATGCGTGTAACCCGGCAGAATCACCTTGTCGTACTTCTTAGCCGCATCCACCAGCACATGGCGCAGCTCAAGATTGGCCTCCATGAGCTCCTTGGCCAGCGCCTTGACGCCCAGGCGTGTATCGGTCGCCACCTGGTCGTTGCGCGAACGCCCAGTATGCAAGCGCTTACCGGCCTCTCCGATGCGGCGCGTCAGCTCGCTCTCGATGGACATATGAATGTCCTCGTCGTTGATATCGAAGGTGAAGTTGCCGGCATCGATATCCTGTTCGATTCCGGTCAGGCCCTCGGCAATCGCCTGCTCGTCCTCGGCACTGATGATGCCTTGGGCGGCCAGCATCTTGGCATGTGCCTTAGAGCCGGCGATATCCTGCTTATAGAGATGTTTGTCGACCGGCAGCGACGCGCCAAACTCCTGCGTGACCTCGGCCACGCCCGCCTCAAAACGACCGCCCCAAAGAGTCATGGGATCGTCCCCTTTCATCAAATACCAAACGAAGCGCCCAAAGCAATACGCCATGTCGCTAAAGCGATTTACCAACCGCTAGTTTTGCACATTCCCCACTGCATGCGGGGCCATGTAGCTAATTTGCAAAGAAGTGACGCACCATGCACTTGGCACCCAACGTCTCCCTCCGGATATTGCCCTGCGAACCGTCAATCCAAGCCTACAGGCTCATAGGGACGTCCTCGACCTTTGCAGCATCGAGCTCGGGCGCGAGGGCAAGTAAAGCATGCGCGATGACATTGAACATATTGGATACTCCTCATATATATAGGCGCAAGGCCGACAAATTGATAGAAAGAGCCCCGCCGGACAACCCCGGCGGGGCTCGGACTCAGCCGCAAGCGCGGCATCATATATGCGGGCGGAACGTAGGGGCCACCGATGTTAAGAAGTGTCAGCAAGCATAACGAAAGGTAGGGACCCCGTGCGCCCGTTTTGTATCACGCGGATGGGCCGCGCGGATACCAAGGGAAGGAAAAGCCTTAGGCCTGGGCGGCGGCAGAGCTGGGACCCTGGACCTTTGCCCACGTCTTGAGCGACAGCGTATCGATCTCGATAAAGCCGGCGCTGGCCTTCTCGTCAAACGTGGTGTCGCGGTCGTAGGTAGCCAGACCGTAGTCGTAGAGGCTGAAGGGGCTCTTGCGGCCGACGACATGGCAGTTGCCCTTAAAGAACTTCAGGCGGACGGTGCCGGTCACGAACTTCTGGGTGTCGGCCATAAAGGCGTCGAGCGCGTTCTTGAGCGGGCTGTACCACTGGCCGTTATACACGGCGGTGGCCCAATCCTGCTCGAGCTTGATCTTGGTCTTGAGCAAGTCGCCCTCGACGCAAATGTCCTCGAGCGCCTTGTGGGCGGTGATGAGCGTCAGGGCGCCGGGAACCTCATAGCACTCGCGGCTCTTGAGGCCCACCAGACGGTCCTCAACCAGGTCGAGACGGCCAAAGCCGTTGTCGCCCGAAATCTTGTTGAGGGCGATGACGATCTCGGAGAGCTTCATCTTCTTGCCGTCGACGGCGACGGGCTTGCCGGCCTCAAACTCAATCTCGGTATACGTCGGGGTGTCGGGCGTGTCCTCGGGATTCTTGGTCATAACCCAAGCGTCGTCGAGCGGCTCGTTCCAGGGATCCTCCAGGTGGCCGCACTCAATGGCACGACCCCACAGGTTGTCGTCGATGGAATAGGGGTTGTCGTTGGCACCCTCGGGAACCGGTACGTTGTGAGCGTGGGCATAGGCGACCTCGTCGGGACGGCACTTCAGATCCCACTCGCGAACCGGGGCGATAACCTTGAGCTCAGGGTCGAGGGCCTTGACGGCAGCCTCGAAGCGGACCTGGTCGTTACCCTTGCCGGTGCAGCCGTGGGCGACGTAGGTCGCGCCAAACTCGTGAGCGACCTCGACAAGCTTCTTGGCGAGCAGCGGGCGAGACAGGGCGGAGAGCAGCGGGTACTTGTTCTCGTACATGGAGTTTGCAGCGATGGCCTTAGTCAGGAACTCATCGGAGAACTCGTCGCGCAGGTCGAGTACCTGGCAATCGAGAACGCCCAGGTCAAGCGCCTTCTGCTTCTTGGCGTCCAGGCCGGTCTCCTCCTGGCCCACGTTGCCGCAGACACAAACGACATCGAGATTCTTCTCGTCCTGGAGCCACTTGACACATACGGATGTATCAAGACCACCGGAATATGCGAGAACGACTTTTTCCTTGCTCATGGCTGTTTCCTTTCGCCCTTGGTAGCTAGTTAGAACATCGGTCAGTTGCAAGTCATTTCAAGGTCATATACCGTGCAATATCAGGTTAAATAGCAAAAATCAGCACATACATGCCCTAGAAACATGCGGCTATGTCGTGCTAAAACCCAACGACCTCAAAATGACTCTGTTGAGGCATTGCGCCCCATGCGGACAGAGACGATTGTTATCGTCGTCGGGAAATTGCGCGCTGGCGTCGGATGGCATTGTCTGCAGTGGTGATGATCTTTACGAACTGCATCTGCCTCTCCTTTCACGTATCGCCGGGCGCAATTCTAATATCGTAAACGGTACCTTTTCCTCGGTAAGCGGTTGTTTTTCCGTCTCCGTTTTCGATGTTCGCTATATTACGCTAAAGTGCCCGCAGCACAAGCGACAAATTCAAATTTCTGAAAAGTTTTTTCATTAGTTTGTGAAGCGTGGTGCAAATACGCTCCGTTCCTGCGAAAATACGGCCGACTACGAGTTGATGGTTATAACGTCTGAAACAATCTCGAAACGAAAGGCTCGCTTTTATGCAAACTTACGAATCGGACGCCAATATCGGAAACATTAAGCTCATCGCCGTCGACATGGACAAGACGCTGCTGACCGACGAGCGCGTGTTGCCGCAGGGTCTTGATGAGCGCTTGGACAAGCTCGCCGACGCCGGCATCGTATTCTGCCCCGCCAGCGGACGTCCAGCCCCCAAGCTCGAAGAGATGTTCGAGGGCATCAAGAACCGCCTCGCTTTTTGTCCCGACAACGGAGCGTGCGTCATCTATCGCGGCAACTATATCTATAAGAGCAATATTGACGTGGAGCTGTATCAGCAGGTCCTGAGCCGCGCCTCGGAGGATCCGCGCGCTGTCCCCGTCCTGTGCTGCTTCGACGAGTTCTACGTGCTTGCCCGCGACCATCAGTACCACGACGAGATCAGCGTCTACTACAACACAATCAACTACGTCGACAGCTTTGAGGGCATTGATTTCGAGTCCAACAAGATTTCGGTCTTCTTCCCCGGCTACGACGCCGAGCCCGCTTTCCGCGAGACCTATAGCCCCGAGTTCTCGGACAAGCTCTACGTCACCAACGCCGGGCGCGAGTGGATCGACTTTATGAACCTGGGTGTCGACAAGGGCGCCGGCGTCGCGCACCTGTGCGAGCACCTGGGCATCGATATTGCCGATGCCGCCGCCGTGGGCGATACCTACAACGACATCCCCATGCTCGAGCGCGTCGGCCACAGCTTTATCGTGGACAATGCCGAGGAGCACATGAACGCGCACGCCAAGTGGCGCATTCCGAGCAACAACGACGGGGGCGTACTGACGCTCATCGACGCCATCTTGGCGGCTCGCTAACGCGCTCGTCGGACCTGGCCGGGTGGCATGGGTTAACTTTTCGCTCGGTCAGGTCCTGGGCTCGCTCGGAAAGCACATTAAGTGCTTTCCGGCTCGTGCGGAATCTACGAAAAACTTACCCGCCTCGCCCGGCCAGGTCCTTGGGTAACTTGCTTGCCGCCTGGATGGCGTCTTGGCGTCTAGATACTTGGCTGATTTTTTGGAATGAAGGGGGCTCCTTGTTGGCAAGGAGCCCCCTTCTGTTTTGGTTACTTTGGGATTGTTGGTGCTTCCCTATTTGGCGTCGGCCCAGGTTATGCCGGTGCTGGCTTCGGCGATCAACGGTACGCGGAGGTCCACTACGTGCTCCATGACGTCGCGGACCATGGCGGTGAGGCGCTCGACTTCGTCGACGGGGCACTCAAAGTCCAGTTCGTCGTGTACCTGCAAAATCATGTGGGCGGCAAAGCCCTCTTCTTCCAGGCGGCGGCTTACGCGGGCCATCGCGATCTTGATGATGTCGGCGGCGGTTCCCTGCATGGGGTGGTTCATAGCCGTGCGCTCGCCAAAGCCGCGGAGCTGTGGGTTTTTGGCCTTGAGCTCGGGAATATGGCGACGGCGGCCGTACATGGTCTCGGCGTAGCCCGTCTGCTTGGCGCGCGCCACCACATTGTCGAGGAACGTGCGCACGCCCGGGTAGGCCTCGTAGTAGCGATCGATCATATCGCGCGCCTTGGCCATCGAGATATGCAGCGACTGCGACAGGCCGTAGGCCTGCTGGCCGTACACGATACCAAAGTTCACAGCCTTGGCGCGGCTGCGTAGGTCGGGCGTTACCTCGGACACCGGCACGCCAAATACGCGCGCGGCCGTCTCGGCATGGAAGTCCTCACCCTCATTAAAGGCGCGCACCAGGTGCTCGTCACCCGAAAGATGCGCGAGCAAGCGCAGCTCGATCTGCGAGTAGTCCACCGCCAAAAAGACGCTGCCCTCGCCCGCCGAGAACGCCGTCTTGACGGTACGCCCCAGCTCCGAGCGAGTCGGGATGTTCTGTAGGTTCGGGTCGCTCGAAGACAGACGCCCCGTCGCGGTGATGGTCTGGTTGTACGTGGTGTGCACACGACCGTCACCACGGCGCAACGGACCTAGCGTGTCCAGATAGGTCGACTTAATCTTGGACTTCTCACGCCAGTCCAAAATCAGGCGCACGATCTCGTGGTCGCGGGCAAGATCGCTCAACACCTTGGCGTTGGTCGAATAGTAGCCGCGCTTGGTCTTCTTGAGGCCCTTGGTCGGAAGCCCCATCACATCAAACAGCACGTGCGAGAGTTGCATGGGGCTGCCGATGTTAAAGGTCTCGTCACCGGCAAGGTCGCGAATGCTTCGCTCGACCTCGGCAATCTGGGTCGCCAGACCCTCGGACAGACTGTGCAGGCGGTCGGGATCCACGAGCATGCCCGCGCGCTCCATCTTGGCAAGCACCGGCACAAGCGGCATCTCGATGCCATCGAACACGTTGACGGCGTTCTCGCGGGTCATGCGGTCGCGCAGCGGTGCGACCAGCGCCAGCGTCAAGGCCGCCGTACGGGCGGCGGGTGCAGGAGCGTCCTCGCCGGCACCCTCTGCACCGCGCGCCGCAGGCAGCGCCATCTGCAGATAGGTATCGGCCAGATACGCCTCATCGAACTCGGAGCGGTCGGAATCCAGCAGGTAGGCGGCAACCACGGTATCGAAGATGCGCGTGGAATCGGCAGACAGCGGGTCCATGAGCTCGGGCTCAGAGGAATCGATAGGCGAAAGCTCGTGCAGCAGCGCCTTCATATCCGGGCTCGCCACGCGGCCCTCCATAAACAGGCGCGCGAGCACGCCGGCAATCACGCCGTGGGCGAAGTTAAAGCCCTCAACCTCAGCCGCCACACCGCCGTCGCCCTCCTCGAGCGCGAACAGGCCCTTAGACGTCGCCAGCCACAGCGTGCGCGTCAGTCCAAAGAGCGCGCCCTCTTCCTTGTCATCGTCCACCACGGCGGCGACCCACTCGCCGGCATCAATCGCGCGGGAGATCTCGGCCGCAACGGCACCAAGCGCGTCAGCATCGCCGGCGGCTGCGCGAACCATCGCAGGCATCTCAAACACACTGGAGGTAGCAGCAGCCCCACCCTCGCCGCCAATCAGCGCCAGGAAGCGGTTCTGCATGGCGGTGATACCAAGCGTGCCCAGCGCCGCGGAAACCTCATCGGCAGAATACGCCGGGAAGGACGTCGCCTCAAAATCGAGCTCAACGGGCGCATCGGTACGGATGGTCGCCACCTTACGGCTCAGCAGCGCGTCGTCGATGTGTGCGCGCAGGTTTTCGCCCATCTTGCCCTTGACCTCGTCGGCGTGTGCGATGACCTCGTCCAGGCTACCGTACTGCGCAATGAGCGCGCTCGCCTTTTTGGGGCCGATACCCGGCACGCCGGGAATGTTATCGGACGTGTCGCCCTTCAGACCATAAAAGTCGGGCACGAGTGCCGGCGTGATGCCGTGATACAGATCGTCCACGCTCTCGGGCGTCATGATCGCCACGTCGGACAGGCCCTTGCGGGTCGAGACCACGTTGACGTGCTCGGTCACGAGCTGATACATATCGCGGTCACCGGTCACCAGCAGCATGTCACAGCCGGCCTGCTCGCCCAGGCGCGCCATAGTGCCCAGGATGTCATCGCCTTCCCAGCCCTCGGACTGCAAAATCGGCACGTTGAGCGCGGCGAGTAGCTCCTTAATCATGGGAAACTGCGCGTGCAGATCGGGGTCCATGGGCGGGCGCTGAGCCTTGTACTGCGGCAGCATCTCCATGCGCACGCGCGGCTTGCCCTTGTCAAACGCCACAACAACGCCGTCGGGATTAAAGGCGTCAATCATCTTGAGGAACATATTCAAAAAGCCAAAAATCGCGTTGGTGGGACGACCGTCCGGCGCGTTCATGGTCGGCGGCACGGCGTGGAAGGCGCGGTGCATGAGCGAGTTGCCGTCGATGACGGCAAAGGTACGGCGCTTGTCAGACATATTGAATACCTCGCTTTGGGCTGGGCACGGTTTGCTCACACCAGTTTACACGCTCCCCGCCCCGCGGCCACCGCACATCAGGCTTCCCTGCCGCCGTGAGCCCGCGCGTGATACGATGGCTCACGGTACATCAACCAGCACGATCGATCCGAAAGGAGCCTGCGTCATGGAGCGTCCCTGCGCATGGAAAAAGTACACGCCACAGCAAATCGAGGAACTCGAGGAACTTTGCCGCGGCTATAAGCAGTTTTTGAGCGAGAACAAGACCGAGCGCCTGTGCGTCAAGACCGGTATCAAGATGGCCGAGGAGGCGGGCTACGTCAATCTGGAGACCGTGATCGCCGAGGGCCGCGCGCTCAAGGCAGGCGACAAGGTGTACGCCGCCAACCACGGCAAGGACCTTATGCTCGTCAACCTGGGCACCGCCCCGCTCGAGCAGGGCTTTAACATCCTGGGCGCCCACGTGGACTCGCCGCGCCTGGACCTTAAGCAGAACCCCGCTTTCGAGGCCGGCGACATGGCCTATCTCGACACGCACTACTATGGCGGCGTCAAGAGCTACCACTGGGTCGCTTCCCCGCTCGCACTCGTAGGCGTCATCTGCAAAAAGGACGGCACCACCGTCGACATCAACATCGGCGACAAGGCGGACGACCCGGTCTTTACCATCTCCGACCTGCTGATCCACCTCTCGAGCGAGCAGATGGCCAAGCCCGCCAAGGATGCCGTCGATGCCGAGATCCTCGACGTGATCGTGGGCGGCCGCCCCGTCAAGTTTGACGAGGACGACAAGGACGCCTCCAAGGAGCCCGTCAAGCAGATGTTCCTAGACATCCTCAAGGAGCAGTACGACGTCGAGGAGGAGGACTTCCTCTCCGCCGAGATTGAGGTCGTGCCCGCCGGCCCGGCCCGCGACATGGGCCTCGACCGCTCCATGATTCTGGGGTATGGCCACGACGACCGTGTCTGCGCCTATCCGTCCATGCTCGCCCAGATCAACGTCGTCAACGTGGACCGCACGAGCATCACACTCATCGTCGACAAGGAGGAAATCGGTTCCGTGGGTGCCACCGGCATGACGAGCCGCTTCTTCGAGAACACCGTCGCCGAGATCATGACTCTCGCCGGCGAGGATAGCCCGCTGGCCCTGCGCCGTGCACTCGCCCACAGCCGCATGCTCTCCTCCGACGTGTCCGCCGGCTTCGACCCGGGCTACGCCGGCAAGTTCGAAACCAAGAACGCAGCCTTCATGGGTCGCGGCCTGTGCTTCAACAAGTACACGGGCAGCCGCGGCAAGGGCGGCTCCAACGACGCCGATGCCGAGTACGTGGCCCTCGTCCGCGACATCATGGACGAGGCCGGCGTGGACTTCCAGACCTGTGAGCTCGGTCGCGTCAACGCGGGCGGCGGCGGCACCATTGCCTACATCATGGCCAAGTATGGCATGAACGTCATCGACTCCGGCGTTGCCGTCCTGTCCATGCACGCCCTGTGGGAGGTCGCCAACAAGGCCGACATCTACGAAGCCTATCGTGGCTACAAGGCCTTCCTCGAGCGCGCCTAATCAACCCTTCATCAGTTGCGGTGAATTACGGACTAAACTGGCCCATAAACGACCAAAACAGACCGTATTCCACCGCAACTTCTTTTTTGGCAGAGGAGAGTCCATGCTGCAGGTCATCATTTCGCCCGCCAAGCAGATGCGCGCGGCCCAAGATGCTTTTGAAGTCCTGGGCATTACACCCTTTGCGCGCGAGACAGCTCGCCTCCACCGCGCACTGCTAGATATCGAGCGGAATGAAGGCAGCGGCGGCCTGCAGGCGCTATGGAACGTGAGCGACAGGCTGCTTACAACGTGCCTGGATACGCTTCACGAATTTATGCCCGTCCTGAGCGATGCCGACCTCGCCGATCCCGATATCGCGCGTCGAATCTCCCCTGCCGTCATGTCCTATCACGGCATTCAATACCAAAGCATGGCGCCCGAGGTCATGGATGCCGCACAGCTCGACTGGCTGCAAAACCATCTCTGGATCCTCTCGGGCCTTTACGGATGCGTGCGCCCCTTTCATGCCGTTGAACCGTATAGGCTGGAGATGGGCGCGAAGCTTGCCGTCGACAATGCCCGAGACCTCTACGCGTTTTGGGGCGACAAGCTCGCACGGGCCATCGCTCCGGCGGGCTCCAACGCTACGATCGTCAACCTCGCCAGCGCGGAATACGCCAAAGCCGTTCTGCCCTGCCTCACCACCGACGCCACAGCCGTCACGTGCCTCTTTGGCGAGGGTATCCGCAACGGGAAGCCCATCCAACGGTCGACCGCCAGCAAAAAGGCGCGCGGCTCCATGGTGCGCTGGATGGCAGAAAACAAGCTCGAGGATGCAAGCGAACTTACCGCGTTCGACGTTGGTTATCGGCACATCCCCGAGCTTTCAGACAAAAACACCCTGGTATTCATGAACGCGCAGGCACAATAGGCCCGCCGCTTCCAAACACCCCATTACTCCGCCAAGCCATCGGCCTTTGCAATCTCGCTCGTCGAGCCATCTTGATAAGTAACCTTAACGTGCTCCACCTCGGACACCTTGACGCCCGACGGGGGCTCCAGGCGCCATTCCGTCAGCGCGATATCCATCGTCGTGGGCACATCCCCTTTATCTTTGAACTCGACTGACAGCGTCTTAAGCGACGCATCGAAGGTCACGCGCTCGATCTCTTCACCAGGAATGGAACCACCGCTCAGCTGCAGCTGGACAAATCCATCGCACGGATACCAATAGTCGCCGGGAGCTGCCACCGTGTTACCGCTAGAGACCTTCATCGTCATAATCGGTAGGCTATCATCAGCCTCGAACTCCCATGCAGCGCCGCCGCGACCGCCAAACGTCCAGATACAAAAGGCAATCACCAGCACGGCAAGCACCGCAAAACCAATCGCGACAAGGCCATGGTGCGCGCGGCTCTCCTCGGCCGATACATCCCATTGCGTCTCTCGATATAGATGCTTGTCTTCCATGTTCGCCTCCCCACAGGCACGCTCGTTGGCCCAATCGTACCCATTCAGGCTATACTTGAGCCCATGACATAACGGGGAGCTTGTAGGACAAGACGGCAGGCTGAGACTGGGCGCGCCCGCCCTGACCCGCAAACCTGATATGGGTAATGCCAACGAAGGGAGCCGTGCCAATGAGCACACAGACCGAGCCCAAGCTCGTCACGCAAATCGACTTCGCCCGCGCCGGGCAGATCACGCCGCAGATGAAGGAAGTCGCCGAGCGCGAGCATCGCGACCCCGAGTACATCCGCGAGCGTGTGGCCGACGGCCGCATCGCCATTCCCGCCAACATCGTGCACATCAAAAAGGGCATGCGCGCCTTTGGCGTCGGCGAGGGCCTGTCCACCAAGGTCAACGTCAACCTGGGCATCTCGGGCGACAAGGCCGATGCCGCCGAGGAATGGAAGAAGGTCAAGATCGCCGAGGACTACGGCGCCGACGCCATCATGGACCTCTCCAACTCGGGCAAGACACGCCAGTTCCGCCAGCAGCTCATCGACGAGACGCCGCTCATGGTGGGCACCGTCCCCATGTACGACGCCATCGGCTACATGGAAAAACCGCTGGTCAAGCTTACCAAGGATGACTTGTTCGAGGTCGTGCGCGCGCACGCCGAGGACGGCGTGGACTTTATGACCATCCACTGCGGCATCAACAAGTCGGTCACCAAGACCTTTAAGGAGACCGGCCGCCTGATGAACATCGTGAGCCGCGGCGGCTCGCTGCTGTTTGGCTGGATGGAGGTAACCGGTAACGAAAACCCGTTCTATGAGTTCTACGACGAGTTGCTCGAAATCTGCCACGAGTACGACGTGACGATTTCGCTCGGCGATTCCTGCCGCCCGGGCTGCCTCTACGATTCCAACGACGCCACCGAGACCGCCGAGATGATCGAGCTGGGCAAGCTGTGCAAGCGCGCCTGGGCCGCCGGCGTCCAGGTCATGGTCGAGGGCCCGGGTCACATGGCGCTCGACGAAATCGCCGCCAACATGAAACTGCAGAAGCGCCTGTGCCACAACGCCCCGTTCTATGTGCTGGGGCCGCTGGTGACCGATATCGGTGTGGGCTACGACCACATCACCGCAGCCATCGGCGGCGCCATCTCCGCGAGCTCGGGCGCCGACTTCCTGTGCTACGTGACGCCCGCCGAGCACCTGTGTCTGCCCAACGCCCAGGATGTGCTCGACGGCCTTATGGCCACTAAGATTGCCGCACACGCCGCCGACATCGCCAAGAAGGTGCCCCACGCCCGCGACATGGACGACAAGATGGGCCAGGCGCGCCGCAAACTCGACTGGGATGCCATGTGGAAGTGTGCACTCGACCCGGTCACCGGTAAGAAGCGCTACGAGGAATCCCCCGCCGCCACCGAGGGCACCTGCACCATGTGCGGCAAGATGTGCGCCGTCCGCACCGTCAACAAGGTGTTCGAGGGCACGACTATCGATCTTGGCATGGAGGATTAGCTTTTACGAGGCAATCGACCGCAAGTCTACTGCAACGCCCGACTATTGTTGACTTGTGAACAATTGCTTACATTTGCGTAAAGATTGCACCACCCGCCCGGGTTCGGAATACAGCCGGCCCGGGCATCTTTATAATGCGGGGTAAAAGACCCATTTGAATCCGACCGGACAAGGGAGCGAACATGGATCGCAGTAAAGTACCCGCCGTTCTATCCATCGCAGGATCCGATTCCAGCGGTGGCGCCGGCATTCAGGCAGACATTAAGACCATCACGGCGCACCGTCTGTATGCCGAGACGGCCATCACCGCCATCACAGCGCAAAACACACTGGGCGTCACCGCCGTGCAGGATATCTCGCCAGATATCGTAGCCGCGCAAATTGACGCCGTTTTTGACGATATCCGCCCGAGCGCCGTCAAAATCGGCATGGTTTCGTCCACCGAGATTATCGAAGTTATCGCCGATCGCCTGAGCGCATGGAACGCAACCAACGTGGTCGTCGACCCCGTTATGGTCGCCACGTCGGGCGCTCGCCTCATTGCCGAGGATGCCGCCGAAGCGCTTACGCGTCGCCTGTTCCCGCTGGCGACCGTCATCACCCCCAACATTCCCGAGGCCATGGCGCTGCTCGACTACGAGGTCGATTCCGAGCGCACACAGCAAAACGCTGCCATGCTCCTCACCCGCCGCTTTGGCTGCGCGTCCCTCGTTAAAGGCGGACATTTTGTCAACGAGGCCAACGATGTGCTAGCGGAGCCCGCGCCGCTCGATGACGAGGGCAACCACCTGGGCGATCCGCTCACCACGTGGTTCCGCCACAAGCGCATCGAGACCGGTAACACGCATGGCACCGGCTGCACGCTTTCGTCCGCTATCGTCTGCGCATTGGCACAGGGCATGGATCTTGCCGACGCCGTCAACGCCGGCAAGGCTTACCTAACCGGCGCTCTCGCCGCCGGCTTTGACATGGGCAAAGGTTCCGGCCCCGTCAACCACATGTGGCAGTACTAAGCCCCGTCCCAAAACCACCGCAAAGGGGACAGGCACCTTTGCGGTGGTTCCCACAAACATCTCGATCTGTAACAATTAGAGCCCATTTTTCGGCCCACCTGTTACAGATCGAGATATTCAAATTCCGCTGAGAAGATAATCTCGATCTGTAACAGTAACTCGGCAAAATCGACCCTAGATGTTACAGATCGAGACAAACGACCGATATCGACCTAAATAATCTCAATCTGTAACATCTAGGCCGTTTTCAGCCTTACAACTGTTACAGATCAAGACAAACAGACGAATCAAGCCACCGCAAAGGTACCTTTGCGGTGGCTTGGGGTCGCGCTACTCACCGAGCATCTCCTGGAGCTTGGCTGCCACGGCGTGGCCCAGGCTCTCGTGGCTTTCGGGCATCATATGCAGGTAGTCGATATCGCCCGGCTCGGCAAAATCGGCGGCATTCAAAAAGTCGCAGCCAAACTGCTCGGCCACGTGCGCATAGTACTCGCCAAAATGCTCAGATGCCTCAACGGAATGCTCGTCAAAGTCGGTCATATACACATCGGCGATCTGCGGCTTGATCTTGATAGGAGCCATCAACAGAATGCGCGGACAAGGCGCAGCGTCGGTCCACGGAAACGCGCGGACGGCGCGAATCAGTGCCATGGCGCCACGGGCGATATCGGAAGCTGTCACATTAAAGACCGTCTTACAGTCGTTGGTGCCCAGCATGATCACAATGGCGTCCAGCGGCTTATGGGCCTCGAGCAGCATCGGAAGCGCGCGAATGCCGTTGAGGTTAGTGTCCAGATGGCACATATCGTCGCGCACCGTCGTGCGGCCGTTAAGCCCCTCCTCAATCACATGCCAGCCCTCGCCCAGGTCACGCTGCGCCACGCCGCACCAGCGCACATCCTGCGCATAGCGCACCGCGGTGCCGTCGCGCATACCAGCCGGATCATAGCCATAGGTATTGCTGTCACCAAAGCACAGAACGTTTTTCATCGTAAGCCCTTCCTTTAGTAAAAAGCCGACGGGAGCAGCCCTCCCGCCGGCTCGACCTATCTGTCGGCACGTACCGATTACAGGTACTTGCGCCAATCGTCATCGTCCTCATCGTCCTCGGCGGCAGCCTGGGCCTGCTCGGCGGCACGAGCGGCTGCGGCGCGGGCGGCAACCTGGGCATAGGACTCCTCGTTACGCTCGGGGAAGCTTGCCAGCACGTGCTCAAACTTGGCGAAGTCCTCATCCCAGCGCGTAGAAGGCACGGCAAAGAACACCTGCTTGACCTTGAAGTCGCCCGATGCGAGCTCCTCGCGGAAGAGCTCTGCCACGGCCTCGGCATCAAAGCCGTTATTGTCGCAGCCCCAAGCACCCAGCACGAGCTTCTCGCGACCCAGCTCATCGCAGATGGCAAGGACAAAGCGAATACGGTCGCGCAGGGCATCCAACAGGGCGCCGTCGCTCACGCGGTACTCCTGACGGGCACGCTTGACGTTGGGCGCGGCGGCGGCGATCACGTCGGCATACGCATGTACATGGTTGCGGTCGAAGCGCACGGCGGGCACCACCAGCGCACGATTACGGTACAGCTCGCAGTTGATGTTGCGGCGGCGGTTCTCGCCGTACCACTTGCGCTGCTTGTCGAGCACGTTGTACAGGTACGAATCGGCGCAGAGCGTCGCCTCCTGGCCCAGGTAGCCCTGGATGTAGCCACCGCCAGGGTTGGTGAACGAGGCAAAGGCAAGCACGGCCATATCGCAGAACTGCGCATAGCCGCGGCCGTTATCGAGGATTGCCTGCGTAGCGGAGGCATCAAGCACAGTGACCTCGGGCAGGACCGGAGCAGCCTCCTCCGCGGGCGCGGACTCAACCTCGTCGGCCGACCCGGTGGACTCGGGTGCCACCTCGGACTCGACCGCAGTCTCCACCTCAGCGGCCTCCACCTCGGCAGCCTCAACCTCGGCAGCATCGGCCTCCACAGCCTCGGCAGCCTGCTCCTCAGCAGCCGCCGCCTTCTGGGCCTTGGCCTTCATCGCCGCGACAAAACCGGCAGGCATACCATCGAACTCGCACACGCCGGCAAGCGAACGCTCGATGTCCTTGGCGCAGGCCTCGGACACAGCCGCCACATGGCGCTCGGCGGCCTTGGCACGCGCCTCGCGCTTGGGATTGGGCTGACCCGCTCGGTTAGACCTACGGTTACGGTTCCTGTTGTCGACATCTGCCATACGTGGCCACCTTTCCTGTCGCTGCCGCTATCGGCTTTTTCCCATCCATGATACCCCGCCACGCACAAAAAAGACGGCCCCGAAGGACCGCCTTTCGTATCGTTTTACCGTGTCCGGCAGGAAACGTCGCAACGCCGCGCTAGTCGCGACGACCGAGAATGTTCAGGATGCGCAGGAACACGTTGATAATGTCCACGAACAGATTGGACGCCATGAGCACCGCATTGGGCAGCGTGGGCGGCACCGTCGTGGCAACATAGGTGTCGTAGCCAATAAACCCGGCGAACACCACGATCACGATCAGATCGGTGATGGACTGCGAGACGCCCATGAACATCAGCACGATCTCGACCAGAATCGTGGCAAGCAGGATGCCAAAGCCGATGCCGTACACACGCTGGAAGAACTTGGGGAAGGTCACGCCCAGCGCACCGAAGACAAAGGTGATAGCAGCGGTTGCGATAAAGGCGGTGTTGATAGTGGGCAGGTCATAGTTGGCAAGGCCAAACGACGCGGTCAGGCCAAAGGTGCTCGAAAAGATCACGTAACCCGCGAGCGACAGGCCCACGGACTGCTTGCCCGCAGCAGCCGACATCATGACGATACCGACAATAGTCAGGATAAACGAGCCAAAGACCAGTGGCAGGGCGGCGCCGCTCATCATCATGCGGGCAAACGCCATGGTGCTCGTAAAGTAAGCACCGGCGCCCATGGCGCAAAAGCCCAAGAAGATGAGGGCAGACATGGCAAGATTGTACGCGCGCGGCGACATCTCCTTGGCGCGACTTGCGCCGGTCTCGATGGGGCCGTTCTGATAGCCCTGGATATCGTTCATACTTCGTCCTTTCAAAAAGCGCACGGCAGCGCCGTAGGCGACAAGATTCCTGCCATTGTACCCGAATGCCGCACGTCCTTACCTACGGCGCTCGCCCTCAAGCGTACGATCAAAGGCCCAGACCCACCAACGCATCACGTGCGCCTGCGAGCCGTCCGCCCGCTCGCGCGTCTGGTCCTCCAGATACAACTCGGTCGCGTGCCCGCCAAAACGCACCTTATACGTTGACGTACGGATGCCGTGGACCGTTAAGCCAAACCCGGTTGTCGAGATAATTTCGTCAATCGTAAAACAACGGCCGTCGACCCAGCAGACGGTGACCGGCACGACCTGTCCGCCCGCGAGGATGCGAGCCACGACGTCCACATACTGCTTGTGCACGCGCCGAGTTTTGCCGTCTGTCTGTCGATATTCCATGCCCCCTATTATCGAACGCGTGTTTGCATGTTGTAAAGCGAACAGACTGTGGTTTTGGGGTGTTGGGGCGCGCACGCGTGTCCTCATGGCGTGTTAGCAAAAAGAATACCCGCGGTCAACAGGGCAAATATTCAATTTTAGTGCCAAAAAATTCACTTCTCCCATCAGAACTCGGTAAAGAAACCCGCAGGAGGTGATACGATTTATCATGTTTTTGTAACGTGTCTGCAAACTTCGAGAAAGCCCATATATGGACGTAACGTTCTCAACCTTCCTCGGCCAAATTGTGTCGAACCCAGTCCTTGCCGTCACCGTGATTCTCGCGCTCGGCGCCATCTTCGTCAACGGATGGACCGACGCGCCCAACGCCATCGCGACCTGCGTCACTACGCGTTGCATGCCCGCCCGCGCCGCCATTCTCATGAGCGCCGCATTCAACTTCCTCGGCGTGCTCATCATGACGCACTTTAACGCGAGCGTCGCCAACACCATTTCACATATCGTCGACTTTGGCGGAAATAGCACCATGGCGCTCGCCTGCCTATGCGCGGCACTGTTCTCCATCGTCGTCTACGGTGCCACGGCATCGCGCTTTGGCATCCCCACTTCGCAAAGCCACAGCCTTATCGCCGGCCTGACCGGTGCCGCTATCGCCCTCGGCGGCGCGAACAGCGTCAACGTCCACGAGTGGATGAAGGTCATCTACGGCTTGGCGCTCTCCATCGGCCTGGGCTTTGTCATGGGCTGGGTCCTGTGCAAACTCGTCTCGATTCTATTTGCCGCTGCCAATAGGCGACGTGCCAACGTCTTCTTTAAATACGCTCAGATCGCGAGTGCCGCGGCCATGAGCTTTATGCACGGCGCGCAGGATGGACAGAAGTTCATCGGCGTGCTCTTTTTAGGTGTTGCCTTCGCCAACGGCCAGACGAGCGTCGGCGATGCCGGCATCCCCATCTGGATTATGCTGCTGTGCTCGGCCACCATGGGTGTCGGCACCAGCGTGGGCGGCGAGCGCATCATCAAGTCCGTCGGCCAGAGCATGGTCAAGCTCGAGAAGTATCAGGGCTTCTCCGCCGACCTCGCAGGCGCCGCGAATCTGCTGCTTGCCACCCTTACCGGTATCCCTGTGTCCTCCACCCACATCAAGACCTGCGCCATCATGGGCGTCGGCGCCGTCAAGCGCCTTTCGGCCATCAACTTCGGCGTGGTTAAGGACATGATGTTCACCTGGTTCTTCACCTTCCCCGCCTGCGGACTCATCAGCTTTGTCATGGCCAAGCTGTTCATGATGTTCATCTAGTCAAACCGAGCGTCCATCCGGACCGTAATACCTCGCCCACCCGACTTCGCCTCGAAAGGACCCACTCATGGCAAAGAAACCCGATTCGTTCTACTTCGACAACTACGTCGCCTGCGCCGACCTTGCCGTTCAGGCCGCTGAGCTGCTCACCAAGATTTTCGAGAACTTCGATCCCGCAAGGATTCACGATATGCTCAACAAGATGCACGCGATCGAGCATGCGGCCGATAAGAAGCACCATGAGCTTGAGGACGCTCTGCTCACGGCCTTTATCACCCCGCTTGAGCGCGAGGACCTGGACCTGATGAGCTGCTCGCTCGACACCGTGCTCGACCGTATCGAGGGCGTCGTGCAGCGCGTCTACTTCACCAACATCCAGAGCATCCATCCCGATGCCATCGTGATCGCCCACAAGGTGACCGACGCCTGCCGCGCCATGAAGGACCTGATGGTCGAGCTGCCCAACTACCGCAAGTCCAAGACCCTGCGCGAACTCGTCATCCAGATCAACACGATCGAGTCCGAGGCCGACGAGCTCTACATCAACGCTATGCGCAACCTGCACGTCAACGGCAAGGACCCGCTCGAGGTCATCGCCTGGCGTGACGTTTACGCCTTCCTGGAGTACTGCGCTGACTGCTGTGAGAATGTGGCCGATGTCGTGGATTCGATTGTCATGAAGAACAGTTAATTGGGGGTACGTGTCCCACCGGCGAAGGCCCGGCACCTATTTGCTTTCTCACTCCGGCTGCACGGCAGAGTCGTTCGAAAGTAAATAGGTGTCGGGCCTTCGCCTTGCGTACCACCATTGGGAACCTTGGCTAATAGGCGGAATGCACGGTGGCTTTGGTTGAAAGCGCCTTTGGCATCAGTCATAACTTTGGGCAGCGCTGAGCGTTTGGCTGGATGTTGCTCTGGGTAACCTTTGGTTATCTTTTATTTCGTTATTAAATTGTTGGAGGGCTTGTATGTCGTATATGGATCTGGCTCGGTCTCGGTATTCTTGTCGTTTGTTTGAGGACCGTCCTGTGGAGCAGGCTGTGGTGGATGCCATTGTTGAGGCTGGGCGTATTGCTCCTTCTGCTTGTAATAATCATCCAACCCGCGTGATGGTGCTTGATACTCCGGAGCTTCTGGAGAAGGCTGCTGCTTGTCAGCCTCGATTTGCTCGTGATGGGTCTATCTTTGGGGCTCCGCTTATCTTTCTTATCTGCAGCGTTACCGACGATGCTTGGGTGCGCCCTTATGACCAGATGAACTCCAGTGCCATCGACACCTCGATTGTTTGCGATGAGATGATGATGGAGGCCGAGGAGCAGGGCCTGGGTACGTGCTGGGTGTGCCATTTTAAGCCCGAGGTGGCCTGTGAGCAGTTCAGCCTGCCCGAGGGCACCTATCCCTATCACATGCTCGTCTGCGGCTATCCTGCCGACCATATCGCCGATCCTGAGCATCGCGAGGCCCGCACCATTCCCCTCCCCGACTTCCTCCTCAAGTAGATTTTTGGGACATGCCTTAAAATCCACCTTTGACCATGCGCCCTTCGCCGAGTCCTGTGCCCTCAAACGCAGGACTCGGCGTTTTATTTTGCAGACTGCACACAGCCACAAAAAAGGACCCGCAAGCTGCGGGCCCTTTCTAGGCGCTACATGATAGCTGGATATTAGTCCAGGTCGTCGGCGGCGAAGTTGTCGATCGGTGCGAAGGGATCGGCAACGGGGATAACCGGCTCGGCGACGGGCAGCGGCTCGGCAGCAGGAACGGTCACAGCCGGAGAAGCGGCGGAACCAACCGGCGTGGAGGCCATGAGATCGGACGGGAAGGAGTTCTGAGCATCGTCCATGAAGTGCTGGATGAGCTTGAGGTACTCGGCCTTGAACTCCTCACGGGAAGCCTTAAGACGGTCGATCTCCTCAAGCTCGGCCTGCTTCTCGGTCAGGGCCTGGCGGATGACCTCGCGGGCCTTGGCGTCGGCCTCGTTGCGGATGCGGTCGGCGTTCTCGTTGGCATCGTTGACGATGCCCTCGGCGGTCTGCTGGGCAGCAATCAGGGCAGCGGAAATCTGGCGCTCCTGAGCGGAGAAGTCGGGTGCAGGAGCGGCCACAGGGGCGGCGGGAACGGCCTGTGCGGCAGCGTCCTGAGCCTGAGCAAGCTGGGCCTGCGTATCGGCGAGCTGCTGCTCGGTGGCGGTCAGACGACCCTTAAGATCGACGATCTTGGCGAGCATGGCATCGACCTCAGAGGACAGGGTCTCCAGGAAGACGTCGACCTCGGCGGGATCGTAGCCGCGCTTGGCCTCAGAGAAGGTCTGAGCCTGAATGTCAGCAGGGGTAATAGCCATAACAAGTTCTCCTTTATCTTCGCCTTGGCGCCTTGCGCCCGACGTGAGTTACTAAGCCAGTTTTATATGAGTATACCTATAAGAAGTTGCAGAACCAGCTTCTGCACCAACTGCAACGCAATAATCGCAACGACCGGTGAAAAATCGACGCCGCCCATGGGCGGGATAAACCGGCGGAACAAATTGAGCCACGGGCCGCACACGCTATCGAGAACAGCGGCGATATCCTGCAGCAATCCACCCTGCTTCATAGGGATCCACGTCATAAGACAGTAGACCACGATGAGCGTGGAGTAAAAGTTGAACAGCGTATTGACCAGCTGGACAATGGTGTAGATGTTGATGAGAATCTCCTCGTCTTGTCTTTACTTAAGGTAGCCGTCGGCACGGAGCTTCTTGAGGTCCGAATCCTTGACCTCGCAACCGGCGGGCAGCACCATAAACACGCGATCGCCCACCTCTTTGACGGTGGCACCCAGACCGCAGGCAAAGCCGTAAGAGAAGTCCAGGACGCGCTTGGCGACCTCGGTACGAACGCCCACAAAAATCAGCGCGACAGGCTGCTTGGTGCGCACGCGGCGCACCACGGTCTCCACGTCGTCATAGCTCTCGGGGCGCAGGACATAGGCCGGCAGCTGCGGCGTAGCGTTGATGATGTTGCTCGCATACGCCGAGGCATCGCTCGGTGAGGGAGCAGGTGCGGGGGCAGCAGCGCGGGCACGTGTACTCTCGGCGTAGCTCGACGGCGTGTCGTAGGCACCGGGACGATAACCGCCCGCAACCGTCTCCTGCGAGCGCGATGGCGGGTTGTAGGTCGTAGCGTGGCGAGAATCGTCACCGACCAGCTGGCCGGAGCGCGTGTATACGGCCACCGACTCGGCCTCGCCGCGGCGCGTCTGACCCAACAGGCCGTTGCTCGGCTCATCCTGGGTGTAGAAGCCCTCGCCCGAGGCACCGCTGTAACCGTTGTTCTGGTAGCCGTCGTCATAGCCATCATCGTAGCCGTAGTCGTCGTCCTGACCATAACCCTGGTCGTAACCCTGCTGGCCGCCCAGGTGCATCTTATTTTTAATCTCGTCAAGGAAGCCCATGGTTGTGTCCTCTCGCGGTTTAGTGCAGGCGCTCCGATAATCAGTGCGCACTTCAGAGCCTTATTTTACTGCAAACTCCGGGCTAAATACTACCCTGCCCAGGCGAACGAGCGTAGAGCCTTCCTCAAGGGCAGGCTCAAAGTCCTCGCTCATGCCGCAGGAAAGTTCGGGCAGGCTCAGGTCGGAGTGCGTCGCCTCAAGCTCATCCCTTAGCTCGCGAAGTCCGGCAAAGGTGCGGCGCGCCACATCCTTATTCCCCCGTGGCGCCATAGTCATAAGGCCCTGCACACAAATTCCCTCAAGCTCCGCAAGCTCACCCGCGGCGTCTCGAACCTCGTCGGACGAAAAGCCGCCCTTGGACTCCTCGCCGCTCACATTGACCTCAATCAGCACGCGCTGGGGGCCGGAGAGCTCGCCCGCCTCAATCTTGCGGACCGCACGGCTCGAGATAGCCTGAGCCAAATGCAGCGAGCTTACCGAATGAATCAGCTCGGCCGAGCCCAGAACGGCATTGATCTTGTTGGTCTGCAGGTTGCCGATCATATCGAAGCGCACCTCGGGTAGCTCCGGATGCTCCGCGAGGCCCGCAAGCTTGCGAACGAGCTCCTGCGGGCGGTTCTCGGCAAAATGGCGATACCCCGCCTGGATAGCGGCAACGGTCTCATCGACGCCAACAGTCTTGGAGACGGCAATCAGGCGCGCGGCATCGTGGGGACGGCCCGCGCGATCGAGCGCCGCATAAAAACGCTCCAGAATCTGCTCGCGGCGAGCGCGCATCAAGTCCAAATAGTTATCCATTGCCAATCGCCTCCGCTAACAGCCATACAAGTAGTCTCATGCTAACGCAAGAGCGCGGCCTCGCATGTGCAAGGCCGCGCTCACTTAGGTATTTACAATCTTTCGACGAACGGAGCTGCCCTACTCCTCATCATCCTCGGTGTCATCCTCGTCCTCGAGGTGCTCGAGCAGGTAGCGAAGACCCTCGCTCACCTCGTTAGCGGGCACTTTGGCAACATAGTGTGCATCGACGGCAGGCCTCATGATGACGCCCTCGCCCGAAGGCACGCGCATGCTCTCGAGCTCATCCTCATCCGTACGGGCGATATCGCCGGCAGTCATACGCTGTCCGGTCAAAAGGAAGGTCAGGCGGCAGGCGGCATCGATCGAAATCGAGGCGATGCGATCGAGGTAGCGCGAGACCATGATGGCGCGGCGCAGGTCGTCATAGTTGCTGTCGTCGTCCATAAAATCGCCCGTGTCCATGCGGTTGAAAGTACGGAAGAACTTCTCATAGGCCGCGTGCACCGGCTCGTCCTCGACGGCCAGATTGCAGATGATGGACATGTCGTTGGTGACGAGCGCAGAAAGCGACGAACCCAGCACCTGGTAAACAGCCTCGGCCTCGGCCTCAACCGTACCGACAAGTTCCTGGGGCAGCGAGATGTCGGCCTTGACCATGTGACGCGTGGCGCGGCAGATCTGGCGAACCTTATCGGTCATGCGCTGCAGGTTAAAGTCGACGTAGATGATCGTCTGCAGCAAGCGGAAGTCGGAGGCGACCGGCGACTGCGTAGCGATCAGGTTGTAGCACACGGCCTCCAAGTTGGCGCAGCGCGCGTCAATCGAAAGCGTGCGCTTCTTGGTCTTGGTGGCGAGTTTGCGATCGTCGGTCACATAGGCCTTCACGGCGTCGTGAAGAGCCAGATCGACGGCCTCGTAGATGCTCAGCATCTCGTGACGGGCCTCGATGAGCTGACGGGAAAACAGTTTGCGCATGGTTCACTCCAATCAGTTGGGTGCGGTCATGCCGCCCGCACAGTGAATACGCACCGGACCAGGTCCGATCGGATTGGGACTAGTCGCACCGATCAGCCAAAGCGGCCGGTGATATAGTCTTCCGTTCGCGAATCCACCGGGCTGGTGAAGATCGCGTCGGTTTGACCATACTCGATGAGCGTGGCGGGCTCGCCGGCAACTTCCTGCAAGAAAAATGCGGTGTAGTCGCTAATACGAGCGGCCTGCTGCATAGAATGCGTGACGATGATGATCGTCATCTCGGGCGCCAGCTCGGCCATCAGATCCTCGACCTTAGAGACGGACGTGGGGTCGATGGCGGAGCAGGGCTCGTCCATCAGCAAGACATCGGGCTGCACCGCAAGCACACGCGCGATGCACAGACGCTGCTGCTGACCGCCCGAGAGCGCCAAACCATCCTTGTTGAGCTGATTGGATACCTCTTTCCAGAGGTTGGCGCGCTTGAGCGATTCTTCCACGATGTCATCGAGGTCGCTTTTGCTAGTCACGCCCTGCAGACGAGGGCCAAAAGCGACATTCTCGTAGATGGATTTGGGGAACGGGTTGGGCTGCTGAAAAATCATGCCCACGCGGCGGCGAAGATCGACCGGGTCGACGCCCTCGGCATAGATATCGTTGCCGTCGAGCGTCATGGTGCCCTCGACGCGAGTGCCCTCGATAAGGTCGTTCATACGGTTGATGCAGCGCAAAAACGTCGATTTGCCGCAGCCCGAAGGGCCGATAAACGAGGTGATGGCGTTTTTGGCGATGTTGAGGTCGAGCCCCGTCAGCGCATGAAAGTCACCGTACCAAAAGTTGAAATCCTTGGCCGTGATGGCCGCTTGCTCCGGCGTGGGAGCGGACTGATAGACGGACATGGGACTCCTTAACTAGCGGCGCTTGCGCGACAGATAACGCGCAAACAGGTTGAAGGCCAGAATAATCGCCATCAGCAAAAGCGCAGTGCCGTAGGCTGCGTTCATGTTGATGCCGTCATTGGCAAGCAGATAAAGGTGAACGGTCATGGGACGACCGGAATCGAGCGGCGAAATAGGCAGGTTGATGGCCTGACCCATGGTGTAGAGCACCACGGCGGTCTCGCCGATGGCGCGGCCGATGGCAAGCACGATGCCGGTAGCGATGCGGCCAAAAGCCGAAGGAAGCACGATCTTGGAGACGACCTGCCACTTGGTGGCGCCCAGGCCATACGCACCCCAACGGATATAGCGCGGAACAGCGCGGATTGCCTCCTCGGTGGTGCGCATGACGATGGGGAGCATCAGAAGTGTCAGCGCCAAAGCGGCCGAGACCATCGAAAGGCCCAGACCCATAGCCTCGACAAACAAGGCGTAGCCAAAGAGGCCCATAACGATGGAGGGTACCGAGGCCAAGGCATCGGCAGCATAGCGAATGATGTCGACAATCTTGCCCTGCTTGGCATATTCGGCCAGATAGACCGCAGCCAGGACGGCAACCGGCGTGCAGATGAGCATGGCGAGCGCCGTCACGTAGATGGTCGAGACGATCGTGGGCCAAATGCCGCCTTCGGCGTTGACGCCCTGCGGCCAGCCAAAGATAAAGTCGAGCGAGATATGCGGCAGGCCGTTGATGACCACGTAGGCGATGATGGCGATCAGCACCAGCGTGGTGATATAGGCCGCGGCGCGAAACACGCCGAGCATGATCTTGTTGGAGAGGTCCTTGTTGATGCGGCCCTTCTTGCCATGGGAAAGGGCACGCTTGATGCGCTCGCGCGACGAGGTCGTATCGACCGTCGTGTCAACGGAATCGGACATAGCCTACCCCCTCTTCTTGGAAATCAGGCGGACGATACCCACCAGTGCAGCGGAGATGATAAACAGGACAACGCCCATGCCAAACAGAGCCGAGCGGTGCAGGCCCGAGGAATAACTCATATCGAGCGCGATCTGACTCGTGAGCGTTGAGATAGGGCTCGAGATGCTATCCGGAATGACCGGGGCGTTGCCCACGACCATGAGCACGGCCATGGTCTCACCGATGGCGCGACCCATGCCCAAGACAATCGCATCGACGATACCCAACTTGGCTGCAGGCAGCACGACTTTGTAGATGGTCTGCCACTTGGTGGCACCCATGGCATAGGATGCCTCGCGAATGCCCATGGGAATGGAATTGAGGGCATCGATGGTGAGCGTGGTGATGGTGGGAACAATCATGATGGCGAGCACGAACCACGCCGTCAGCGCGCCAAAGCCAAGACCGCCGGTCAGCTGCGCGATAAACGGACGGATGATGACCATGCCAAAGAAGCCGTAGATGATGGAGGGGATGCCCGCCAGCAGGTCGACGGCGGGGCTGATGAGCCTGCGCACGCGCTTGCTGGCGATCTCGACCAGATACACAGCCGTGCCCACACCCAGGGGCACACCCATGGCGAGCGCACCGACAGTCACCAGACCAGAACCCGCCAGCAGCGACATAATGCCGTAGTGGCCCTCAGAGGGTGCCCATGTAAAGCTAAAGAAGTCCGCCAGGCCGATGTCGGTAAAGACCGGCAGCGCCGAGTACGTGGTAAAGACAAAAATCAGGATGACGGTGACGACCGCCAAGAACGCGCAGGCAAAGAAGATCCACTGCAGCGCCTTCTCCTTAAGATAGGTGCTGCGCGACACCAACGCCAACTCACGCTTTTTGGGCACCCGGGTCTCCTGCTCAATCTGGGGGGTTTCCTGTGCTTCCACGCTACTCACTCCCCTTTCCGTCGTTGGTGACGGGAATAAAGCCCGCCTCGCGAATCTGCTTGTCCATCTTTTCGGACGTCACATAGTCGATGTAATCCTGCGCCTGCTGCGAAGGCGTCCCCTTCACAAAGAAGTAAAGGTCACGCGAGATGGGATAGCCGCCACTTGCGACCGTCTTCTCGGATGCCTCGACATGGTTGACCGAAACGGCCTTGACCGAGGTCTTAGCGTTGAGGCTCTCGACAAAACCCAGCGAGATGTAGCCAATAGCGCCACGCGAGCGAGACACGACATCGCGTACCTGACCCGTACCCGAAAGAACAGCCGAGCGGCAATCGAACGCCGTGCCGTCCATCACGATAGTGCGGAAGGCCTCGCGCGTACCGGACGCCTCGTCGCGGTTGATAACCTGAATCTTCAGGTCCTCTCCGCCGACTTCTTTCCAGTTGGTGATCTTGCCGGCGTAAATATCGCGGAGCTGCTCGGTCGAGAGATTGTCGACCGGGTTGTCGTCGTTCACGATGACTGCAATGCCGTCGTGTGCGATTACGATCGGGGTCAGGCCCAAATCCTGCTCGTCGGCATTGAGGCCACGAGACGAACTAGCGATGTCGGCGGTGCCGGCGCTAACAGCTTCGATGCCAGCAGATGAGCCAAGGCCGGAGACGAGCACGTCGATGCCGGTCTCCTCTTTAAAGCCCTCGGCCGCGATCTCGGCAATGGGAAGGCACGTCGTAGAGCCGGCAACGGTGATGGAAGAGGTAGAAGATCCCGAGGAGCAGGCGCACAGCGTGAGCGTGAGCACTGCTGCACTCAGGACCGATGCGATCTTTCTCATAGCATCACGCCGATCGCAGCATGGCGCCCACAGGTGCCGCCCTCGTTGCGGTAGGAATAAAAGCGGTCGTTCTGACGAACGGTGGAAAGTTTGGTGTCCACAATGCCGTTCACATCGACACCGGCATCCACCAGCGCCTCGCGAATGGCGACGGAAAGATCGAGCATGCGAGAAGCAGTAGCATCGATGCACGAGAACTCGGCAGCAAAGCGATCCATAAGTTCTTGGGACACCTCATACTCGTCGCCCAGGATATGGGGCCCAATATAGGCAGAGATGTCCTCCGGCGTGCAGTCAGCCGCCCCACAAAGCGCCTGGCAGGCTTTGGCGGAAATACGCGCAATCGTGCCCTTCCAGCCAGAATGCACCACGGCAAAGCCGCCGGGAGCCACCAGCACCACGGGAACACAATCGGCAAAGCAGAGCATCACGGGCACCTCATGGGCCGTACAGACGAGGGCATCACATCCCTCGGCAATCTGCTCACGAATGTTCTCGAGATCATCGGCACCGTTCGAGGTCACCGTCACGACGTGGTCACCATGTACTTGATTGGGCACGAGCAGATTATGCTCGCACTCAGCGGCGCCCATGGCTTCGAGCGCTCGACGACGATTTTCTTGAACGGCAAAGGGGTCATCGCCTACATGCGAGCCCAGATTGAGTGAGGAGTACGCATCTTCGGAAACACCGCCGGTGCGCTCGGTAAAGGCAAAACGAACATCGGTCGTCGAACCCTCCACCAACGTAACTCCATCATGGTCGACACGCGAAACGTTGTCCGCACGTGCTGCCATACTAAAGCCTCCTATTACAACAAGTACCGCGGCGTCGCCGCGCAGTCCGTGTTTATACGGCTGTCATACTTCTTTAAAAGGATACCCGCAGCGGTAGGGACCAAACGTAAAGGGAACGTAAGGAGATTGGAGGCTTTCGTTTACAAACGAGAAACAAAAAGGGCGCATCCATACGGACGCGCCCCTGTGCAAAACAATGCGAAGAACGACTTAGAAGCTGCCGCGCTTGAGGAAGTCGGGAAGCTCAAACTGATCGTTGCCAAAGTTGGGCAGCTCGGTACCGCCGACGTTGCGAGTCGGGGCAGCCTGAGCGGGGCTGGCAGCCGGAGCGGTGCGCTGCGGCTCAGCGGAAGCAGCGGCCTTGCTCTGGGACTGCTGAGCAGCGAAGAGCTCGTCCTGACGGTTGACGTTGGAGTCGGAGAAGCCCGTAGCGATAACGGTGATGCGCACCTGGTCGCCCAGGGACTCGTCAACAACGGTACCGAAGATGATGTTGGCCTCGGGGTCGACGGCATTGGCGACAACGTCGGCGGCGTCGCTGATCTCCTGAATGCCCAGGTCCTTGGAGCCGGCGATGGAAAGCAGGACACGCGTGGCGCCATCGATGGAGCTCTCGAGCAGCGGACTGGAGATGGCCTGCTGGGCAGCGTCGACGGCACGGGTATCCCCAGAAGCGGTACCGATACCCATCATGGCGGTACCGGCCTGCTTCATGATGGTCTTAACATCGGCGAAGTCCAGGTTGATGATACCCGGGACGGTGATGAGGTCGGTGATGCCCTGGGTGCCCTGGGAAAGGACGCCATCGGCAATTGCGAAGGCCTCGAGCATCGTGGTCTTCTTCTCGGCGATGTCGAGCAGCTTGTCGTTAGGGATAACGATCATGGTGTCGACGCAATCGGAGAGGGTCTTGATGCCCTCCTCGGCGCTCTTCTTGCGCTTGCGACCCTCGAAGGTGAAGGGCTTGGTCACGACGGCGACGGTCAGCGCGCCGACCTCGTTCATTGCGATATCGGCAACGATGGGAGCGGCGCCGGTACCGGTACCACCGCCCTCGCCGCAGGTGATGAACACCATATCGGCGCCAGCGAGCGCCTCGGCGATATCGTCGCGGGACTCATCGGCAGCCTTGCGACCAACCTCGGGGTTGGCGCCGGCGCCCAGGCCGCGGGTAAGGTCGGTGCCGATGTGCACCTTGATATCGGCATCAGAGATCGCGAGTGCCTGAGCATCGGTGTTGATGGCAACAAACTCGACGCCGCGGATGCCCTCTTCGATCATTCGATTGACCGCGTTGGTACCGCCGCCGCCGACGCCGACCACCTTAATGACGGCAAGGTAGTTGTTGATCTCTGTCTCGTGCATGTCGGTCCTCCGAACAAAGGTTATAGCCATAGCATGGGTTGACCCCTGCGCACATTAACCTTCAGGTTGAAAGTAAATGCAAAGGTAAACCGTATTATGTTTGCACATTATGAACGTATCAGTCAAATAATTGACCGTGAAAACCAAACAAACCAGATAAACGGCGTGGTATGGCCCCTCAACAAAGCCGTTTAGGATGCTAGGCGGTCGGTGCGTTCCTAAACGTGTAGTTGCCTGGAGAGCGCACATTGATATAGGTTACGCCCTCTACCTGCGAAAGCAGCTTGGTCACGATGCGTTCTTTCTTGGCGATATCATCCGAATCGCCCAGCGACACCTCGACGCCGTTGTCGAGATTTGCCGAGATAGCCTCAACGGAAGGCGTGGAAATATCCTTCACCTGGCCCAAGAACTCGCTCGAAAAACCGCGTGCGTAATCCAGACCGGCCTTGACGGCCTTGGAGCTCACCGCCCGACCCGAAACCGGTGCGACATCGGCCGAGACGTCAGTCAACAGCACGGCGCCGTAGTGCTTGGCAAGCGCCAGGGCCGCATCGATGCCGGTCAGGGTGTTGGCACCCTCCCCCGATGTAATGACGTTCCCCTGGTCGTCCACCTCGACAGACGTCGACAGCGGAGCGATCCAGGTGTCATCGTCTCCGATAGCCCAGGCAAGGTCGTCGGAGCTGATATACGCAATGGCGGTAACTTTACGCTCCGTCGGCGTGATGATAAGCGTATGGGGAAACTGACGCTGGACATCCACGCCCGAGACCCACGGGTTTTGCTTGAGGCCCTCGGTAATCTGATCGGGATCCACGTTAAAGAGCGACGTGTTCTCGGGAAGACTGATGAGCTGCATGGCGTCGTGCTTGGTCACATGCTCGCTGCCATGAATCTGAATATCGGTGGCGGCGAACAGGCCGGAGTTGATGACGACGATGGCAACAATGGCAAGTACGGCCACGGCTGCCAGGATGCCGCCCGCGATCTTGCCTTTACCCTTCATGGCGGAAGCAGCGTCGGTCGTCTTGCTTGCCATGGCACCCAGCGATGACAGAGGATTGATGCCCCTTTTTGCCGAAGACGCCTTGGCGGCGGGTACCGATGTCAGTGAACGCGGCTTAGCGCCAGCCAACGTACGGCCGGCATGCGGCGCACGAGCTCCCAGCGAAGGCTTGGGCGTCGCCATGGGTCGGGAGGTCTTGGTGCCCATCGCCGGCTTGGGCGTCACCGAAGGACGCGGAGCCGGACGACTCGTCTTTTTAGAAGCGGGGCGTCCCCCCAGCTGCGAGCCGACGACCGGGCGCTTGGCAGGACGAACGGGCCCAACAGACTTGGAGGGCATGGCGGGCTTATGTTGAGGCTGGGCAGGTGCGCCGGAACGCCCTCCGGCGCGGCGGAAGGTTGGTTTCGATGCTCTAGAAGCCGAGGAATTTAACTTCCGGTCTGAGCTCGATGCCATACGCCTCCCTCACCTTTCCGTGCACATGCCTGATAACCGCGGCCACGTCATCGGCCGAGGCGGTTCCGTTATTAACGATAAAATTAGCGTGTACGGGCGAAACTTCCGCACCGCCAACCGAAAAACCCTTTAATCCACAATCCTCAATCAACTTGCCCACGCTTGCATCGGGCGGGTTGCGAAAGACCGATCCGCAGGATGCACGGCCCATGGGCTGCGTGCGCTTGCGGCGCGTCAGGTACCGCTCCATGCGCTCGCGAATGTCGGCCTTGGGCGCGGGCTTGAGTTTAAGCACGCACTCGAGAATGATCTCATTACGCGGCAAGCTGCACTCGCGATACCCCCAAGCGATCTCGGACCCTGCATAGTGCTTAATACCGGACGCCGGATCAAACGTGACCACGTCCTCGATAAGGGAACCGATCCACTCGTTCCGCGTACCTGCGTTCATGGACACGGCGCCGCCGACCGAACCGGGAATACCGACCGCGAACTCAAGGCCCGAAAGCCCGCGCGACAAGGCGTCGTTGACCAAACGCGCGAACATCACGCCCGCACCAACGGTCAGCGTGCAGCCGTCCTCGGCAACAACCGTGCGCTGAAACTCACGTCCCAGCGAAATAACGGCGCCGCGATAACCGGCATCGGCAACCAACAGGTTGGACCCCTTACCGATAATCACCCACGGCACCTGCTCGCGGTCAAGCACCGCCACGGCGCGACGCAGGGCATGGTAGCTATGGCACGTCACAAAGAGGTCGGCCTTGCCGCCGATACGATAGCTTGTATGGCGTGCAAGACGTTCGTCCTCGACCACGTCCGTGTCGATCATGCCCGAAAGCGCCATGACGGCGTTAAACAGACCCATGGAGGTTAAGCGTCTTTCTTGGCAGTCAGATACTCGATGAACTCGGGGCCGACGGTCGTGACGTCACCTGCACCCATGGTGAGTAGCAGGTCGCCCTCGCCCACGAGCTTCTCAAGCTCCTGGTTGAGCTCAAGACGACTGGAGCAGTACACGACCTCCTTGCCGGGGTGCTTGGCGCGAACGGTATCTGCGAGCATCTTGGAGGTAACGCCCGGAATCGGCATCTCGCCGGCGGAGAACACATCGATCAGCAGCAGCTTATCGGCGTTGGCAAAGGCATCGGCAAAGTCATCGCACAGAGCCTGCAGGCGCGAATAGCGGTGCGGCTGGAACACGACGTCGACATGTTTGTAGCCCAGCGAAGAGGCAGCAGCGAGCGTCGCCTTGATCTCGGTGGGATGATGGCCGTAATCGTCAACCACCGTGATGCCGTCGATATCGCCCACGTGGGTAAAGCGACGGCGGACGCCCTCAAAACTCGAAAGTGCCTTAGCGGCGGCGTCGATATCGAGGCCAAGGACATGGGCGACGGTCAAGACGGCCGTGGCGTTGAGCATGTTGTGACGACCGGGGTTGCTCTTGATCTCGACAGCGTGCTCGGTGCCGTCCTCAAAGCGAACGATAAAGTCGCTCTGGATGCCCTTGACATCCGGATGTACGCAGACGATGTCGTTGTTCTCGGCAAAGCCATAGGAAAGCACATGACGGCCCGTCGACTTGGCGAGCTCGACCAGATGCGGGTCCTCGCCGCAAACAATGACGGTGCCGTCCTCGCCCACCAGACCCATAAACTTGGCAAAGGTGGCCTCGATCTCCTCGATGCCCGAGTAGTGATCGAGATGGTCGGCCTCGACGTTGGTCACGATGACCACGTTGGGGTTCAGGAACAGGAACGAGCTATCGGACTCGTCGGCCTCGGCGACAAAGTAGTCACCCGAGCCGTTCTTGCCGTTGGTGTCGTAGCCCTCGACGATGCCGCCGATCAAAAAGCTGGGGTCCAGACCCATGCGATCGAGCATCGTGGCGCACATCGAAGACGTCGTGGTCTTGCCGTGCGTGCCGGCAACGGCGACGGTGGTGTAGCCGTGGCCCAGAGCCGAGAGCATCTTGGCGCGGGGCCACACGGGAATACCCAGCTCGCGTGCACGCACGAGCTCGGGGTTGGACTCGGGAATAGCGGTGGAGACCACAACCACGTCGGGCTTGACCTCGTCGATCGTCGCAGCCTCATGGCCCACGTGGACCTTCACGCCGGCGCGGGTAAGCTGGCGAATATAGCGCGACGTCTTAAGGTCGGAGCCGGTAACGGTATAACCGCGCTCGTGCAGGACGAGGGCGATGCCGCTCATGCCGGCGCCACCGATACCGATAAAATGGGCGCTCTTGAACTCGGGCGCGGAGGTTGCAGTCTGGGAATCAGCCATGTGCTCGTGTACTCCTTGCGTAAACACTGCCTGTAACCCATTAACTGTACCGCACCTACCGCATCCGCGCGAGGGCGACCGGCGATATCCCGTCTAACTAACGCAATCCCTCTACCGCATCGGCCAAAAGTGCGGCGGCACGGTCCTGGGCCAAGCCGCGCGCCGCCTGACGCATGGCATCACGTGCCGCAGCGTCATCGATCAGGTGCAGCAGCTCGTCGGCAAAGGCAGGGGCATCGATATCGGCATCGGCGAAAAGCACGCCGGCACCGGCATCGACCAGGTAACGCGCATTCGTGGTCTGGTGGTCGGCCGTCGCGTGCGGATACGGCACGAGTACCGAGGGCACGGCAAGCGCGGCGATCTCGGCCACGCTCGAGGCACCGGAACGCGAGAGCACCAGATCGGCCGCAGCCAGCATATCGCCCATGTTGTCGATGTAGGGCTGGACACGATAGCGCTTCGCCTCCTCGGGCGTCAGCGCCAAAGCGCGCTCGGTCTCCTCAAAGCCGTCGGCACCCGTCGAATGCAAAATATAGAGATTCTCGCGGGTCAGCAGCTCACTCTTGAGCGAGGCAACGCGCTCGTTGAGATGCTGGGCACCGAGTGAACCACCGAAGACGAGCAGAAGCGTCGCGTCCTCGGGCACCTCGAGCGTATTGCGACCGCGAGCGCGATCGCCCTCGATCACCGAACGACGCACGGGATTGCCCGTCATGAGCACATGGTCGGGGTCGCCCTCGCGCTCAAAGACCGCGCGGGCCGCAGGTACCGAAATGCACACGCGGGCGGCATGTGAGTTCATCATCTTATTGGCCAGACCCGGAACAGAGTTCTGCTCGTGCAGCAGATACGGAACGCCGGCGCCCTTGCACCAACCCAGCAGAGGGACCTCAACGTAAGCACCAAAGCCGATAGCGGCATCGGGCTTACCGACCTTTGAGAAGTGACTGGCAAGCGCACGCTTCGCCTTGTTGACGCGCCACAGCGAGGTCAGCGCCGTCCAGGGACGGGAGCGATCGAAGCCCGTGACCGTGATGGGCACAAAATCGAATCCGGCCTCGGGAACCAGACGACCCTCGAGCTTGCGCGACTGGCCCACAAACACAACGTGATGACCGCGGTCACGCAGCTCCTCGGCCAAGGCGAGCGCGGGGTTGATATGTCCTGCCGTGCCGCCAGCTGCAATAGCAACGGTCATCTTATCGGTCATGGTAATCCCTTCGTACACGCGGCCCCTGGTCATCGGTGCGCAAACGCGCCGACGGGTCCGAATTCAAATCGATTCGATTATATCCGCCGCCCGCATTGCGAGGAGTGGGGCGCTGCGGACGACCTTGCGGCGCCGTTCGCTGACGCGGACGGGCTGCCGAATCGGTCGCAGAGCCATCCAGGACGGTAAAGCCGTTACGCGAAGATCGCTCACCGCGCACGTGGGGCACGCCGGCGGTACTCTCATCCATAACGGCAAAGCTCTCGCGGCGACGGTCGTATTCATCGCGACGGGCGCTCTCATACGAAACGCGCAGGATCAGACCGGCGAGCATAAGCGACACAATAATCGACGAGCCGCCGTAGCTAATAAACGGCAGCGGCTTGCCCGTCATGGGAAACACATTGAGAATGCCCAGCGCGTTGATCAAAAACTGCACCGCAAGGATGACCGCGGAACCCGATGCCATAAGTGCTCCGCGACGGTCGGTCGCCTGCTCGGCAATACGAAACGCCGAGTAGATGAGCATCGCGAACACCAAGAAGAACAGCACGGTTCCGATAAAGCCAACTTCCTCGCCGATAATAGCCAAGATGTAGTCGTTATGCGCCTCGGGCAAATACGAGTACTTCATGGTGGAGTTACCGATACCGCGACCGAACAGGCCGCCCGAGGCAAACGCCATGATGGCAAGCGTGGCCTGATAGCCATCACCATATTCGTCTGCCCAAGGATTCCAAGCAACCTCGACACGCGTCATACGATACGGCTCGGCGATAAGGGCGATCGCAATGACGGCGATGCCGGCAACGACCGTCCAAACGATATATTTGGGGTCCAATCCCGCAAACAACGCCATGCACATGAGGGTCAACAAGATGATCAGAACGGTGCCAAAATCGGGCTGAACAAAAATCAGAAAGAGCGAAATGCCCAGGTAGACGCCCATCTTGCGAAGAAACTCGTTGATGTTGCCGCCGGGCGAAAAGATGCGGTCGAGCATGATGGCCGAATAGGCGATGGCGAACGGCTTTAAAAACTCAGACGGCTGGAACTGAATACCGGCGATGTTGAGCCAACGCGTGGCGCCACGACTGCCGCTACCCATAAAGAACACCAGAACCAGTAGCCCTATCATGCCCATGAGGAAGATCCTGAGCACGTCTTCCCCAAACCAACTGTCCGGCAAGACGCGCACGATGGCAACCATAGCCAGCACGCCAACTCCGGCAAACGCGGCCTGTCGAAACAGGAAAAACGTCGCCGAACCATTCTCGTGCAGCGCCTCGACCGAAGATGCCGAGTACACCATCAGCAAGCCAAAGCAAACCAAGCTAAACAGGCAAGCCATAAATATCAAACGGGGGCGCATGATGCGGGCGGGGACGCCGGCAATATAGCGCTCACCGAACGTCTGCCCGCCGCGTCCGGAACGCGGCGTGCTACGCAGCGAGGAAGCACGGTCCGAGTCGGGCCTCCTCATATCACTTCGGGGGCTCTCCTCTCTCACCGGCAACCCCTATTCCGTTTGCGATTTCGCTGCTGCGGCAAGCTGGGCAACGTAGTCCTTAAACACGCGACCGCGCTCCTCGTAGCCCGAGAACTCGTCGAACGAAGAGCAGGCGGGCGAAAGCAGGATCACGTCGCCGCGGCTCGAGAGCGAGCGGGCAACGTCAACGGCATCGCGCAGATCATCGGCCTGGGCGATATCCACGTCACCATCGACATCGGCCTCGTCCATAGCGGCGGTAAAGCGCTCGCGCGCATCGCCAAAGCAAACGACCGAGCGCACGTTGTCCATAACGACGCGGGCAAAGTCCGCAAGCGGCGTACCCTTATCGTGGCCGCCGAGCAGCAAAATCACGTCGTCGTCGGGAAACGCCGTCAGGGCCTTTTCGACCGCATCGGTGTTCGTTGCCTTGGAATCGTTGACGTAGCGCACGCCATCGATCTCGCCGCAGGGTTCCACGCGGTGTTCGAGTGGCTGGAACGATGCCAAACCGCGGCAAACGCCCTCGGGATCGGCACCGACGGCCAGAGCAGCCGTGGCGGCACATAGGGCATTAATGACATTGTGATGGCCCGAGATCTTGAGCTCAGACGTGGCGACAAGCTGAGTCTCGACGCCCTTCAGGCGCACGACCATCTTGCCGTCGCGCACAAAGGCGGCGTCTGCACCCTCGGGCTCGTCAAAAGCGACCTTGCAGATGCGGCGACCCGGCGTGTAGATGTACTCATCGAACTCATGGATGCCGGCATCCTCAACATCGATAACCACGAGGTCGTCGTCGACCATATTCTCGAACAACCTGATCTTGGCAAGCGCATAGTTCTTGTGGCTCTTGTGCCAGCCCAGGTGGTCGGGCGTGATGTTGAGCAGTACCGCCACGCGAGGATGAAGCTCGGCGGTCGTAGCAATCTGATAACTCGACAGCTCGGCCACAAACCACTCATTGTGTGCGCGGCCGTCGATCTCGTTCACCGGCGGCTCACCGATATTGCCGACGGCCACGCTGGCTTCACCGGCGGCCTTGAGCAGGTAATCGGTCAGCGACGTGGTAGTTGTCTTGCCGTTGGTGCCCGTGATTGCAATCCAATTTTGGGGAGACAGGCGATAGGCAAACTCGGGCTCGCCCATAATCTGAGCGGCATGCTCACGCCCGGCCTTAAAGAAGGCCGAGAACTCCGAGATACCCGGGCAGGTCACGCACACGTCATAGGCACCCTCGACCTGCTCGGTGCCGTAGACAAACGACGCGCCCTGCGCCTCGAGCGCACGTGTGGCGTCATTGGGCTCGGAGCTACCGCCGCCATACACGGTCGTAGCGCTCACGCGCTCGGGGTGAGCCAACGCCCAACGGGCGACATCGAGACCGGATTTACCCTGCCCCAAAACAAGCAGGCTAAAGACATCAGCAAGAGGCATGAAAGACCACTATCCCAACTGGAAGAACAGGGCGAGGCCAACGGCGCCAAAGGCCGCGGCGATAATCCAAAAACGGATAACGACCTTGGTCTCGGCCCAGCCCTTCTTTTCGAAATGATGATGAATGGGTGCCATAAGGAAGACGCGCTTGTGCGTAAAGTGGAAATAGACAACCTGGATCATGACCGACAGGGTCTCGACGATAAACAGACCGCCGATGATGAGGGAAACGACTTCGGTGTTGGTCATGATGGAGGTGCAGGCAAAAGCGGCACCCAGGGCAAGCGAGCCGGTATCACCCATAAAGATGCTCGCCGGGTAGCAGTTGAACCACAAAAAGCCCAGGCAGGCACCGGCGCACGCCGTGCAGAAGATGGACAGGTTCACGTCACCGTGCAAAAACGCCATGGCGGCCATGGCGAGCATGGCGATCATGGAAGTGCCGCCGGCAAGGCCGTCCAGACCATCGGTCAGGTTCACGGCATTGGAAAGACCAGCGATCATCAGCCAGCAAAATACAATGTAGAGCCACGGAAACGAAAGGCCGCAGATGGTGGTCGAAAGAACACCGAGGTCAATCGTCAGGCCGCCGGGAAAACGAATCTCGGGAGCGACGCCGCACCAATTGACGGCGAGCACGGTAAAAGTGACGCAGATGATGGTCAGGCCGACCATCTTAGCGTGAGGCGTCAGGCCGAGCGAGCGACCATGCGTGACGGAGGTCAGGTCGTCGATGAGACCCAGAACGCCGGTGGCCAGCGTGGCAAGCAGCACGAGCACGAGCTCGGTGGTGAGTTTGCCCATCAGCAGGCAGGTCAGCGAGATCGCGACAAGGATGATGACGCCGCCCATGGTCGGCGTACCCTGTTTAATCAAATGACGCTTGGGGCCGTCGGCTCGGACCTGTTGGCCGATACCCTCGACCTTCAGCAGCTTGATCCACCACGGCATAAGCAGCAACGCAATGGCGGCAGCGATGCCAAGTCCCAAAAAGGCCTGATACGTAGGATACGAGGGATTGCCGAACATGGGCTAGCACACACCTTCCACAAAGCGGTCGAGCTCAACAAAACGGGAACCCTTGACCAGTACAACATCATGATTTTCAAGCGCGCCGCCCATGCGGTCGAGCACCTGCTGATAATCGGAGAACACCTGGATGCGGTCCTCATCCATACCCATCATACGTGCGGCATCGGCCATGAGCTGAGCCAGCTCGCCGCCGACGCACGCGAGCATGTCGAGCTTCTTAGCGGCGGCATAGGCGCCCACGAGCTCATGCATGCGGGGAGCCTCGTCGCCCATCTCGCCCATCTCGCCAAGGATCGCCATGCGCGAACCGTCACAAATAAGCGAGCACAGCAAATCGAGGCCGGCAGCCATAGACTCGGCACTGGCGTTATAGGAGTCGTCGATGATGCGCGCTCCGCTCTTGGCGCGCTTGATCTCCTGACGGTGACCGGTGATCGTAAGGCCCCTAAAGGCAGCATCGATCTGCTCGGGCGTCACGCCCAGACGATAGCCGACAGCGGCGGCCTTGACGGCATTGGGCACGGACTGCACGCCGGGAATGGCCAGCATGGTATCGACCGTGTCGCCCTGACCAAAGTCGAGCGTAAAGACCGGATGGCCCTCGTCGTCGACGCGAATGTCGCGTGCGCGGACCTCGTCGTCGTCCGAGACACCGGCCAGCATCACGTCAATACCCGCAGGCTGGGCGAACGTATCGCGAATGAACGGCGTAAAGTCGTCCTCGCCGCCCAACACCAGCAACGGCGAGAAATCGCCGGCGGTGCACATGCCCTGGACAATCTCGGACTTGGCGCGGGCGATGTTCTCGCGGCTGCCCAGAATACCGATATGGGAGGTTCCGATCTTGCTCACGATGGCAAGATTGGGGTTGGCAGACTGGGACAGGCGCTCAATCTCATGAAAATGGTTCATGCCCATCTCGAGCACCAGAACCTCGGTATCGGCCGGAGCGGAAAGCACCGTGAGCGGCATGCCGATCAGGTTGTTGAAATTGCCCTTGGTGGCCCAGACGCGATAACGCTTGGCGAGCACGGCGGCGAGCACGTCCTTGGTCGTCGTCTTGCCAATCGAACCGGTAATGCCGACGACCAGGCAGCCAAGCTCCAAGCGATATACATGCGCCAGGCGCAGCAAGAACTCCTCGGGGTCGTCGGTCAGCAAGATGGCGCATCCCTTGTCCTGCGCCAGCGAAACCAGCTCGGCATCGGGTTCGCGCGTCATCACGACGGCACCGGCACCCGACTCAATGGCACGGGAGGCAAAATCATTGCCGTCGACCTTTTCGCCGGGGAAGGCGACAAAGATCGTCCCCTCCTCGACCTGACGCGAGTCGATAACGCACCCGCGGCATACCCGATCGACTTCTTCCGTCACGGTTCGGGCCCCCGTTGAGGCCGCGAGGTTGTTGACGGCGATCTCTATCATTGCAGCTCCCCTGTAAACCTAATAATGCTATCGGCGTATTGTATCCCAGTGCCATGCGCGCGTGGTGCAGGGCATGTGAACACCCTTCAGATCAAACGGCAGACCACGCTCAAGATTGTAACCCCCTACTTCGTGCGCGGGATACCCAGCACGTCGAGCGCGTTGGCCATAATGGACTGGAATGGCACCGCGGCGGCATCCGAGCCGCTCGGCGTTCCATCGAGTGTGATATAGCACAGCACCTTGGGCGATTGTGCCGGCGCAAAGCCCATAAAGGACGACATGTAGTTCTCCTTGAGGTAACCGCCGTTCTCGTCAGCACGCTCGGCCGTACCGGTCTTGCCCGCCACGTCATAGCCATCGACCGCACCGCCAACGCCCGTGCCTTCGGACACGACCGTCTGCATGCACGATGTCACCTGGGCGGCAGCGTCCTCCGAAATCGCACGCTCGCCTTCGCCCCAGTCCTTCTCATCGCCCTTGCTGGACTTATAGAAGTGCGGAGTCATCATCACGCCGCCGTTCGCAATGCCGCCCACGGCACGTGCGACCTCAATCGGCGAGACGGACAGCGCCTGGCCAAAGCTCATCGAGCCCAGCGTGGCGCCGTCGTACTGGTCGCGCTCCTTGACGATACCCAGACTCTCACCCGGAAAATCGACACCGGAGCTATGACCGATACCCCACTTGTCCACATAGGTGGCAAAATCATCGGCACCGATCTTGCGTCCCACCAGGACAAAGCCCACATTGGAGGAACGGCGCATCATCTCGCGCACGTCCATGGTCATGGTGTAGTCGCGCTTGTCGGCGTCGGTAACGGTGTCGTCGCCAACCTTAATGCTCGCCGGCACCTCAAACGACGTGCTCGAACGCACGGCGCCCAAGTCGAAGCCGGCACCGGCCACGAGCGTCTTAAAGACCGAGCCGGGCTCATAGGCATCGGTAACCAGGCGCAAGTTCATGTCCTCGGTCTTGGCGTTTTCCAGATCGGCCTGGTCATATGTCGGATACGAGCATGCCGCCAGAATCTCGCCCGTCGTGGGATCGGTGACCAGGGCCGAGCCGTTCTTGGCCTTGGTCTTTTCGACCGCCTCGGCCAGGGCGTCCTCGGCGGCGCGCTGGATATTGACATCGAGTGTCGTCACGATATCAACGCCGTCAACCGCCGCCACCTTTTTATAGGCGCCGCCCGCGATATAGCTACCGTCCCTCGCCCGCTCGCGCACCAGCGAACCGTTGGTTCCGGTCAAAAGCTTGTTGTACTGTTTTTCGAGGCCCGTCAGACCGTCGTTGTCCACGTTTACCACGCCAAGCACCTGCGATGCCAGGTTGCCGTAGGGGTACACGCGCTTCATGGCCTGCTCAAAGAGCACGCCTGGCAGGTTCTTCTTCTCCAGCGCCGCGACATCATCCTCGTCCACCTGACGTTTGATATACACCCAGGTGCCATCCGACTCAACGAGCTCGCGACAGGTCTTTTTATCGATGCCCGTAGCTTTGACCAGCGCCGATACCGTTTTGTCAACGTCCTCGATAAGCTGCGGATTCACGGCGATGTTACGACATTCGACCGACGACGTCAGCACGTTGCCGTTACGGTCGTAGATGGTACCGCGCTTGGCATACAGCGTCTGCGCAAGCAAGCGACGTGCATCGGCGCGGTCGCGCAACTTATCGGCTTCCACGATTTGATAGTCGGCAAGGCGAAGGACGCCCAAACCCAAGCCAAACCCGATGAAGCCCATGACGGCTTTGCGACGGGGCAGCGGCGTGCCCGTGAGCCATTCGGTCGACGAGCTCTTGCGCGGTCTGGTGTTATGCATCTGAGGACCACTCGAGCCACGGAGACGCGACGCGGGGTCGTTGCCATAGGACGGCCTCGCGTTGTAAGATGGCCGACCCGTTCCTTGATAACCAGAACGTCCCCGCGATGAGGGACGTCCAGAACCGCGACCCCCGTCGGAGCCGCGGCGATAGTCATTTGTCATACTCAGCTACCGTCTTGTTACTGAGCGGTCGCGGTCGAGCTAGCGCCCGCGGCTGCATCCTGCGAAAAATCAAGTGTAACGCTCTCGCTGGGCTCCACCATGCCATAAGCGCCCGCAAGGTCGCGAATGCGCGTGTCGGCACCATAGACCGAATGCATGACCTCCAGGTCGGAGCTTTCGTCGGTCGCCTTCTCGAGCGTGTTGGTAAGCGCGGCGTTGTTGTTGAGCACCTGGGCCGTAACGCCGGCGAGCGCCACACGGGCGACACCGATCGTCATGAAGATGGCCGCAATGATGCAAAACGTTTTAAGAACGCTCATGAAAACCGGGCTTACCGCCTGGTTTGCCTGACGGCCCGCGCCTGTGTAGACATCAAAGCGCGGTGTGCGCTGCTCGCGGGGAGCAACGGGGGCCTGCGGTGCCTCACGATAGGCGGGCATGGCGTTCATATCATAGGCGAGTGCTGCGTTTGAAGTGTTGTAGCCCATGATATGCCGCCTCCCATCCCGAGTACGTTGGTAGTGTGTTTAAGCTTCGTTTGTGGTACGAGCGGGAGGTCCAATATCGCGCAGTCGCGTCTACAGACGCTGCGCCACGCGGATCTTGGCTGATCTCGCCCGAGGGTTGCGCGCAACCTCATCGGGTTGGGCAACCAGGGGTTTGCGGGTGATGACCTTGAGTATCGGCACGTTGCCGCACACGCACACCGGAATCTCCGGCGGACACGTGCACCCCTGGCTCATCTCCTTAAAGTGGTTCTTTACGATACGGTCCTCGAGCGAGTGATACGAGATGACGCAGATGCGTCCGCCCGGGTTGAGCCACCTTGTGGCGGCGTCAAGCCCTCGCTCGAGCACATCGAGTTCGTGATTGACCTCGATGCGAATGGCCTGGAAACTTTTCTTGGCTGGGTGTCCGCCATGCCGACGAGCGGCAGCGGGGATACCAGCCTTGATGATCTCGACAAACTGGCCTGTGGTTTCGATCGGCTCATGCTCGCGGCGGCGCACGATCTCGCGCGCGATCTGCGAGGCGAACTTCTCTTCGCCGTAGACGCGTAGAATCCGGGCGAGGTCGTGTTCGTTATAGGTGTTGATGACCTCAGCTGCGTTTAAGGTGTTGTTACCCGGATCCATCCGCATGTCCAATGGGGCGTCCTCGTTGTACGAAAAGCCCCTGCCAGGGATATCGAGTTGCGGCGACGAAACGCCCAAGTCGAACAGGAAGCCATCGACCCCGGGCACCTCGGCCGAGCAAAGCAGCTCGTCCAAGTCGCCGAAGTTGCCCTTCAGCAGCTGGTGCGGTACGCCGGGAACCTCGCGGTCCAGACGGGCGCCAGCGGCCTCGAGGGCCATGTCGTCCTGATCGACGCCGAGCAAAAGGCCGGTCTCCCCCACCTGCGCGGCCATCTTTACCGAATGGCCGGCACCGCCAAGGGTGCAGTCGCAGACGACGGAGCCGCTCTTTAGCTGCAGCGACTCAAGCACTTCGCCGAGCATGACAGGTTCATGCCGATATTCTTGTGTCAAGATCCCACGCTCCATCCGTTACTCGTGCCTTGCCCTTACGAGAAGAAGAGGTCCAGCAGGGCCTCGTCGTCATCGTCCTCATCGGCCGTAGCGCGGTCCCAAACCTCAAGGTGGTCGTAGTTGCCCACAACCGTGACCTCGCGGTCGAGGTTCGCCTGCTTGCGGAGAGACTCAGAAAGACCGATACGACCCGCGCTGTCCACATCCATCGACGTGGTGCGCTTGTTAATCGCCCTCATGAGCTTCTGGTCGTTGATGTCACGCGGGTTAAAACCCTCGTGGCCCTCACGACCCGCGAAGAGTCCTTCGACCCACTTATCGAAGGCCTCGGCAGAGAACACGTACAGAGCATCGACATCCAGGGCCTTGAACACGCGAACGTGCTCTCCAAGCTCCTCGCGAAGGGGTGCAGGCAGGGATAGACGACCTTTTGCATCGAGATTGCGCTCGTATGCACCCGTCATTCCCATGTGCGCCCTCCCCTCGGTTACTCAGATGGCACGTACGCGGGGAACCACCCCGCGTGTCGACGTCATCAATAATATGGGGAACCGCCCCATTTTTCAACACCTTTCCCCACCC
>CABQXN010000007.1:0-71861 GCA_902468085.1 uncultured Collinsella sp.
GGCAACATAGCCGACGGGCGCCGTTTTATTAGCTAGTCATTGGGGACGTTCTTAAACGGCTAGTCGTTGGGGACGTTCTTGTTTGACTAGTCATTTAAGAACGTCCCCAACGACTACTTGCAGATGCCTACCTAAACCCTCACATTATTCGATGGAAAAACGTGATTGCCTCCCACATTATTCGATGGAAATACGTGGTTCATTCCCACATTTTTCAATGGAAAGACCAAAACAGTCTTATACTAAACATGATCGTTAGGAGGCAGTATGCAGCGACAGCTAATGGACGAACTCATCGCTTGGAAATCTAGGGCAAACCGCAAGCCCCTCCTGCTTAAGGGGGCCCGCCAGACGGGAAAAACCTGGCTTCTCAACGAATTCGCAGGCCAGCAGTATCAAAACGTCATCCGTTTTGACTTTATGCTCGAACCGGGCGTACGTTCGCTGTTCGACGGAAGCCTTGACCCCAAACGCATCATCTCCCAGATAGAGCTCCTGCGCGGCCAGACCATAACGCCGACAGACACACTCATCATCTTCGACGAAATCCAAGAGGCACCGCGTGGCATCACCTCGCTCAAATACTTCAACGAGCTGGCGCCGGAATACCATATCGTGGCAGCCGGCTCCTATATGGGGCTCGCGCTCCGACGCGAAAACGAGTCGTTCCCCGTCGGCAAGATTGACCAGCTTACCATGCGCCCCATGGGGTTTGTCGAGTTCGTTCGTGCCGTCGATGGCGATCCGCTCGCAGATGCCATCCTTGCCGCAGACATGGACCTGCTGGCAAACGTTTCCGAAAAGCTCGAGCGCCTGCTCAAGGAATACCTCGTTGTCGGTGGCATGCCAGAAGTTGTCTCCGCTTTCGCCGCCTCCCACGATTTCATCGAGGCCCGCAGGCTTCAGCAGCAAATCATCGAAGCTTACGAATCCGATTTTGGCAAGCATGCGCCAGCCCGCATCGTCGAGCGCATGAGGCTGGTTTGGAAATCCCTTCCCGGCCAGCTCGCAAAGGAAAACAAGAAGTTCGTCTACGGTGCGCTCCGTCCCGGGGCGCGCGCGCGCGATTTTGAGGAAAGCCTCCAGTGGCTCATGGACTATGGAATCGTTCATAAGGTACCACGTGTTTCCGCCCTAAGAGCACCGCTCACAAGCTACGAGGATCTCTCGGGCTTCAAGCTGTTCTGCATCGACACCGGCATCCTCGGAGCACTCTCCGGCCTCTCGCCAGCCATTGTTCTGAACGGGCCCGCTGTTTTTACGGAGTTCAAAGGCTCGCTGACCGAGCAATACGTCGCACAGGAGCTTTTGCTCCAAGGCAAAACTCCCGCGTATTGGTCATCCTCCTCCGGCAATGCAGAGACTGACTTTGCCATCGACCATGCGGGGACCGTGCTTCCGCTCGAGGTCAAGGCCGCAGAGAACCTCAAAGCAAAGAGCCTGAGGATTGCCTGCGAGAAGTTCAAGCTCGAGCGCTGCGTGAGAACATCGTTAGCGGCATATAGAGACGAGGGCACACTCGTCAACATTCCGCTCTGGGAGATTGGGCAAATCGACAAGCTGGCATAGGCGCTGTGGAGGGGGTGTCCCGTAAGGAGTGTCCCAAACTGCCGGCAGAAAAGGAACGTCCCTATCTGCCGCAGTCATTTAAGAACGCCCCAATGACCACGCCGATGTTTTGGCAACGACAGCGAAAACCCGCCAGAGCGAGCAAGGTACCTTGAAACGAGGCGGCATTGACCTTCTGGTCATGCCGCCGCAGTTGAAAGGCAGATTGCCGCTCTGGCGGGTTTGCAGCGTCGGTTGGTTACGGCGTTTGGTAAAACGCCGTAACTTTAAAGCTCAGTTACCTCAACGCTGTTGTAGATCTCGTCCCAGCGATCCATGACCAAATGACCGGTCTTGGGATCCATGGCGTTGAGCTTACCGCAGGTATTTGCCGTCTTGAGCACCGTGACATCGTCGGCACCGGCAGCAATGGCATGCGCAAAGCCGGCGATGGTCGAGTCGCCGGAACCCGTCGCGTTCACAGCCGCAATCGCGGGCGTCTTGGCGCGGAACGCGCGACCCTCATGGAAGCCCACCGAACCGGCAGCGCCCATCGAAACGACAACCCAGGGAATACCGGCAAAGCGACCATCGGCGGCAAGCGCCTCGCGCAGGGCATCGACATCATCGGTCGTAAAGGACGTACCCAGCAGGCCGTTAATCTCGGTCAGGTTGGGCTTTACGAGCTCAGGCTTAGCGTCAGACTCCAGCGCGGCCTCCAGCGATGCACCCGAGGTGTCGAGCAGTACCTTGGCGCCCGCCTCCTCGGCGATCTTGACGAGCTCGGCATAGTAGCCGGCATCGACGCCACGCGGCAGCGAGCCCGAAAGTGTCACAACGTTCGCCTTCGCTGCAAGCTCGGCGAACTTTGCCGTAAAGGCCTCGAGCTCTGCCGGTGCAATCTGCGGGCCGCTCTCCAGCAGCTCGGTCTGATTGCCCTCGTGCAGAATATTCAAGCAAATGCGCGTCTCACCGGCGATGGGCACGAAGTCGTTCTTAACGCCGTCGGCATCCATAAGCTCGGCCATATAGGCACCCATGTGACCGCCAAGCAGACCGGTCGCGAGCACATCGTCGCCCAGCTGCAGCAGCACGCGGCTCACGTTGAGGCCCTTGCCGCCAGCGGTCTTTTCGGGCGTAACGCGGTTAACATCGTCGATGATCAGCTTGTCGAGCTGATAGCGCGTATCAATCGACGGGTTCATGGTAACGGTCAGAATCATGTTGAACTCCTGTTTCCGGGGCGGCACGACCTGCCCCAAACATACGATAGCTCTTTAAAGGATTTCGATCTCAAAACCGCGGATGACGGTCTCCCCCGGCTTGGCCACCAGACAGCCGCGCTTGTGCTCCAGGATATCGTCCTCGTCGGAGCAGGTGGACAGGCCGCCCCACGGTTCCACGGCCACAAAGTCGCCCTCGGGCTTGCTCCACACAATCAGGTACGGCATATCGGGGAACGTCAGGCGCACGCCCGTGTCCTCGGTCTTCTTGGCCAGCGTGACCACATGGCTCTCGAGCACATCAAAGATGGTCTCCGCGAAGTCGAAGAGCTCGTGGGTCAGCGGCAGGTCGTGGCCGATCATGGGGTTCTTGCTGCGATGCTCAACATCAATCAGGCCCGTCGAGGGAACGGCGGTACAGAGCTCAGTGGCCTCACGCTGCTCAAAACGGAGCTCATAATCGTCATAGGACTCGCCCTCGTCAAGCGGGCACTTAAAGCCGGGGTGACCGCCCACAAAGAACGGCATGTCCTCGGTGCCCTCATTGGTCACCTCGTACGACACGGCCACCTTTTCCGCATCGATCGTGTAACGAGCAACAATCTTAAACGGATACGGGTACTGCTCGAGCAGTTCGGCGTGGTCGGCAGAGCTTAGGCTCAGCGCAACCATGTTGTCGCCCTGTTCCTCGAGCTTCCACTCCTGCTTGCGAGCAAAGCCGTGGCGGGCAAGCTTGACCTCACGGCCACCCATAGTCATCGCGCGGCCGTCACGAAGGCCGCCGCAGATCGGGAAGCAAATGGGTGCCTGACCCGACCAGACCGCCGGGTCACCCTGCCACAGGTACTCGCGACCGTTGGCTTTAATCGAAGTGAACGATCCGCCAGCCGTGCTCAGTGCCACGCGAACAGAACCGTTATCAAGAACAAACTCCATGGGAGCCTTCCCTTTCTTACCGTCAGCCCACCGAGTCAATAGGACTGATAGAAAACCGGCCCGCGCCCCATCACAGAAACGCGAGCCGTCAATTGAAAAGCTGCAAATCGCCAAGTACAGCCATGAGCGAAGCACTCAAGCCAAGCAAGCAAACGTGTTATCGGAGCAGCTCGCCGTACCAGAACACTTCGCAACAACAGGGGCGATCTCACAGGTCACTCAAACGTCAGCGAGCGGCGCTCAGGTGCCCCAGGTCGCCGCGAAAGAGGAGCGACGCGTGCTTCATGTACGCGAGCGACGGTTTGAGCGGCGAGATGGGATGCCTGAGCGGCGCGCAGCGTCGACCCGTTACGCGGTTTGGTAAACCGCGTAACCTCCTTAGTCGTGGTACTCGCCGCGGTCCCACTTCTCCAGGAACTCGTCAAAGAAGTGCGGGTCAGCCTGAGCCTCGGCGTCGGCCTTATTGCAGGCATCGATCTTGGCGATCAGGGCATCGTGCTCGGGGGTCTTCTCGTAGGGCTCCTCCAGGAAGGCAAGCATGATATCGGCCATCAGGAACTCGCCGGTAATCTTGCCGCCAAAGCCCACGATGTTGGCGTTGAGCTCGCGACGAGCGTACAGGGCAGAGGTCATGTCGCGGACCAGGGCGCAGCGGGCGCCGGGAACCTTGTTGACGGCGTTGGTGATGCCGATGCCGGTGCCGCACAGGGCCACGCCAAAGTCGGCCTTGCCGCTGGCAACAGCCTCGCCCACGGCCTTACCGTAGATGGGATAGTGCGTACGGGTGTGGCTGTAGGTGCCGCAGTCGAGCACCTTGTAGCCAGCCTGCTCCAGGCGGTCGGCCAGATAGATCTTCTCGTCCGTAACGATATGGTCGCAACCGATTGCGATGGTCTTCTTCATCAGAACGTCCTTTCGTCTGAATTCACAAGTTGAGGTAGAAGTTCGAGTTCTCGGTGGCTCTCGTTAGGCCATCTTGTTGAGCATGTCGACACGGATCTGGTGACGGCCGCCGGCGTACTGGGCGCGCAGGAACTCGCGGGCGATCTTCTTGGCGACCTCGGTGCCCACAACGCCCGGGCCCATGGTGACCATGCGCGAGCCGTTGTGCTCGCGGGTCATGTAGGCGGAACGCTCGTCGGAAATGTTGGCGACGACCATACCCTTAATCTTGACGGCGGCCATATAGGAGCCGACGCCGTACTTATCGAATGCGAAGCCCTGGGAATCCTTGTGCTCCAGCAGGTCCTTGGCAACGGCGGTCGCGGAATCGACAAAGTCCGCGGCAGGGGTCTCGGAATAGTCGACGACCTCGTGACCGTCGGCGATGAGCATCTCCTTGATGGACTCCTTCATCGACATACCGTCGGCATCGGAAGCGATTACAACCCTCATGACATCCTCCTTGAGAGATACGCAGGTGCGTAGTTTCTGTTTGGAAGTGTTGAATCGCGTTCAGGTCCGGGCATCTGAATGTGCGGTTCTTCACTGTTCATGTTTATTTGAACACATTCGAACAGTAACTGCAACAACTATTTGTTTATCTTTGTTCTTTTTTGAACAAATACCGTTCACGGATGATTGCTGACCGTTTGAGCCGGGCGCGGACGTAGTGACCATGTGTTCAACAAACAAAAGGGCGGCCGAGAACTCGTCTCGGCCGCCCTTCGGCGGTATTCCCCGGTATATACAGCTGTTTTAGCTACTCGGACTGCCCGGCCTTTTTGGCGTGCTTGGACGGAGCACTCAGAAAACGGCCCGTCAAATAGTTCGCCGGGCCGGAAATATCGATCCCCAGCAGCACGTGTCCTAGCCATAGGAACGCCACGAGCACCAGCAGAGGAATCACACACGAGGTCACGATCATCACGATGACGCCTTCGATGAGGTCGGTCACCTGCTGCACGATCTCATCGGTCATCTGCTTGGCACCGCTGGTTACCGACGTGACCAGGCTCGAGGCCCCGTCAGTCAACTGCTCGAGCACGTTTTTGGACTCCGTGGCCTCGGATTTTTTCTTGTTCGATTTCGAGCTGGTCTCGGCTGACTTGTTCGTGGTGTCGGCCGCAACCGCAGCGTCCGCAGCCTTTTGCTCAGCTTGCTCAATACTTACGCGATACGTTTCATCGACCTTCTGCGACACCCAAACGCTTGCAGGCACCAACGCCATGCCGATCACGGCAACCACCAGCACGCGTGTCGCCACACGGCCCAGGACAGCGCTCGTGCTCCAGCGCCCGTGAATGCCGAGCGACACCGCAAAGAGCACCAACGCAAACGGGATTAAGATGCCCAGGCCAACCGACCACAAAATCGTGAGCAAATATTTCTCTAGGTATAGCACGGCAAGCACGATACCAAGGTTGCCTGAAAGCTGCGCGAGCTCCTCGGCAACCGGCGTTCCCGTATCACCCGGCAGCGCCGTAATACCCGCAGATAGAGCAACGCATGAAGCCGTGAGCGCCAAAACGTTGCCTTTCTTTTGGTCGATAACCTCGATGGTGGAGTCCCAAGTTTTGGTATCGGCGAAATGCGGACGAGCTACAAAGCCCGACAGCAACGCCAGCACCACGAGCGCAACGATGATACCGATCTGCAGCTTTTTGTTTGCGCACACGACATCGGACAGGCTGGGCTGCAGCTCGGTTACTGTCGTGTGCTCGGTTATCTGGACAGGACGCCCATGAGCCATCTCGTGCGCGTCTCTTTTTTGTATTGACCCGTTATCCGGCATTTGGATACCTCCTCATTCCGGCGTTTAATGCGAAAGAAAGTATACCCACCGAGCAAAAATCGAACGGGAGGACCAACGGAGCGCACCAAGACTGTCCCCAATGACTATCTCCGGATGAGTTGCGGTGGAATAGGGATTGTTTTGCGCCCGCCGGCCCCTATTCAGTCCTTATTTCACCGCAACTTGGAGGAGGACAGAGATAAGCCCTGCCGCGGGTTTGCGGCAGGGCTTTTGGAAGGGGACTTGGTTGTGAGGACTCGTTAGGCGAGCTTGGCCTCGAGCTCGGCAATGCGCCTGTAGGCATCGATGGTAAAGCGGGTCTGCTTCTCCAGGATCATGGTGGTCATGAGGGTGTCCTGAGCGTGAGCCATGATGAAGGTCATCTCCATCTCGCCACCGCCGGCCTCCTGCGAAAGCAGCTTGGTCTGCGTGTCGTGGGCACCGATGAGCGCATCGCTGGCATCCTTGTGCAGCTGCTCGGCCTTCTCAAAGTCACCCTCGCGAGCAGCATCGAGCGCTGCAAGCAGATCGGTCTGGGCGTCACCTGCGTATGCGACAATCTCGAATCCAACCATCGAGATTTCTTCTTTGGTTGCCATGTTGCGTTCCTTTCACATATGAACCAATGGAGAGCATCGCGTCCGGGCATACGCGCTGCGTTGTGTATGACAGAAACAATAACATTCAAACAAAAAAGAACAGCGCAAAACGTAATTTCGAGCTATGAACGGTCACTTTTCGCCCGTGAACGGTTTTTAAACCAATTTGAACAATATCGAACACAATTAGCGGCAACCCAAACAGGTCCGCACCCTAGCGTACATCGCGCACCGTATCGCCCTCGACGAGCACGCCCGGAAACAGCATATGCTCCACACCGGGTTCAACGCCCTCGGCGCCGGCAATCTTGTCGACCGCCCACATGCCGACGCGCTTGTTGTCAAAGCGCACCGTAGTCAGGCGACGGTCGGGCACGATATCGCCCAGGCTGTCGTCAACACCCGCCACGCTCACGTCCTCGGGCACGCGCTTTCCGCGCGACTCGAGTCCGCGAATGCAGCCGTAGGCCATGGCGTCGTTGGAGGCATAGATGGCAGTACAGGTCGGATCATCCGCCAGGGCCTGACCTGCGGCATATCCGCTCTGCGCCGTCCAATCGCCACGGATAAGTCGCGGTGGCTCAATGCCATGCGCGCGCAATGTCTCGCGCCAGCCTTCCTCGCGCCGCATGCCCGAAAGCGAGCGCTCGGGACACGAGATAAAGTGCACGGTCTTGTGCCCCCGCTCCAGCAAGTACTCGACCACCTGGCGCGAGCAATCGAACTGGTCGTTATCGACCGTTGAACAGAGCGGGTGCTCCAACATGGTAACGAGCACCGTCTGCATGCCGGGCAGCGGCTCGAAGGTTCCAAAGTCCGCCGGCATGCGATTCATGATCACAACCATGCCGTCTACCGGCAGCGCGCTCATGCGCGACGATGCGCTCTCGAGGGTATACGGATGCCCATCTACTTTAGTGAGGGTGATGGCATAGCCGTGCTTATCGGCGGCGGCGGTAAAGCCCTCCATACGGTCGAGGTTGCCGGTACCGGTAATGTTGAACATGGCAACGCCAACGGTCTTAAACTTGCCGCGGCGCAGCGATCGACCGGCAAAATTGGGGCGATACCCCAGCTCGCGCATGGCGGCACGCACGCGCTCCTTGGTCTCGGGGCGCACGCTGGGCGAATCGTGAACGGTGCGCGAGACCGTCTGCTCCGAGACGCCCGCGAGGCGCGCTACGTCTTTGACGGATACCGATTTTTTAACAGCGGCCATAGGTCGATCTTTCTATGTCAACGATGCCATTGGTTGCACCCTACGCAGTCAAATGAAACGTCTTCAAGTATATCCAACGCCTCCCCCACCATACGCTCACCACTCAAAACCTACCGTTCACCGACATTTTTGCTTCCCCGAACGGCTTTTGGCGCCCAAATGTTAACGTTGCCATTGTGCAAACACAGAGCCACCGGGCGGCTCAAACGTTTACGCGTAAGGAATCGACGGTTCGCAGGCACAGGAACCACCAGTTCGCTTCTTTTTTTGTGTCACAAAATGGCAACGTCAACATTTTGGCAACCGAAAGTCAAAAGCTACCATCGTTGCTAACCCACCGACTCTTAGGAGCATTGCATGGAGCAACTCATCGCCATCATCGAAAAGGGCCAGCCCTTTTTCAACGCGATTGCCCGCAACAAGTACCTCAAGGCGATCCGCGACGGCTTTATCTCCGTCATCCCCATCATCATCTTCTCGTCCATCTTCTGCCTGGTAGCCTCGGTCCCCAACATCTGGGGTTTCTACTGGCCCGATGACATCAACAACGCCCTGTGGAAGTGCTACAACTACTCCATGGGCATCCTGGCCATCGCCTGCGCCGCCACCACGGCCAAGCACTTCGCCGACGCTCAGAACCGCGATCTGCCCAAGAACAACCAGATCAACTTCATCTCGTGCATGTGCGCGGCCATCATCGGCTTCTTGCTCCTTTCGAGCGACACGATCGCCACGGACGCTGCCAGCGGCTTCAACACCACCTACCTTGGTTCCAAAGGCCTGCTGACCGCCTTTATCGCTGCGTTTGTGACCGGCATCATCTACAAGTTCTTCATTAAGCGCAACATCACCGTCAAGATGCCCGAGCAGGTTCCGCCCAACATCTCGCAGACCTTTAAGGACATCATCCCCTTCTCCGTCTGCATCACCGTCTTTTGGGTCTTTGACATAGCCTTCCGCGCTGCTTTTGGCTTCTGCTTTGCCCAGGGCGTCATCCAGGTGTTCCAGCCCCTGTTCACCGCTGCCGACGGCTACATCGGCCTCGCTGTGATCTACGGCGCTATGAGCCTCTTCTGGTTCGTGGGCGTCCACGGCCCCTCGATCGTCGAGCCCGCCATCGCCGCCGCCCTCGTTGCCAACATGACCGACAACCTGGCTGCGTTCCAGGCCGGCCAGCACGCTTCCGCTGTCCTGACCCAGGGTGCCCAGTACTTCGTCGTCTGCATGGGCGGCACCGGCGCCACGCTCGTCCTGGTCTTTATGTTCTGCTTCCTGGCCAAGTCTCAGGAGATGCGCGCCGTCGGTAAGGCCGCCATCGTCCCCGTCTGCTTTGCCGTCAACGAGCCGCTGCTGTTCGCCGCGCCCATCGTGCTCAACCCCGTCTTCTTTGTCCCGTTTGTCTTTGCCCCGATCGCCAACATCTGGATCCTCAAGATCTTTATCGACTTCTTGGGCATGAACGGCTTTATGTACACCCTGCCTTGGACCGTCCCCGGCCCCATCGGCACCATCATGGGCCTGGGCTTCCAGCCGCTCGCTTTTGTGATGCTCGCCCTTATCCTGGTCGTCGACTTCGTTCTGTACTACCCGTTCTTCCGTGCCTATGACGCCCAGAAGTGCGCCGAGGAGGCCGAAATCTCCCAGGAGGAGCTCGCCGCCAAGAACGCCGAGAAGGCCGCCAAGCTCAACGATGCCTTCCAGGGCAAGGCTGACGCCAAGAGCGTTGCCGCCGGCGCTGCTGCCGAGGCCGTGAAGGCCGACTCCCCCGCCGCTTCCGCAGCACCCGCTGCCGAGACAACGACCGCCAGCGACCTCAACGGCAAGCGCGTGCTCGTGCTCTGCCAGGGCGGCGGAACCTCGGGCCTGCTCGCCAACGCGCTGGCCAAGGCCGCCAAGGAGCGCGGCATTAACCTCGAGACCGCTGCCGAGGCCTATGGCAACCACGTGGACATGCTCCCCGACTTTGACCTGGTCGTCCTGGCCCCGCAGGCCGCAAGCTACCTGGCCGACCTGCAGAAGGACTGTGAGCGCGTGGGCAACAAGTGCGTCGCCTGCCGTGGCAAGCAGTACATCGAGCTCTCCCAGAACGGCGACAAGTCTCTCGCCTTCGTGAGTGAGCAACTTTCGAAGTAAGTAACGCCCAGGGCCAGCCGACCATCCAAGACCGGCTGGCCCTTCGATTTAGACGATTGGATCATCATGTCCGTTAATCCTGCTAGCGTCACCAACCCGCCCGCGCAGTTTCCCGAGGACTTTGTCTTTGGCGGCGCCACCGCTGCCTACCAGGTAGAGGGCGAGACCCGCACTCACGGTAAGGGCAAGGTTGCCTGGGACGACTTTCTGGAGGCCCAGGGGCGCTTCTCCCCCGATCCCGCTTCGGACTTCTACAACCAGTACCCCGTCGACCTGGAGCTGTGCGAGGAGTTCGGCATCAACGGCATTCGCCTCTCCATCGCCTGGAGCCGCATCTTCCCCAACGGCACCGGTGAGATTAACCCCGAGGGCGTCCAGTTCTACCACGATCTCTTCGCCGAGTGCCACAAGCACCACGTTGAGCCGTTCGTCACGCTGCATCACTTTGACACGCCGCTTCCCCTCTTTGAGAAGGGCGACTTCCTCAACCGCGAGACCATCGACGCCTTTGTGGACTTTGCCACCTTCTGCTTTAAGGAGTACGCCGACCAGGTGACCTACTGGTTCACCTTTAACGAGATCTGGGCCGACGCCTCCAACACCTACATCGAGGGCACCTTCCCCGGTGGCGTCAAGGCGCATCTGGCCGAGGCCTTCCAGTGCGAGCACAACATGATGCTCGCCCACGCCAAGGCCGTGCTGGCCTTCCACAACGGCGGCTTTAAGGGCAAAATCGGCGTCATCCAGTCGCTGGAGTTTAAGTACCCGCTCAACGAGAACGACCCCGCCGACATCAAAGCCGCCAACAACGAGCACGTGCTGCAAAACCAGTTTTTGCTCGACGCGACGTTCCGCGGCGAGTATGCCCCCGACACCCTCGAGTGCGCCAACCGCCTGGCTGCCGTCTCGGGCGGCACCATCGAGATCTTGGACGAGGACCTCGAGATTATGCGCGAGGCAGCGCTCTACAACGACTACCTGGGCGTTAACAACTACCAGTGCCGTTTTTTGAAGGCTTACGATGGCGAGAACGACCTGCACCACAACGGTACGGGCGAGAAGGGTACCGGCCGCTGGCGCGTCAAGGGCATTGGCGAGCACGTGAACAAGCCTGGCATTCCCACCACCGACTGGGACTGGATCATCTATCCCGAGGGCCTGTTCGACCTGCTCGTCTACATTAAGCAGCGCTACCCCAACTACAAGCAGATCTTCATCACCGAGAACGGCATGGGCTACAAGGACCCCTACAAGGACGGTTTTGTGGACGACCAGCCGCGCATCGACTACATCGAGCAGCACCTGCGCTGGTTGCTCAAGGCCATGGAGGTGGGCGTCAACGTGGGCGGCTACTTCCTGTGGAGCCTGCAGGATCAGTTCTCTTGGACCAATGGCTACAACAAGCGTTACGGCTTCTTCTACGTTGACTTTGAAACCCAGAAGCGCACGCCCAAGGCAAGCGCATACTGGTATAAGCACGTGGCGCAGACCCGTCGTCTGGACTAGTGGCTGGCGGGGTTGCCCGCTCACACAACCTGTCCCCATTTCTCAGCCGGGGGCGGCACGTCACACGGCGCGCCGCCCCCGGTCTTTTTGTTTTTGGGCTGGTCGGGAGCCGTTTGTCTCGATCTGTAACATCTAGCCGAGTTTTTTGGTCCTAGCTGTTACAGATTGAGACGAACAGGATTGCTCTTTCCGAAGAATCTAAATCTGTAACACGTAGCCCGCTTTTGACCGTCTACCTGTTACAAATCGAGACAAACGGAGTAGGACCTAACCCCGTATGTCCCTAACAGTCGAGCGTTCGACCAGCGTACTCGGCACATGAATCGCCTCGATAGACGAGCTCTCTCCAATCGCCGCCTCAAACGCAAGCTTACCGACACCGCGCAAATCAAATCGCAGCGTCGTCAGCCGATTGTGAGGAACAAGTCCCTCGAGTGCGTCGTCGATACCAACCACGCTCACGTCGTCGGGCACGGACAGGCCCGCGTTCTCGAGCGCGGCGATAACGCCCAGCGCCATCTGGTCATTTGCCGCAAGCACGGCAGTCGGCGCCTGCGACCCGCCGGCAAGCACCTCGGCCGCAATCCGCTCGCCCATGGCGTACCCACTGTCCGCACTCCAATCGCCACGCAGCATCGGAGCGGCATCGACATGAGCACGACCCAGCGTATCGCGCCAACCGGCCTCACGAAAACGCGAGGAAATCGAGTTTTCCGGACCCGCCACAAACCGCATATTCGAGTGACCATGTTCCAGCAGATAATTGGTCAACAGCTCGCACGAACCATACTGGTCGGAGTCGATCGTCGTGCAGCGCGGATGCGCATACATGGACAGGATGACCGTTCGCACTCCCGGCTGGGGAACAAACTCCTCAAAATCGGGAGCCATGCGGTTCATGTTGAGAATCATGCCGTCGACGGGTCGCTCGACCATGCGGCGCGAGGCATCGGCAAGTGTATAGGGCTTGTCGCCGCCCATCTCGATCATAGTGACGGCAAAATCGTGCTCGCGCGCCGCTTGCATGATACCCTCGAGCGTCGCCAGGTTACCGACACGTGTGATGTTGTACATGCACAGGCCAATAGAACGATACGACCCGCCGCGCAACGCCGCTCCAGCAAAATTGGGACGAAAGCCCAGCTCTTCCATGGCGGCCAGCACACGCTTGCGCGTCTTTTCCGTCACGTTGGGCATACCGTTGACCACGCGAGACACAGTCTGGCGGCTCACGCCAGCGAGCGCCGCAACCTCTGCCGCGCTCGCCGAATGACCATTCCTTGTCTGCTGAGCCATGCCTTCCACGCTAACCTGCTTCCCAACTATTCCCCGCGCCCATGGCGCATCGTACATACATCGATAACGTGCTCATGATACCCGAGCCATATACCACAACATGAAAACTTCTGTCAATCAAAACCGCTTACCGAACAAATACAACCGTTCGCGGCTGTTTGAAGTTGTTTTGTTTCTATACATCCCAGCCGGATGTTAACGTGCTCATTGTCAAATGTTCACGTGCTCATTTTGGTTCTAATCATTTTAAGATAGTGTTTATCGGGCTTTTTCACCGCTGAACGCTAACCAGGGAGCCTCCTGAGCGCAAACGCACAATATCGAACAGCGAGACGAGAGGGTGTATGCATATGTCTTTGCTAAACCGCGTACAGCAGCTGCCGAAGGGCTTTGTTTGGGGTGCCGCAACCGCCGCGTACCAAACGGAAGGTTCCACGAAGGTGGCAGGCAAGGGTAAGACCATGTGGGACGATTACCTTGTCGCCCAGGGTCGCTTTTTGCCCGACCCGGCCAGTGATTTCTACAACCGCTACGAGGAGGATATCCGCCTTTCTGCCGAGCATGGACTCAACGCCATCCGTGTGTCCATCGCCTGGACCCGCATCTTCCCCAACGGCGACGATGCCGAGCCCCTCGCCGAGGGCGTTAAGCACTACCACGAGCTGTTCGCCTGCTGCAAAAAGTATGGCGTCGAGCCCTATGTGTCCCTGCATCACTTTGACTCCCCCGCCGCCCTGTTCAACCAGGGCGACTGGCTCAACCGCAAGACCGTCGACGCCTATGTGCGCTATGCCGAGTTCTGCTTCCGCGAGTTCCGCGAGGTCAAGAATTGGTTCACCATCAACGAGCTCATCAGCCTCTCGCACTCCCAATACATCCAAGGCAACTTCCCGCCCAACCATCACTTTGATGTGACGAGCGGCATCCAGAGCCAGCACAACGAGCTCGTTGCCCACGCCCGCGCCGTCAACCTGTATAAGGATCTTGACGAGACCGAGCACCTGGGCGGACGCATTGGCATGGTCAACGTCCTGACGCCGGCATATCCTGCCACAGACTCGCCCGCCGACCAGCACGCCGCCGACCTGTACAACGCCTTCTACACCGACTTCATCATGGACGGCGCCTTCCTGGGTCACTACTCCGCGCGCACCCTCTCACTCATCAACGAGATTCTGCGTGCCAACAACGCCACGCTTACGGTTGAGGACAGCGACATGGAGGAGCTCGCCAAGGCGGCGCCCCGCAACGATATGTTCGGCCTCAACTACTATCAGTCGGCGTTTATCGCCGCCTACGATGGCGAGTCCACCAACAGCTTTAACGGCACCGGAGACAAGGGCACCTCGTGCTTTAAGTTTAAGGGCGTCGGGCAGCAGGTCGATATGCCGGGTATCCCCACCACCGACTGGGATTGGCTCATCTACCCGCAAGGCCTCTACGACACGCTCAAGCACATCAGCGCCACCTATCCCAACCTCCCCGTCATCTATATCACCGAAAACGGCCTGGGCCACAAGGACCCCGAGCCCGACGCAAACGGCATCGTCGCCGATCCCGAGCGCATCGACTTTGTCGACCAGCACATGGAGAAGGTGCTCCGGGCGCGCGCCGAGGGCGTCGACGTCCAGGGCTACTTTATCTGGAGCCTGCAGGACCAGTTCTCGTGGGCCAACGGCTATAACAAGCGCTACGGCCTGTTCTACATCGACTTCGACACGCAAAAACGCTACATCAAGCAGTCGGCACTCTGGTACAAGGAGCTCGCCGACACTATGGCGGACGCGCAGTAGCGCATCGCCTCGCTTTCCCCCGAGAGGGGAGCGGCCCTATGCGATACAAACCCAGCCGCTCCCCTCTCTCCCCCTGGGACCGACCCCGCCTGCACCCGGGCTTTTAGCAAGCGGGAGACCATATAGGTTTTCAACGTCCATGCCATTAAGATTTCATGCAAAGAGGAGCGTGAACTATGGAATCGATCGTTAAGTTCTTGGAGAAAGGTCAGCCGTACTTCGACAAGGTCTCTAAGAACATCTACCTTCAGGCCATTAAAGACGGCTTTTTGGCAGCAATGCCCATCATCCTGTCTTCTTCTGTCTTCCTGCTTATTTCGACCCTGCCGGGCGTTGTCGCCACGGTCGGCGGCTTTATACTGCCCGACTGGTGGAACGTCGACGTCGTGAACTTCTGCAACAAGGTTTACAACTTCACGATGGGCGTCGTGGGCATCATGGTCGCCGGCACCACCGCAAGCGCGCTGACCGGCTCCAAGAACCGCCGCATGCCTGCCGGCAAGGCCATCAACGCCACGAGCACCATGGTCGCCGCCATGTGCGCTATGCTCATCTTGGCCGTTACCCAGACGAGTGCCAAGATCGACGGCGCCGATGTCTCGGTGTTCTTTACCGACAACATGGGCACCAAGGGCCTACTGAGCTCCTTTGTCGCCGCATTTGCCACGGTCAACATCTATGCCTTCTGCATTAAGCGAGACATCACCATCAAGCTGCCCAAAGAAGTCCCCGGCGCCATCGCCCAGAACTTCCGCGACATCTTCGCCTTCAGCTTCTCCATCCTGTTTGTCGCCGTCATCGACGTTATCTGCCGCACCTGCTTGGCCGTCCCGTTTGCCAACGTCATCTCCACGCTGGTGAGCCCGCTGTTCGCCGCTGCCGATTCCTACGCCGGCCTCGCCCTCATCTGGTTCATGATCCCGCTGTTCTGGTTCATGGGCATCCACGGCCCCTCGGTCGTTAAGCCTGCCCTCAACGCCGCGCTGTTTGGCAACATCACCACCAACCTCGCCACGCTGCAGGCCGGCGGTCACCCCGCCCTCGCCCTGACCGAGAACTTCGGTAACTACATCGGCGAACTCGGCGGCACCGGCGCCACGTTCATTGTCCCGATCATCTTCCTGCTCTTTATGCGCTCCAAGCAGCTCAAGGCCGTCGGCAAAGCCTCTGTCGTACCCGTGATGTTCGCCGTCAACGAACCGCTGCTGTTCGCCGCGCCCATCATCCTCAACCCGTACTTCCTGATCCCGTTCCTGTTTGCCCCCGTGGCCAACGTCCTCATTGGTAAGTTCTTCATCGACTTTTTGGGCATGAACGGCTTTATCTATGCCATGCCGTGGGCACTCCCCGGACCGATCGGCACCTTCATCGACACCAACTTCCAGCCGATCTCTCTGGTCCTGGTTGTCGTCCTGCTGGTCGTTGACTTCTTAATCTACTACCCGTTCTGCAAGGCCTACGACAACGTCCTGTGCAAGCAGGAGGCCGAGACCCTGGCCGAAGAAGAGGCCGAGGAGACCAAGGCCGTCAAGACCGCTGCCGCCCCCGCCGTTGAGGCTCCTGTTGTCGAGACCGCTTCTGCCACTGAGGCCTCCGCAGCTCCGTCCGCCCTTAAGGGCAAGGATCTGAGGGTTCTGGTTCTGTGCGCTGGCGCCGGCACCTCTGCACTGCTCGCCAACGCGCTTAAGGAAGGCGCCGACGAGCTGGGCATCGACATTACCGCCAACGCCGGTGCCTACGGCAGCCACTACGCCATCATGGACCAGTACAACGTCATCGTCCTGGCTCCGCAGGTTCGCACCTATTACAACGAGATGAAGGCCGACACCGACCGCCTGGGCATCACGCTGCTGTCGCCCAAGGGCAAACAGTACATCGACCTCACTAAGGATCCCAAGGGTGCCGTCGCCTGGATCGAGGAAAACCTCGAGGCATAAAACGCTGACGCCACCTGCCGCTCGCAGAAAAAAAAATGGCCCGTGCATCGATGCGTGATGCGCGGGCCATTTTGTTTAGACCGCACCCGTCCTCCTGTTCATCTTAATCTGTAACATCTAGCCGAGTTTTTGGGTCCCAGCTGTTACAGATCGAGGTGAACGCACAGGCCAAGCCAAAAATCTCAATCTGTAACATGTAGACCGCTTTTGACCGCTTAGATGTTACAGATCGAGACAAACAGATGGGTCAATCCAATCAATCTAGATCTGTAACACCTGGCTGGTCATTTCACTCCTAACTGTTACAGATCGAGACAAAGATGATGGCTGGGTAGACAAAATCTCAATCTATAACACCTAGTCGAGTTTTCGGGTCCCACCTGTTACAGATTTAGACGAGCAGGCCGAGCACGTCTACGCCCGCAGATCCCTTACGCTGGAACGCTCGACCAACACGCCCGAGACGAGCGTACGGCTTCTGGAGCTCGGGGCTTCCAGACCTGCGACGACCTCGTTAAGCGCACGGACGCCCAGCTCGCGGTGACGGAACTTCACCGACGTCAGAATCGAGTTGGGAATCGTCTTGTAAAGCTCGTCATCAAAGCCGATCACGGACACGTCGTCGGGCACACTGAGCCCTTTGTCACGTAGAGCCATCATCACGCCGTTTGCCATGCAGTCGTTAGCAGCGAGGACCGCCGTGCAATCGGGTTTATCGGCAAGCACAAGGCCCGCGGCATAGCCACTATCCGCATTCCAATCGCCTTGCAGAGGCTCGGGCGGCTCAATGCCATGCGCCTCGAGTGCCGCTCGCCAACCTTTCATACGGCACTGGCTCGACAGCGCTTCTTTCTTACCAGAGACGAAGTACACGTTCTTGTGCCCGTGATTCAAGAAGTACTCGCACGCCATGCGCGCGCCGCCCTCTTGGTCGTCACTGACGGTGGAGCAGGTAGGATGTTCCATCGGTGTGATAATCACCGTCTTGAGGTCTTTCGGTGCCTCAAAAGTATCAAAGTCATCGACCATCTGACGCAGGTTGAAGATCATGCCATCAACAGGCAGCTGCGACATCCTACGCGCCGCTTCGGCAAGGGTCATCTTCTCCCCCGCCCGCTTTTTGATCATCGTAAGCGCAAAGCCGCGTTCTTCGGCGGCATCTGCGATACCGTCAATCATGTCCACGGCACCGCCCGACAAGTGGAACAGCACCACGCCGATGCACCCGTAACGGCCCAACTTGAGCGAACGCGCGGCAAAGTTGGTTCGAAACCCGAGCGCCTCCATGGCCGAATGGACCTTATCGCGTGTCGACTCTCGCACGCTACCGGGCTCGTTGATCACACGCGAAACCGTCTTGAGAGAAACACCCGCGGCAACTGCCACATCATTCATTGAGACATTTTTCTTGTCCATCGTTGCCACTACTTCTCCAGTCGGTCTTGCATCGCTTGTTTTTTTGCGTTCTAGCATACACTACCTGCCTGACTGACAAATCAACCGTTTACCGGACAATATCGACCGCTCACCCGTATATCCTTGTTGCTCTTCCAAAAATGTCTTACGTTGTCATTAACGAAATGACAACGTTGTCATTTCGCAATGCCTTCCTTGAGCAGGAAGGTTTCCGGGCAGTCCTGACCATCCATCGACGACCAGTTCCATCCACATGCATCGCGCATCAAGTAGCAAAGGAGCTCTATGGACGCCATCGTAAAGATGCTCGAGAAGCATCAACCGTTCTTTGAGAAGATCTCGAGGAATGTCTACCTCCAGGCCATCAAGGACGGATTCCTTGGGTGCATGCCCATCGTCCTTACCTCTTCGATCTTTCTGCTGATCGCCACCCTTCCCGGCGTCGTTGGCATCACGCTGCCCCAGCCGCTCATCGACTGGTGCAACAAGTTGTACAACTTCACCATGGGCGTCATGGGCATCATGGTTGCCGGCACCACCGCCAAGAACTTCACGGCTTCCATGAACCGTCGCATGCCCGCCGGCAAGGTGCTCAACGACGGCTCCACCATGGTTGCCGCCCAGTGCAGCATGCTGCTGCTCGCTGTTACGCAGTTCACCACCAAGTTCAACGGCTCCGAGCTTTCGGTCTTCGATTGCACTAGCATGGGTACGCGCGGTCTGTTCTCGGCCTATATCGCCGCATTCATTACCGTGTGGGTTTATAAGTTCTGCGTCTCGCGCGATCTGACCATTAAGCTGCCCAAGGAGGTTCCGGGCGCCATCGCTCAGAACTTCCGCGACATCATCCCCTTCGGTGGCGCTGTCATCATCTGCGGCATCATCGATGTCGTCGTGCGCAACCTCATGGGCGTTCCGTTCTCCGAGCTGCTCATCAAGCTGCTCTCCCCGCTCTTTACTGCAGCAGAGACCTACCCCGGACTCATCCTTATTCAGGCAGCCACCGCGTTCTTCTGGTTCATCGGCGTCCACGGCCCCTCGATCGTCCAGCCGGGCATCGACCCCATCCGTCTTGCCAACCAGGCCGAGAACCTGCAGGTTCTGCTGGCCGGTGGCCACCCCGCCCATTCCCTCACCTTTAACATGTCGCTCGTGGGTGAGTTCGGCGGCACCGGCGCCACGTTCATCGTGCCGCTTCTGCTGATTCTCTTTATGAAGTCCAAGCAGCTCAAAGCCGTCGGTAAGGCCTCGATTGTTCCTGTTGCCTTCGCAGTCAACGAACCGCTGCTCTTTGGCGCACCGATGATCCTTAACCCTTACATGCTCATCCCCTTTGTTGCCGCCGGCTGCGTCAACGTAAGCGTTGCCAAGTTCTTTATCGACAACGTGGGTATGAACGGCTTCTCCTTCGTGGTGCCTTGGGCCACCCCTGCCCCCATCGGCATTTTCATCACCACGAACTTCCAGCTTATTGCCCTGGTATTTGTCGCGATCATCATCTTGCTGGACGCCATCATCTACCTGCCGTTCTTGAAGGCATACGATAAGCTGCTCTGCGACCAGGAGGCCGAGCGCGCCGCCGAGCTGGGTCTTGAGTCCAATGGTGCCGCTGCCATCGCCGCCAACGCCTCTGCGCCCGCTGTCGAGCAGACTACCGCTTCCGTCGAGACGACCGCCGCTGCCGCCGACAGCAAGCCTGTCGCCGATCAGCCCAAGCCTGCCGCCGACGCATCCGCTAAGAAGGATGTCGACGGCCTGAAGGTCCTCGTCCTGTGCGCCGGCGCCGGCACCTCTGCCATGCTTGCCAACGCCATCAAGGAAGGTGCTGCGCAGACCGGAGAGAACATCGCTTCCTCCGCAGGCGCTTATGGTCAGCACACTGCCATCATGGATCAGTACGACGTCATCGTGCTCGCCCCGCAGGTTCGTAGCTACTACAACGACATGAAGGCCGACACCGATCGTCTGGGCATTAAGCTGCTCGCTCCCCGCGGTAAGGAATATATCGACCTCACCCGCGACCCCGCTGGCGCCATCAAGTGGCTCCGCGAGAACCTCGACTAGTTCCTCCCTCTGTTGGTGCCCGGATCCCCAGTTCGGGCACCTCTCCCTATTCGTATCCCACAGAAAGGATGACTCATGACCAACCCCATGCAGTTCCCCGACGGCTTTGTGTTTGGCGGCGCCACCGCTGCTTACCAGGTTGAGGGCGAGACCCGTACGCACGGCAAGGGCAAAGTGCCCTGGGACGATTTCCTGGCTGCTCAGGGTCGCTTCTCCCCCGACCCCGCAAGCGATTTCTACAACAAGTACCCGGTCGATATCGACCTGTGCCAGCGCTTCGGCATCAACGGTATCCGTGTCTCCATCGCTTGGAGCCGCATCTTCCCCAATGGCACCGGCGAGATTAACCCCGAGGGCGTCGCTTTCTATCACGAGCTTTTCGCCACCTGCAACAAAGCTGGCGTTATCCCCTATGTCACGCTCGATCACTTCGATACGCCCGAGGCCTTTTACCAGAACGGCGGCGAGGGTTTCCTAACGCGCACGACGATCGACGCCTTTGTCGAGTATGCCAAGTTCTGCTTTGCCGAGTTCACCGAGGTCAAGCACTGGTTTACCTTTAACGAGATTCCCGCGACCGCCGAGGGCAGCTTTATCGTCGGCAACTGGCCGCACGGCGAGAAGTATCGCCTGGACAAGGCTTTCCAGCTCATGCACAACATGATGGTGGCCCACGCCAAGGCCGTCGTCGCCTTCCATGAGGGCGGCTTTGAGGGCGAGATCGGCATTGTCCAGAACCTAGAGCCCAAGTATCCCCTCGATCCCAACAGCGCTGCCGACTGCGAGGCCGCCCGCATGGCCGACGTCATCAACAACCGCTGGGTACTCGACGCCACCTTCCGTGGCCACTATGCAGCCGACACCATGGAGGCTGCGACCAAGCTTGCCCATATCGCCGGCGGCGAGCTCGACGTTCGTGACGAGGACATCGCCGCGCTGACCGCCGCGCTCCCCTACAACGATTGCCTGGGCGTCAACACCTACAAGTGCCAGTTCCTGCGCGCCGCCGAGGGCGAAAACGACATCAACCACAATGGCACTGGCGACAAGGGCTCCTCGCGCTGGTTCCTCAAGGGCGTGGGCGAGTCATGCGTGCGCGAAGGCGTACCCACCACCGATTGGGACTGGATCATCTATCCCGAGGGCCTGTACGACCTGCTGCTGCGCATTAAGAACGATTACCCCAACTACAAGAAGATCTATATCACCGAGAACGGCATGGGCTATAAGGACGACTTTGAGGACGGCTTTATCGACGACGCCCCTCGCATCGACTACATGCGTCAGCATCTCGCATGGATCCTCAAGGCAATTGACGGCGGCGTGAACGTCGACGGCTACTTTGTGTGGTCGCTGCAGGACCAGTTCTCCTGGACCAACGGCTATAACAAGCGCTATGGCCTGTTCTACATCGACTTCGAGACCCAGAAGCGCTATCCCAAGGCGAGCGCGTACTGGTACAAGAACGTCGCGGAGACCGGCCTGCTCATGGCCTAGTTTCCGCCGCATACCCCCTGTCGGCCGCATGCGAATCCCTCCACGGGTTCGCATGCGGCCTTTTTTGTTTTTTGGTGAGCCCGAGCGGATCATTCGTCTCGATCTGTAACATCTAGCAGGGATTTTCAATCCTAACTGTTATAGATTTAGACGAACGGGCGACCAGGGCTGAAAGATCTCAATCTGTAACACGTAGCCCACTTTCGACCGTCTACCTGTTACAGATCAAGACAATAAGATAGTCAAATCCGAACTTTCCAAGCAGTTATGAACCATGGTTTCTAGTTTTCGGTATCACGAACATACTTTCGGTATCATTTAATGATATTATGATATCGAAAGTATGTTCGTGATACCGAAAGGAGCCGCATGCGCCAGTTCGATTACACCACAGTCCCAGCGGAACTCGAAGCAACTCCAATCACCAACCTCCTCCTCTCGATACGCGAGCATAAAGGCCGTCAGCTTGCTCTGAGTCAAGTCAAACCCGAGCTTCTATCGTCCCTAATGGAGGAGGCTAAGATCCAAAGCACCCGATCCTCCAACGGACTTGAAGGAATTGTTACCACCCAAAAAAGACTCAAAGCGATCATGGCGTATTCCGCCAAGCCAAGCTCCCGCGCAGAGGAAGAAATCGCTGGATACCGAGATGTGCTGTCGCTTATTCACGAGCAACACGATTCCATTCCCGTAACGCCATCGGTCATTCTGCAGTTGCATCGTGACCTCATGGCGCACACGGCAATCTCGTATGGAGGCCATTGGAAAGATGGCGATAACGAAATCGTCTCCATTGACGATCAAGGTAATCGATTTGTGCGCTTTAGGCCCCCTTCGGCTCTAGCAACCCCGGGACTTATTAAAGAAGCCTGCCAGTCCCTCAACGATGCTTTATCTCGCCAAGTTTGCGATCCCCTCCTTATATCGCTCCGCTTTATCTTCGATTTTGTTAGCATTCATCCCTTCAACGATGGCAATGGCAGGATGAGCCGGCTCCTTACAACGCTGCTGCTCGAAAAGACTGGATACGACGTTGCGCGCTACATCAGCATCGAACGACTTATTGAAGACAACAAGGCGCTCTACTACAACGCCCTCGCTGCAAGCTCCACTGGATGGAATGAAAATCAAAACACCGAAGCACCTTTTATCCGTTTCATGCTCGGAACAACCCTAGCCGCCTACCGACAGCTCGAGCAGCGTACCTTAATTGAATCAAGCACTCGTCCCATGTCGAAGCAAGCGCGCATCGCTGTTCTATTTCAACAGAGACCCGGCGTCATTAAGAAATCCGACATCCGGTCCAACTGCCCCGATATCAGCGAGGTAACCGTTAAACGAACCCTCGGTCAGCTTGTTAGTTGCAGCGCAATCGAAAAAACAGGAGCGGGCCGTTCGACGGGCTACATACTCAAAGACGTCCATGCTCTAGAACTATTCTTGCAATCCACAATACCCGATGGCGAGGCCGCAATAACAAAAGAGGCTCCAAAGGATAAGCTCCTTGAACGTGTAAACCACGCCGAGGATGAAAGCAAAGAGGGACTCTATGAAGACTATGATTCATTCTCAAGGGACATAAAGACGAAATACGGAGTCTAGTCATATCTCAGAATAGCCTCATCCTTGTTGCCCAAAGTCATTTACGCGTCATTTTAAAGCGGTACCCCTGCGCCGGCAGGGGGGGGCAGAAGTATCGCCTGCCGATCTTGCTGGAGTCGGCGATGAGGTAGCGCGTATCGGCCTTGCTAAAGGCGAGCTGCTGGATGCGGCCCTCGTCCATATTGGACGTAGATACGTCACCGTCCAAGATGCCGTTGGCACCGATAAACGCCGCGTCAATGCCCAGCGCACGCAGGGTATCCTCGGCCGTGGGTCCCACAAAGGCGGCGGTGCGGCGACGGTACATGCCGCCTACCAGGCACAGGTCGCAGTCTTCGCGCGTCTCGAGCAGGTTAAACACCGAGAGCGAATTGGTCACATAGATGGAAGTCAGCTTGTCGGTGACTCGGAGAGCGCCAATGCGGTCTCACGTCGGTTGCGCTCATTGTCTCAACTTGATACTCAACGAAATACGGCCCCGCAGCTCAATAAGCTGCGGGGCCGTACTATACACCGACGAATCAACGACGGAGTGCATCCACTATTTGGCCAGCTCCTGAACGATCCAGTCAATTGCGCCTTCGGGATCGTTGGTAAGGTCGATATACTCCTTGCCCCTTGTGGTGAGCAGTTTAATTCCAAGGCGATCGGTATCGGCCTTCATAGCGTCATAGTACATGCGTGCCTGGGGTGCCAGAACAATCACGTTGTACTGATCCATCGTCTCATAGTGGCTTCCGTACGCACCGGACTGAGAAACCAGATCGATACCCTTAGCAGCGGCACCTTCGCGAAGAGCATTTGCCAAGAGAGTCGAAGTGCCGGCACCCTGGCAAAGCACAAGCACGCGGATCTGCTCCGCCTTGTCCTTTACCGCCTCGAGAGCTTTTGCGACATTTTCCTGTGCGGCAATAGCATCTGCATCCGAGGTTCCTGCAGTCTCCTTTGCAGACTCTTCCAAACAAAGCTGATGGTCATACGCCTTGCAGAACGGATAGTAAATCACAAAGTCAACGACCAACAGCACTGCCATCAATACGAGAGAACGCAGATCGAGACCCGTGGTGAGGAATGCACCAATTGGGCCGGGAAGCGCCCACGGCATGGTATACATGGGGGCGTTCATTCCAATGACGTCAATGAAAAATTTACCGATAATGGCGTTGACCATAGGAGCCACTAGGAAGGGCACGAACATATAGGGATTGAGAACAATCGGCATACCGAAGATAACGGGCTCGTTAACTCCAAAAATCACCGGGATAATCGATGCCTTGCCCATGGCTTTAAGCTGCTTGGAGCGCATAAACATGATCAGGATAATAGGAACGATGAACGTGCAGCCAGAACCGCCCAGACCGCCGATGAAGCTTGTAAAGTCCTGCGTGAGAGCAATTGACGGGTGTCCACCTGCTTGGAAAACCTCAAGATTGGTAACGGTATTGCCGTAGAGCGCAGCATTGATCGGACTCATGACAACCGAAGCACCGTGGATACCCATAAATTGGAAAAGTGCGACTGCGCCTTCGATAAGCGCCATGCCAGGATAGGTGTCAACCGCGGAGAACAGCGGCGAGATGAGAGCGGATACCAAATTGGCGAACGGCACAGCAAGCAGCTTGCGGCTCGCAAGATCGATAAAAGCGCACGCAAGGATCGAAAACCCAAATGCAAAGATATCGCGAAAACTCTGCGCAATAGAGCCAGGGACCTCTTTGGGGAGCTTGATCGTCACATTATGGCTAATGCACACCTTATAGATATTAACGGTCAAGAATGCGGCTACGAACGCAGCGAGAAAACCCTTGGTTCCCATATAGCCGGTTTCAAAAACAGATGTATCTGCTCCGCCAATCGAGACAACATCGTTCGTCACCGATAGCAAGAGCATGCCGCACATGGCACAAACCATGCACGAGGTGGGGTTGAGAGATTTACCCGAAGGCATGCGACGGTTCATCGACATGGCAAGTGAGCTCGCCGTGGTGCCGGCCACCATAATGCCAAGAAGTCCCATGGTATATGCATAGATTTTATTGAAGAAATCCAGCACCTCAGACGGAAGCGTGATGCCTACATAGGCAGGGAGCGTCGAAAGAAGAAGGAACAGGCTCGAGAACAGCACAATTGGCATATTCGAGAGAAAGCCATCCTTAATCGCCACCAGATAAATGTTCCTCGAGATTTTGTCGAAGAGGGGCTGGTGTTTTTCAAGGAATTTGACGATAGCGTCCATAACACATCCTTTCATGATTCCCGGGCACACAACGATTTATCCGGACTCAACCGTCGTCGTTCCCGTTTGTATCCACTTATGTAAGTGAATACGTTCTTGTGCGAAATGTAATATCATTTGCGCGATTTGTCATAACCAATTCTTTTTCCGCTTTGTCGATATGTCAAGAATTCAAATACTTATTCGGTGAACGGTAGTTGATTAATATAATGTTTTCCCAGCTAAAGGCTATTTTTTCCGAGCAGTACAATAAGTTTGCAACCGTTCACCGATTGGATATAACATATTGAATATATTGTTGTAACAATATTAGAGACAATGTCACAAGCCTGTCGTTCTAGTCAAAGGAAGTAACAATGCCCAAACGATTACTGAACATGTCCGCATCCGATTTTGCCGCCACGTCACCCATGGATCTAAAACAGGCAATTCTGGCTTCCGAGGGACGTACCATCATGGCGGAAAACGTACCCTCTTCCCAATTTCTCGGCGGCGTTACTAATGCAGAAATCGAACGTGCCGCAGGTGCCGACCTGCTTCTGTTTAACGCGCTCGATGTGTTCGATCCAGTTATTGCCGGTATTCCAGATGATCTCAATGAAAACCCGGTCACTTGGGTGAAGCGAGCATGCGGAAGGCCCATTGGCGTCAATCTGGAGCCAGTTGATAATGAGGCAGAGATGTCTGAATCCCGAACGGAAATCCCCATGGGTCGTCGCGTCTCTCCCAAGACCTTAGAAAAGGCTAACGAACTCGGATTTGATTTTATCTGCCTGACGGGCAACCCTGGAACCGGCGTCTCCAACGATGCAATCGCCCATTCGATTAAACTCTCCAAAGAGCATTTCAATGGCCTGGTCATAGCCGGAAAAATGCATGGAGCGGGCGTTGCGGAACCTGTCATGACGCTCGAAATTGCGCGCAAGTTTGTTGACCTCGGCGTCGATATCCTTCTCGTGCCAGCCCCCTACACCGTCCCTTGCTTCCAAGAAGCAGACCTGCGCGCCATCGTAGACTTTGTACGATCCCACAACGTAGGCAAGTCAATTGAAGAGAAGGTTCTCGTCATGGCGGCGAACGGGACGAGTCAAGACTCCTGCGACAGCGAGACCATTAAGAAAATAGGCCTTGCAGCAAAAGCAGCCGGCGCTGACCTCCAACATATCGGGGACTCCATGAACGGTATTTGCCTGCCCCAGAATATCTTCACGCTCGGACAAGCCCTTCGTGGATACAGGCATCAGATCGTCATGCTGAGCCGCTCTGTGATACGTTAAGGTTACCTTGCCCACGTTACATCCCGACTGAGGCAACCATCAGGTATAACCAACATGCAAACTGAGGCTCTAATGCTCGATACACACGAAAAACGGCCACTCTATTTACAGCTCACCGACGCGCTGCTCAAGCAGATCGTCGATGAATATCAAGCAGACGATAAACTTCCAACAGAAATGGAACTCTGCGACGAATACGCCGTAAGCAGAACAACCGTCCGACTTGCCATGAGTGAGCTGGAGCGTCGTGGAAGTATCTATCGAATCCAAGGTAAGGGATCGTTTGTTGCACCGAAACGCGTTAGCGAGCTCAATTCACTTTTAGACTTTGACTTTGCAAGCCATTGCGATGGCGTTGATCCGGATGCCATCACCAAACATTTCGGCGGCCTCACATCAGGTCGTCCAATTTCCGTAATGATGCTCCAACAATTTGGATGTCAAAGTCGCGATGAAATTCAGCGTCTTGAATTGACCTACGAACTTGAAGGCAGCTTCATAGGCGCTGATACGTTCTTCATTTCAAAGTCGCGCGTTCCGAATAACCAGTTAGATTTTCAGGCATTTAGCAGAATCATGGACGACTTGTCCAAGTCTATCCAATCTGTTAGGGAAAGCTATAGAGCACGTCTGCTTAGCGATTCCGAAGCCAGTAATTATGGTGTTGCAAAACTTCCGGTCATCGAACTGACTCATTATGCTTACGACTCCGGAGGCAAACTAATCTCAATTGTCTGCCGCACCGTCTTAACTGGGCGAATCCCTTATCAAAACTTTATTTTCAAGTCCTAATGTTCTTTTTCTTTTGTCTCGATCTGTAACACGTAGCCGAGTTTTTAAGTCCTAACCGTTACAGATCGAGACAAACAAGGTAGGCCCCGCCGAATTGTCTCAATCTGTAACACTAAGACCGGTTTTGGACGTCTAGATGTTACAGATTGAGATGAATGCACAGGCCAATATCCCCAATCTAAATCTGTAACAACTAGCTGAATTATTCGGTCCTAGCTGTTACAGATCGAGACAAACGGAATAGGCCGGGTCAAAAATCTCAATCTGCAACATCTGGTTGGTGGTTTCACCCCTACCTGTTACAGGTTGAGACGATTTGATAGTGGAATCCTCATTTGCGCGTCATATCGCGTAGCGCTGACGCGCTGTTTTCCACAATGACAGGAGGTAAAAGTCCTCCCGCATCGCCTGTTGGCAATCCCGTAGCGCTAGCTAGCAAATGACCTGCGTGTGCTCCTCGATGGCGACACGATCCTCGGCGGCGATACCCGGCTCGCACACCACGGCGTCCAGGCTGTCCAGGCGGCAGAAGGTGTAGAAGTCGCGCTTGCCGATCTTGCTGGAGTCGGCGATGAGGTAGCGTGAATCGGCCTTGCTAAAGGCGAGCTGCTGGATGCGGCCCTCTTCCATGTTAGACGTAGACACGTCGCCGTCCAGAATGCCGTTTGCGCCGATAAAGGCTGCGTCGATCCCCAGTGCGCGCAAGGTGTCCTCGGCCGTGGGGCCCACAAAGGCGGCAGTGCGGCGACGGTACATACCGCCCACGAGGCACAGGTCGCAGTCTTCGCGCGCCTCGAGCAGGTTAAACACCGAAAGAGAATTGGTCACAATGCGCAGGCGAAACGCCGGCAGCATCGAGGCCATCTGCTCAACCGTGGTGCCCGTACCCAAAAAGATGGTCGAGCCCTCCTCGATGAGCTCCACAGCGCGGCGCGCGATCTGCAGCTTTTCCTCGGCATGCTTGGTGCGCTTTTCGCTGTGCGAATACTCGTGGCGCAACATAGCGTGGGGACGGCCCTGTGCACTACGGGCTCCGCCGTGCACGCGCTCGATCTCGCCCAGGCTTGCAAGCTCCTCAAGGTCGCGACGGATCGTCATGTCCGAGACACCTAACGCATCCGAAATCTCCTTAACCGAAACCGTGCCCTGCTCATCGAGCAGCTGGCGAACCCTATCCTGTCGCTCTGCCTTAATCACGATGAATCCTCGCCGTTCTATGCGTGCATATCATTCAAACAGTAACGAACAAATTGTATCAGACCCATGCGCGTCAAAAATGAACGCCCGCACAGCTCCAATCATCACTTTTTTGAGAAAAATACCCCTGCTTTAGTGGGGTGTAGTGATAATCTCGCCTGTTCGCGCTACAGTTTGTCGGAAATACCTCGATGTTAGGAACCAAATGATCACTTCCGAGCTTTTCGGCACCGCGCCGTGCGGTACCCCCGTTCATCGTTACACCCTCAACGGGCCCGAGATCTGCGTTCGCATTATGGACTATGGCGCCACCGTGCTGGGTATCGATGTGCCCGACATTCCCGGCAACGTGCGCGATGTGGTGCTGGGCTTCGATAAGCTCGAGGATTACTTTGACAACCCCGCCTGCTTTGGCGCGACCATCGGCCCCGTGGCCAACCGCACCGCGGGCGCCACGATTACCATCGACGGCACGGACTGGCATATGCCCGCCAACGAGGGCGCCAACAACCTGCACAGCGATCTTGAGCACGGTCTGCATAAACGCGTGTGGGACGTTGAGCTCGACGAGGCCCATAACGCCGTGCGCATGACCACCTCGCTTGAGGATGGCGAACTGGGCCTTCCCGGCAACCGCACCTTTACGGCCGTGTTTACCGTTACACGCACCGGCGTCTTTCGCATCGAGTATGGCTGCGAGAGCGACCGCGCCACCTACGTGTCCATGACCAACCACACGTACTTTAACCTTGCCGGTCATAACGCCGGCATGGACTGTGAGCACTTCTTTGTTGCTAACGCCGCCCACTACCTGCCCATCAACGAGCAGAGTATCCCCACCGGCGAGATTGCTCCGGTCGAGGGAACACCGTTTGACTTCCGCGAGCTGCGCCCCGTCGCACCCGGCATGGAGGCCGACGACCCGCAGATTAAGCAAGCCCGTGGCTACGATCACTGCCTGTGCATCGATGGCTATCAGTACGGCCGTAATCTGCGCCGCGCGATGCACGTCGAGGAGATGTGGACCGGTCGTGAGCTGGACTACTACACCACCGCCCCGGGCGTGCAGCTCTACACCGGCAACTGGCTGGGCGACGAGCACGCCAAGGACGATGCCAACTATGGCTGGGGCGCCGGCTTTGCCCTCGAGGCCGAGATGTACCCCGACACGCCGCACCAGCCGCTGTTCCCGCAGGGCATCGTGGGCCCGGGTCACCCCTATAGCAATGTGATCGAATACCACTTTATGAGGCACTAAGCCCACAACGCAACATATCGCACAGCAGCGCCCGCCGGCACCACCGCCGACGGGCGTTTTTCTACCTAGTCATTGGGGACGTTCTTAAATGACTAGTCATTGGGGACAGTCTTTAACGTTTGGCGAGAAGGACTGTCCCAATCTGCCGACACTTGGGGACACTTGGGGACGTTCCTAAAAGGCCGGCACATAAGGAACGTCCCCAAGTGCCAAGGGTGTCCCGTTTGACTAGTCATTTAAGAACGTCCCCAATGACTAGTTGGATGGGGTCGGGATTGGAGCTGGGGAGGTAACGGATTTCTAGCTCTATGCCGAGTTCTTGTAGCTCTTTAAAGGCAGCGATGTCCGTATCGTCTACGGCGACTGCGGGCGTTATGGGGTGCTTGCCCTCCCCCGCCTGCATATGGCCAATGCTGATCTTGGTGATCGGCACACCACCCTTAACCAGCGCGAGTGCATCCGTGGGCGACGCCACCATGATGAGAATCCTTTGGCGCGGCGTTGCGGTATGAATGATGTCGACAGTCCTTTGCACCGAGAAAAACCGCGTCCAGACACCCTCGGGTGTCGCCACCCTCATAGGGGCCCACTTGCGCGAATCAGCCGCAATCTCATCGTTGACGATTAAAACAAGGTTGGAACCCACGACTTCGTTCCACAGCTCAACGTCTTGCCCGTAAATAAACCGGTCATCGATGCGTGTGAGAAGAATCTTGGGTTGAGCCATCGCCACCCCATTCTGTTTGAGACCCGTAAGAGCAAGACATCACGTCTCCAATATTAGTGCATTTAAAGTGAGAAAAGCCGTCAGAACACTTGCGCGGATTTGCGATGTCCCGTATCATAGACAGCCGTTGACGCCTCAGTTGCGTCATCACATGGCCGCCAGCGTAGCTCAGTTGGTAGAGCACCGCTCTCGTAAAGCGGGGGTCACCGGTTCGAGCCCGGTCGCTGGCTCCATTGCACAAGATAGCCGCCTTCGGGCGGCTTTTTTGTTGCCGATTTCGAGCGCGCATCCGCCAATCCAAGCACAACGCCGTCGGCAACTCCCCTACTCAACAACAAGCCCCGCCAACCGCAATCCCCAAGGGGACCGCGATCAGCGGGGCTCAAACGCGTTCCCCAAGGGAAATCACGCTAGCTCACGAGCAGTTCGTTACTCTTCCCAGTAAGCATCTGCAAGTAGCTTAAAGCAGATCTTCTTGACCGGCTGTGCGCCATCGCCCGGGAACTCGAGCGTGGGCATGTGAGGCTCGCCGGCAACGAACAGCGCGAACTTGTCGTCGGCAAGATCGCCGGCAATCGAGGCGTCGGAATCGACCAGATCGTAGTCATCCTTCTCGTCAAACTCCTGAACCAGCGTCAGGCTGCCCGTGGCAACCTTAAAGGCCTCGCGACCCTCAATGTCGATCTGCAGGTCGTGATAGCGCTGATGCGTCTCGTAGTGAGCCTCGGCCTCGGGACGCGTCGTGGGAGCCATGACGTTCGCAAAGACCTTGTCGCCCAGAATCGGATGGCTGCCGACCTCGAGCTCCGCCGGATCGTTCTCCTCGAGCCAGTCGATCAGCACGTCGAGGCCCTTGAGCATTCCGCGGTACTCCTCGATATCGCCCAATGCACCGTAAATCATCTAAATCCCCTCTCGGATCGCTTCTTTGGCGGCCACTCGGCAAACGCGTTACCGACGCTGTTGCCACCCACATACGCCTCGACCAGGGTAAGGTCGGGATTGAACACGACAACGTCGGCGTCGCGCCCCAGCATAATGCTATCGCACTTGTCGTCGACATGAGCTAGCAATCGATGCCGGGACCGACGCCCAAGCCCTTACAGCTCGGTCACGACAACGCCGTTGTAGACCTCGTCCCAACGGTCCATGACCAGATGGCCGGTCATAGGATCCATGGCGTTGAGCTTGCCGCAAGTGTTGGCGGTACGCAGCACCGTCTCGTCGTCTGCGCCGGCAGCGATGGCATGCGCGAAGCCTGCGATAGTGGAGTCACCAGAGCCCGTTGCGTTAACGGCAGGGATATCGGGCGTCTTTGCGCGGAACGCACGGCCATTGTGGAAGCCAACGGAGCCGGCAGCGCCCATGGACACGACGACCCAGGGGATATCGGAGAAGCGGGCATCAGAGGCGAGCGCGGCGCGGAGCTCGTCCACATCGTCGGTGGTAAAGCTCGTGCCCAGAAGGCCGTTGATCTCGGTCAGGTTAGGCTTGACCAGCTCGGGCTTAATTTCGGACTTAAGGGCGGCCTCGAGCGAAGCACCCGAGGTATCGAGCAGCACCTTGGCGCCGGCGTTCTCGGCAATGCCCGTGATCTTGGCATAGTAGTCCGCCTCGACACCGCGGGGCAGAGAACCCGAAATGGTGACGACGTCGGCCTTGCCCGCAAGCTCAGTAAACTTGGCGGTAAAGGCATCGAGTTCCTCGGGGGCAATTGTCGGGCCACTCTCGAGCAGCTCGGTCTGGTTGCCGGCGTGGAGAATGTTGAGGCAAATTCGAGTCTCGCCCTTGATGGGCACAAAGTCGTTGTTAATACCGTTGGCGTCCATGAGCTCAGCCATGTAGGCGCCCATGTGGCCGCCGAGCAGACCGGTTGCCACAACGTCGTCGCCCAGCTGACCCAGCACGTGGGCCACGTTGAGGCCCTTGCCGCCGGCGGTCTTTTCGGGCGTCACACGGTTGACGTCGTCGATAATGAGCTCATCGAGCTGATAGCGCGTATCGACAGACGGGTTCATCGTAACGGTGAGGATCATTTTTAGCTCCTTATCTCGCAGGCTCCTTGTGCCTCGCGATACGAGTCGACAAAACGGAATTACAGAATCTCAATCGTGAACGAGCGAACGACGGTCTCCTTGGGCTTGGCGACAAGGCAGCCGCGCTTATGCTCAAGCACGTCGTCCTCATCGGAGCAGGTCGAAAGGCCGCCCCAGGGCTCAACCGCCACAAAATCGCCCTCGGGCTTGCTCCACACAATGAGATATGGGAAGCCCTCAAAGCTCAGGCGGACGCCCTTGTCCTCGCCCTTTTTGGAAAGCGTGACCCGACGGCTCTCGAGCACGTCAAAGATGGTCTCCGCAAAATCGAAGAGCTCGTGCGACAGGGGCAGCGTCTTTCCCACCATGGGGTTCTTGGAGCGATTGGTCACGTCAATCAAGCCAGTCGAGGGGACGGCAGTGCAAAGCTCAGCAGCCTCGTCCTTCTCAAAGCGCAGCTCGTAGTCCGTATAGGCCTCGCCCTCATCGAGCGGACACCTAAAGCCGGGATGACCGCCAATAAAGAACGGCATGTCCTCGGTGCCCTCGTTGGTGACCTCGTAGGAAACGCGCACAGCAGCGTCCTCGAGCGTATAGCGGGCGACAAGCTTAAACGGATACGGATAATCGCTCAGCAGCGCGGCGTTATCCTCCGAAGCCAGGCACATCGCCAGCTCGTTCTCGCTCTGGCTCAGCAGCTTCCACTCCTGTTTGCGCGCAAACCCATGGCAAGCGAGCTTTACATGATGCCCGGCAAACGTCATGGCGTTGTTGTCGCGCAAGCCTCCGCAAATCGGGAAGCAAATCGGTGCCTGGCCGGACCACACGGCGGGATCGCCCTGCCACAGATACTCGCGACCTCCGGCCTCGATCGAGGTAAACGAGCCACCAGCCGTGGACACCTTAATAGAAATCGAATCGTTGGAGAGAGCGTATTCCATTGCCCATCCTTTCGAACAACTGCTTTTTGCTCGCAAGTACCCGTCTCGGCCCTAACCAAAGGACAAACCCGCACGTTCATCGATGCGTCCGGTATCCCAGCCATGTAACGGGGTACCATACAGACATTGATGCAATTACAGCTGAAAGGCCTTCTTATGCGAACCATCATCCTCTACGCCTCGCGCCATCACGGCAATACGAAAAAGCTCGTGGACGCCATCGTCGAGGCACACCCCGAGATCGATACCCTCGACGTCAAGGCGCTCGGTAAAAACGAGTACCCCGACCTGCACGAATATCATCTGATCGGTGTCGCCACGGGCATCTATTACTCCGAGATCGACAAGGACATGGCACGCGTGCTCACGAACGTGCTGCAGCCGCAGGACAAGGTGTTTGGCCTTATGACCTACGGTGGCAAGAACAAATGGTACGGCAAGGATATCGATGGCATCTGCCGCATGAGGCAGGCTATCTTTATGGGCGTCTACGGCTGCCCAGGCTTTGATACGTGGGGACCGTTCAAACTCGCCGGCGGTGTCCAAAAGGGACACCCGACCGCTGAGGAAATTAAGGGCGCCGTCGACTTCTTCGACAAGATCGAAGACGAGTATGGCGACATCATCGTCGAAGAGTATGCCAAGCGCGAGAAGCGCCTAGCATACGAGAAGGAGCATCCTGCAGGAGGCCTGGTGGCCGGCGTTAAGCGCACGGCAAAGAAGATCGCTAACAAGCTGTAACTGTGAAGGTGCTTTTGAGCGTTTAACCCATGCGGCGGGTCCGAGCAGATTCGGGCCCGCCGCCTTTTTCTATCGTTACTCAGTAAAGGCGTTGCCGACGCTCTGGCCGCCAACATACGTCTCGACGAGGGTAAGCTCATGGTCGAACACGACAAAGTCGGCGTCGCGACCCGGCATGATGCTGCCGCACTTATCCTCGATGTGCGCGGAGCGTGCCGGCACCTCGGTTGCCATACGAATGGCGATATCGGCGCTGGCGATGCCCCAGTCGACGATGTTCTTGACGCCCTGGGCAAGCGTGAGCACCGAGCCAGCAATGCTCTTGCCGTCGGCGAGCCAGCACAGGTTGTCCTTCATGATGACGTCCATGCCACCACTGGTGTAGCTGCCCTCGGGCATGCCGCCGCAGCCCAGGCAGTCAGTGATGAGCACCGTGTGTTGCCAGCCCTTTGCCTGCAGCAGCGCCTTGATGGCGGCAGGGTTAACGTGCTTGCCGTCACAGATGATCTCGGCGTAGGTCTCGGGCGTGGACATGGCAGCGCCCACGACACCGGGCTCACGGTGATGCAGCCCGCGCTGACCGTTATAGGTATGCGTAAAGCAGCTGGCACCGGCGTTGATGGCGGCGATGCACTCATCGTAGGTGGCGTCGGAGTGACCGATGCTGGTCACCACACCCTTGGCGTTCAGAGCAGCCGCATAAGCAGCGGCACCGTCGCGCTCGGCCGCCATGGCGCTCTTAACGATGCGACCACCCGCAGCCTCCTGCCACTGATCGAAGACCTCCTCGGAGGGATCGATGAGGTAAGCGGGGTTCTGCGCGCCCACGTGCTTCATGGTAAAGAAGGGGCCCTCCAGGTAGATGCCCTGAATGCGGGCACCGCAGAAGTCGGGGCCGCGACCCTCGTCCGCCTGAGCGATGGCGGCGCAGGCGTCCTTGATCTGCTCGACGCCATCGGTGAACGTCGTGGGCAGCCAGCTGGTGGTACCGCGACGGGCGAGCTCGGTCGAGCTGATATCGATGCCCTCGGGATCGTTATCGGTAGTTGAGTGGTTGTAGAAGCCATGGATGTGAGTATCGACCATACCCGGTGCGATCCACGATCCCGTGTAGTCCTTAATCTCGCAAGAGGGCTCGTCGGCCTGCCAGGCGCCAAAGACGCCATCCTCGACCATAAGATAGCCGCCCAGTTGCGGGCCTGCCGGCAAGAAGAACTTGTCAGCCTTAATTGCGTACGTGCTCATATGCACTCCTCGCTTCTAAAGCAGTTGACTGTGGTGATGCTTATACCCAGCTCACGTAAAACAAAAAGCGCCCGCCCGCCGTTATGAGCGGACGGGCGCCCTTACAGGGGGACGCGATTAAGCGGTGAAGGGGTGAATCGTCACGCCCTTAACCACGCGGTTGACCGTGCCAGTGGGGCTCGGCGTGTCGGGCGTGTTGCCCACGCGCACGGAGTTGAGCAGGCTGATAGCCTGGGCAAACATCACGAACGGCAGAGCAAGGTAGCCCTCGGGAAGTGCCTCGTAGCCCTTAAAGGTGAAGGACTCACCCTCATAGACGGTGGCACCTTCCTGCTGAACGGCGATGGTGTGCTGAGCGATCTCGTCGCCACCGATCTCGTTGAGGATGTCGATGTCGTACTGACGGGTGTAGGCGTCGTTATTGACGAACACGAAGACGAGCGTCTTATCGTCGACGAAGGACTTAGGTCCGTGACGATAGCCCATAGAGGTGTCGTAGGAAGTAGCGACCAGACCGTGAGCGAGCTCGAGGATCTTGAGCTGGCTCTCCTGGGCAAGGCCACCAAAGGAGCCAGAACCCAAGTAGGTCACGCGGTTAAAGTCGCCAGCCAGGTAATCGGCGATCTCGGGCTCACGGGAGATGACCTCCTCGCCCATCTTGGCAATCGTCTCGACCCACTCGGCCTTCTGCTCGTCAGAGGCAGTGTCGAAAATAAGGGTGGAGAGCAGGGTCATGCAGGAATAAGAACCGGTCATGGCGAAGCCCTTGTCGTTGGCGCGCGGAATGAGCAGCGTCAGCGCGTTGGGATCATCGGCAGACTCGACGGCGAGCTTGCCCTCGGGAGCGCAAGTGATGTTGAGGAACTTGACGTTGTGGACGAGCTCCTTGGCAACGGCAACGGCGGCAAGGCTCTCGGGGCTGTTGCCAGAGCGGGCGAAGGAAACCACGAGCGTGGGATCCTCGGCGCGCAGGAAGTCGCGCGGGGCGCTCACGATGTCGGTCGTGGCGATGGGCTTAAAGTCGTAGAGATCAGTGTTGCCGGCGTGACGCAGGTACGGGGCGCAGGTATCGCCAACGTAGTCGGACGTACCGGCACCGGTGAAGACAACGGACAGACGACCCTCGCCCATAGCGCGAGCCTCGGCCAGGAAGGCCTCGATGGCCTCCTTGTTCTCGCGATAGATGTTGAGCGTATCACGCCAAAGCTCGGGCTGCTGAGCAATCTCGGCCGTGGTGATCTGGGCGCCGAGCTCGGTGAGCTCCTCGACACTCTTCTCGAACATTTCTAATACCTCTCTCTAGAAGTAATCCTCTGACGTGCAATTATACACTTCGGTTGGTTATCTGGTAGTAACCAGTTAAATGCAAAGAATCATCATATGGAAACGATGCGAACACTAGTCGCTACGCTGGTGGTAAACCTTGTATTTAAACTGATCGGCACGAGCAACCGAGAGTGTGTACTCCACAACCTCGTTTGACTCGTTATACGTAGTCCTGACCAAATCGAGCACAGGCGAGCCCTCGACAATTCCCAAAAGGTGAGCGTCGGTGGGACGGGCTATGCTCGCATAGAACTCCTCTTCGGCCACGCGTATCTTTTGCTGAAAGTCTTGCTCAATCACATCGTAAAGCGGCTTACGCTCCAGCAGCGGTCGCTTTAGGGACAGAAATTGACGAACTGGTAGATAGCTGCGTTCGACCATCATGGGCATGTTGTCGGCAGAACGAAGGCGCTTAAGCTTAAAAATGCGATCACCGATACGCAATCCCATATGCTCGGCCAGATTTTTATCGGCCTCCATCTCGCAAAACTCGAGAATCGTGGTCTCGGGGTCGCGACCCATCGCGCGCATCTGCTCGGTAAAGCTGTAGGACTGCATGAGATTGGTTGCCTTTGCCGAACGGTCGGTCACAAAGGTACCGCGACCGTGCTGCCGAACCACCAGTCCTAAACGCTCCAGTTCCTGCAGAGCCAGGCGTACCGTAGTGCGCGAGAGACCATAGCGCTCCGAAAGTTCGCGCTCGGAAGGAATCATGTCACCGGCGCGATATTCATGGTCGATCTTTTCGGTCAGAATATCGACCAGCTGATCGTACAGCGGTTGCTTACGCGCTCCGATCGCCATCCTATCCTCCCTTTTGCTCGAATTCGGCTAACTACCTTGGGTGTTTAGCATTATCTGTCTGCCACACCCGAATCATCAAGAAAACAAAAGCCGCGCGCTCTTTCGAGCACGCGGCTTTTAACATACACATGGCTTAAGGGGTCGGGGTGTGAGCCGCGTAGGGACACACCCCTCAAGCTAGAGCCTTACCAGATGCTCGGCCAGAGACCAAGCGGGCCAGCGCCCAGGATGCCAAGGACGAAGAGCAGGAGAATGCCCTTGGTCGGGGTCCAGCTGTGCTTAGCGAACATGTAGTAAAGCAGCAGCGTAAGCATAAGCGGGACGAGCTTCGGGACGATGGTGTTGAGGGTGTCGGCAACAGAGAAGTTGACCGGATCCTCGGTGACGGTAGCGTAGGTCACGGACTCCATGCCGTTGCCCAGATCGGCGACGCCGCACTTGACCTCGTTGCCGTCGGCATCGGCGGCGGTGAGGGCGTTGCCGTCCTCATCGGTCATGGCGATGGTACCGGCCTCAGCGGTCTCGGTATCGATGCCCTCCATACCGGTGAAGTTCTCGGCCTCCTTCTCGGAGACGATCACGGTAGTAGGGGCAAGGCCACGGGTGGTGCCGTTGGGGATCTGGAGGTTGATCTGGGTGCCACCCATGGTGACGACCAGGCAACCGACGACGAAGACGCCCATGATGGAAGCGGCACGCGTGAAGGCCTGCATGTTGGCGGTCAGAGCGTCAATAGCGCTGGTGCCAAGCTTGTAGGACCAGTTCATGAGCCAGAAGCGCAGAGCGAACTGGACGGCGTTGAAGATCACCAGGAAGATGATCGGCGCAGCGGCGTTGCCGTTGATGGCCATGTTGGAGGTGATGCCGGCCGTGATAGGCACGAGCGTCAGCCAGAACAGGGCGTCACCGATACCACCGAGCGGGCCCATTGCGGCGACGCGGACGGCGCGGATCGTGGGAATGTCAACCTTGTTCTGCTCGAGCGAAAGCACGATGCCCATAACAAAGGTGACGAGGAACGGGTGGGTGTTGAAGAACTCCAGGTTGTGGCTCATGGAAGCCGCGAGGTCGTTCTTGTTGGTGTGGATCTTCTCCAGACCGGGGATGATGGAGTAAAGCCAGCCAGCGGCCTGCATGCGCTCGTAGTTGAACGATGCCTGCAGGAAGCAGGAGCGCCAAGCCATCTTGTTGAGGGTCTTCTGGTCGAGCTGCGGAGCAGGAGTGAGATCCTCGTAGTGCTCCGGGATCACATACTCATTAGATGCCATCTTCGAAGTCACCTCCGTCAGAAACATCTGCACCCTTCAGCTCGGTCTGCTGCTGGAAGTCCCAGAAAGCGATGCCAAAGCCGATGAGAGCGAGGATGAGCAGAGCAGGGGTTGCCAGCGAATCGTTGGCAACGGTGATGAGCGCGAGGCCGAAGCCCATGAGGAAGAAGCCCCACATATCGCGGTTCATCATAACCTTGAGCAGGACGGCGAAGCCGACGAAGCGCATCATGCCGCCTGCAGCGGACAGACCGGTCTGCAGCCAAGTCGGGATGGCAGAAGCGATGGTCTGACCGATGGTAGCGCCAGCGATGAAGAACAGGGTGACGACGACAGCGAAGATCAGGCCGAGCAGAGCCATGGCGAAGTAGTTCAGGCGCTCGATGCCCTTGGTGTCCGCGTTGTGAGCCATGTTATCGGCCGTGGACATAAGCGGGGACATAAGCGTGAAGACCAGGGTAACGCCAAGCTGGCCAAGCAGAGCGAACGGAATGGCGAGGCCGACTGCCGCGTTGGGCTCGAGGCCCGTGGCGATAGCGAGAATGGCTGCCATGATGCCGCCGATGACGGCGTTAGGCGGCTGAGCGCCTCCGATCGGCATGTTGCCGATCGTCATGAGCTGATAGGTACCACCCACGAGAAGACCGGTGTTGAGGTCGCCAAGGATAAGACCGATGACGGCGCCGGTGACGATGGGCTGATAGAGAGACTCGAGGAAGTCAAACTGGTCGATTGCCGCGATGAACGTAACAACGAAGACCAGAGCGATCTGGATGATCGAGTATTCCATCTTGCTCCTCCTTTCAAAATGTATGTACGCACTTTGGATATCACGTACAGAACGTCAGGGTTTCACTCCTGACAACGTGGATCACGAGGATTACGAGAAGAGCTTGCTCGTGTCCTCAACAGGCGTGCTCGGAACGCGCCTGATCTCCAACTCCACCCCCAATTCCTGCAGCTCTTTAAACGCAGCGACATCCTCGTCGTTAACTGCGACGGAGGTGGCGACTTGGCGCTTTCCTTCCGACATGTGCATGTTGCCGATGTTTACCTTCTTTATAGGCACACCGCCCTTGACGAGCGTGAGCACGTCTTCCGGTGTTTCGGCCACGATGAAGATCTTCTGGCGCGGGCTCGCCTTGCCAATGACGTCGATGGTCTTCTGCAGGGAGAAGAAACGCGTAGCGACGCCGGCGGGAGCGGCCATCTTCATGAGGTTCTGGCGCATGGTGTTGGACGCCACGTCGTCGTTGGCGACGAGGATGAGGTTGGAGCCCAGAGTGGAGTTCCACTGGGTGGCAACCTGACCATGAACCAGTCGGTTATCGATGCGGGTAAGAAGAATGTTGGGTTCTGCCATGTTGATCAGCTTCCTTTCGATATTTGCTGACGACAGTTACTTGATCTCCTGAATCGCGTAACGCGAAACATCTACGACGGCTCCGGATCGGACTTTGATCTGGACCTTCTCGCCTTCGATGCCTTTGACGGTTCCGTAGATACCGCCGGCGAAAAGAACCTCCTGACCCGGCTTGAGCTCGGTGTGCAGCTCCTTGAAGTACTTCTGCTTCTTCTTCATGTTGATTTGCGACCAGATGGTGTAAATCAAGCCCATGATGACAAGCAGGCCTAAAAGGGCGACCGAGGAGCTCAGGACGTTGGCTCCGAAATCGGCCATTAGATGCCGTCCTCGTCGCCGAAGATATCCTCTTCCTCGGAGCCGGCAACGGATGCGACCGTCTGGGCGGTGATGCCCGTCTGGCCAACGGTCACGGCCTGCTCGCCAAGCTCGGCGAGCGTGGCATTGCCGCGGAGGAACAGAAGCTCAATAACCATGGGAAGGTTGGTGCCAGTCAGAACCTCGACGTTGTCGACATCCTGGGCAATCATCATCGACTGGTTGAACGGGGTGCCGCCAAGCAGGTCGGTAAAGACAAGCACGCCATCGCACTCCTCGCGCATGGCGGTAATAGCGGCGCGGAGATCCTCACCGTAGGATGCGGCCTGGTCGCCCTCAAAAGGAACGACGGTAAAAGCAGGCTGGTCGCCGGCAACCATAGCGATAGCGCTTGCAAGGCCGGGTGCGAACTGTCCATGACCGGTAAGAATAAAGCCAACCATTCAAATTTCCCTTCCGAAGGTGTGTACGATCTGAGTCCGATGATTTTCGGAAGCCAGCGGGCACTCGCCCTTAAAGCTTCTTAGAAAGCGTTCTTTGAAGACCAGTGGTTTCTAAACTGGTAGTAACCACGTGACGTGTTGTTGTCACTATATCACCCCAGAAGAGGTCGCTTTCGTTGATTCATACGGTAAAACGTTTTTGCACCGCTCACGGTGATAAATCGACCGTTTACCGGTCGTTAACACTTCTACCTGCGGTTTTGAAACCGTTTCGAAATGCTTTGGCAAAAAATCGGATCTTTTCCTGTGTCTAAACAACGTAGGGCGGCTAAAAATAGCGTGTAGAAAAATTGCAGGTCATTGTGAAGATATGTGAATTGGTCTTTTTGACTTAATACCAGTTAGAACCAGTTTTGAGATTATCGGTGAACGGTAGTTTTCGACCGTTCACCGGTTACTTGTAATCGTTTGCAGCTGTTTTCCCATATGAATTAGGGGAACCCGGTGGAGCGCTTGCGCGATCAAAGGAAATTTTGGCATTTGTCCTTATCCCCCGCGCGTCAAACTCCCGCATCCATAAGTGAGCCAATAGCTCACGCTAACCGTTTTCAATCATTACTTACTCAGTATCCGTAATTATTTATCGTTTATCGTTAATTCTGATATGATACAAGTATCATCCAAAACGCCGATTGGAGGGGTTATGGTCCATCGAAACGCGTCTATATCGAATGACACCATCAGCCGCGAACAGACGGTAGCCAAACTGAGGAAGCTCGCTCGCATCTGCAAATGGGCCACGATCTGCATTACCACCGCGCTCGCTCTGGGGCTCCTCGCAGTCATTGCGATTGACCTTCTACTCATATTGCCTGGCCTCTCCCAAGGCTCGTGTCTCCAATCCGTAGAACTTCAAGCCGGCGAAGGGCCGTGCCTTGCTATCGTCGGCACCGATGCGCAGGCCCCACTTATGCTCGTCGCACACGATGGTCACACTGCCATAGGGAGCCTCTTGATGACATGTCTCGCGCTTACCATCGCGCTAAGCGTGCGCAGGCTTTTCTTCAACATTGAAAAGGAAGGCAGGCCCTTTGACCTTGAATGTAACCAGACACTTCGTCGAGTAGGACATTTATTCCTTATCGGCGGCGTTGCCGTGAGGCTTCTTGGCGCCGTAATCACGGGAATGATACTCTCAGAATTTGGCGGCAGCTTTACGGATGCGTTCGTCGGCCAGTTATTCGAGCCCTCCATGCTCTTTGCAGGCCTGATTATTTGCCTGATTGCCAGCATCTTCCGCTACGGGTATATCCTGCAAAAACAAGATGACGAGTTGCTCTAGGGGGAATCCATGATTATTCTGCGGCTTGACCGCATGCTCGCCGAACGCAAGATTTCATCCAAAGAGCTTGCGGAACGTGTGGGCATCTCCCAGGTCAATATGTCACGCATTAAGACGGGCAAGGTTTCTGCCATACGTTTTTCAACTCTTGACGCGATATGCCGGGCACTCGACTGCCAACCGGGCGATGTACTGGAATATATATCCGACGATGAAGCCGATAGCCTTTTTGGGCTTAAAGATGAATAGCCATAATTAAACTGCCGATCACGCTCTCAACGCAAATAGCCCGCCAGAACGACTTCCGTACTGGCGGGCTACTTGCTGTCTATCGGCTAGATGCTCGATGAGCCGTGCAACTCTTTACGCAAACAGGCCGTAGATGCTGATGTTGGCCTTGGCGTAGAGGCCGTTAGCATACTCGGTCCACTTGGAGCTGGCGCTCGAAGCCTGCGAGGAATACTGCTGGTAGGCGGTGTAATAGGCGGTCATGGCCTGCTTATAGGTAGCGCTATCGGCCGTAAAGGCATCGTCAGCGAAGGCCTTAGCGTAGGTGCTATCGGCGTCCTTCCAGGTACCCTTTTCGCTATCCCACTCGTCGCCGGCAAGGTTGATGATGTAGTCGGCGTAGTCCTTGCTCGCGGTCTCCTCGTTGCCGTCAGAAGGCTCGGTCGGGGCGGTCGGCATACTTGCGGAGCTATCGCCCACCTTCTTCTTGTAGAGCTTCTGCAGCGTCGCGGACTGACGGACGATCTGCTTGGCCTGGTCCTTGGACACGCCATACTGCGTGGCCATGGTCTTGTAGTCGGAGGTGCCGATGGAATCCTCGGCGTACTTCTTCATTTCCTTGGAAGAAACGGTAATGCCCTCGTCCTCGGCAGCATCCAGCAGGATCTTGTTGCGCACGTAGGACAGGATGACGTCGGCAGAAGGAGCAGTATAGTTGCCGTCACTATCCTTGACGGTGTCGAGGCTGTACTGGCTCTCGATGGCCTCACGCGCGGTGATGTCGCTCTTCTTGCCGTTGTAGCTATAGCTTGCCACGGTCGAATCGAGCTGGTCCTCGGTGAGGGTCGCCGAGCCAACACCCTTGCCGCCAAAACCACCGTTGCCGATAAAGAAGCCGACCACCGCAGCGATCACGATAGCGACCACAAAGGCGGCAATCATCGTCTTCTTGTGCTTGGATGTATGGTCGTCTTCGTCGGAGTCGTCGTCCTCGTCCTGCTCCTCGGGCATCAGATTCTCGTCAGCGGCATCCGCGGCAATCTGAGCCTCCAGGCGGGCGTCCTCCTCCTCGGCCGTCGTACCGGCAGCAATGTGCTCGGCAGACGTACCGGCGACCAGATCGATCTTCTCGTCCTCATCACCGTCGGGTCCTTCGCCGCGCTCGATGATCTGGATGCCGTCGATCTCGTCCTTCTCGTCCTTCTTTTGAATCAGACCCATATCAGTTACTCCTTGTTAGGAAACATAGTCCGCAATAGAATACGCCCGACAGAGCGCCGGGCGTATTGATTCTTAGGTTATACGCAAACACTTAAGTACTATTTAGGCGTTTGCAGTCTGCATGCCTTAGGCCAGGTGCGCGATAACGGCATCGGCAAAGGCCTGCGTGCCCACAGCGCCCTCAACGGAGCCGGTCTGGGCACGACGAACGTCGCCGGTAACCTGCTCACCCTCGTCGAGCGTGGTAGAAACGGCGGCGCGAATGCGATTGGCCGCGTCGTTCTCGCCCAGGTGATCGAGCATCATCGCAGCAGAGAGGATCTCGGCCGTGGGGTTGGCGATATCCTGGCCAGCGATATCGGGCGCGGAGCCGTGCGTTGCCTCGAAGATGGCGCAGTCAGCACCGATGTTGGAGCCGGGGGCCATGCCTAAGCCGCCTACCAGGCCGGCGCACAGGTCGCTCACGATGTCGCCGTACAGGTTGGGCAGCACCAGGACATCGAAGTCGTTGGGGTTCTGGACCAGGCCCATGCAGGTGGCGTCGACAATCTTGTCGTTGAACTCGATATCGGGATAGTTGGCGGCCACCTCGCGCGCCACGCGCAGGAACAGGCCGTCGGTCGCCTTCATAATGTTGGCCTTGTGCACGGCCGTCACCTTTTTGCGGCCGCAGCGGCGGGCATACTCAAAGGCATACTCCACAATGCGGCGGCTCTTGGCGATGGAGATCGGCTTGATTGAAATGGCGGAATCAGCAGCGAAGGTCTTCTGACCCGAGCGCTCGACAAGCTGCGAGAGCTCCTCGACCTCGGCAGCCCCCTCATCGAACTCGATGCCGGCATAGAGGTCCTCGGTGTTCTCGCGCACGATGACCAGGTCGACGTCGCGAAAGCGCGAGCCGTCGCCCGGCTGCGACAGGCAGGGACGCACGCAGGCGTACAGGTCAAAGTGCTTGCGCAGGGCAACGTTAACGCTGCGGAAACCCGTGCCGACCGGCGTGGTGATGGGACCCTTGATGGCGACCTTGGTCTCGGCGACCGCATCGAGCACGTGCTGGGGCAGCGGCGTGCCAAACTCGTCCATGACGCCGGCACCGGCCTCCTGGACGTTCCAGTTGATCTGGACACCGGTGGCCTCGACCACGCGGCGCATGGCCTGCGTAATCTCGGGACCGATACCGTCACCGGGGATCAGGACTACATCGTGCGCCATAATCTGTTACTCCTCGTTTTCGGCGTCGTCAGATTTTTTAACGCTAGCACGCTTCTTCTTTTTGGAGAGATCCAGGCCAAAACGTTTAACAAGCATTTCGCAAATCTCACTCGAACGGGCCTTGAGATAGCTGCCCTTGCCGTTCTCGGCGTCGAACTTAAGGCGCAGCGCGAGCTTCTCGGCGACCTCGGCGTCAATCTCGCCCTGGCCAAACTCGTACAGGCAACCGAGCATGTCGCGATACTCGAGGTCGCCGTGGTAGCACTGAATGGCCTCGTCCAGGATGGGCCAAGCCTCGCGCGAACGCTCGACGCCCGTGGCGCCCCACACGCACAGCAGGCGGAAGGCGGCATAGCGCAGCGTGGAGGAAATCTCGTCGAACAGTGCGGTCTCGGCGCCCTCAAAGGCATCGCCCAGCTGCTCGGGGCAGGTGGTGGCGAGCGCCGCCAGGGCATCGAGGGCCTCCCAACGGGTCTGAGCCTCGGGGCGGTCGAGTGCCTCGATCAGCGCGGGCACGCAGGGCACGACGCGCTGCGGATCGCGCTCGGCCAGCAGATGCAGCACGCGGGCGGCAAACTGGCGGATGCGGCGCGTGGGGCAGCCGAGCTCCTTGACCAGACGGTCGACGGCGTTCTCGTTCTCCTCTGCCAGCTGGAGCTGTGCCATCTCCTCGTCGGTAAGCTGTTCTTCCTTGTTTTCTGCCATAGTTACCTCTTCTTACTATTTCTTAGCGTGCTTGCCAGCACCCTTGTTGTCATCGGTGACCGAGATGAGCTGTCGGTCGGCCGCGCCATTGCGACGCGCACGGCGGCGCTCCTCGGCGTCGCCCGCGTCGGCGGCGGCGCGATGGGCCTTGTTGACGTTAAAGACCTCGTCGTGCTTGCGCCACGGACCGACGGACTCGCCAAAGCTCATCTTAAGGCCGGCGATAAAGCCGCCGAGCCAGCCGATCGGCGCAAACTGCACCAGCGGGAACAGCGAAAACACCCAGGTCAGCAGGACGACTGCCGCCGCTCCTGCAAAGTTGGCAATCCAGTAGTCGCGCTTGGTGATCACGCGCTTTTCGCACGCCCACTGGCCGCACAAAAAGCCGATGTAGATCGCAAAGAGAAAGAGCACCAGCGCTAACACCACGAACGTCCAGCTCATGGGCGCTACTCCCCGTGATGATGGCCGCAGCGGCACTCGTGGCCGTCGTCATGGCCGTGGCCGCCGCAGCACTCGTGGTCCTCACCGTGATGGTGACCGCAACCGCACTCATGGTCGTCGCCGTGCTCGTCGCAACCGCAGCCTTCCTCGTGAGCACCGTGCTCCTCGGGACGATACTGCGACCAGTCCAGACCGGCGGCGATGGCGTCGGCCTCCTCCTTATAGAGGACCGTGACGGCCTGGGTGCCCAGCTTGGCACCACCGATGGCATCAAGCATGTCGTAGAGCGTAAAGGCCACGTCGGCGCCGGGCAGCGCAAGCTCGCGGTCGTCGGCATAGGCGAGCGCCAAGCGCAGGTCCTTAATAAAGTGCTCGACCATAAAGCCGGGCTTGTAGTCGCCGTCGAGCGCCTTGGGCGCCAGGCTCTCCATAGCGCCGGACTTGCCGGTACCGCCCAGGATCATCTGACGGGTTTTCTCCAGATCAAGGCCGCTCAGCTCGGCAAATGCCATGGCGTCTGCCATGCCGACCATGCAGGCGCCCAGCGACACCTGGTTGGCGAGCTTGGCAGCCTGGCCCTTGCCGGCGCCGTCGAAGCAGCAGATGGTTGCCGCAAAGGTGGAAAGGATGTCGCGGACCGGGGCAATGTCGTTCTCGGTGGCGCCCACGATAGCCGTGAGCGTGCCGGCGATAGCTCCCGACTCGCCGCCGGTGACGGGGCAGTCAAACGCCATGCGGCCGGAAACCTGGGCGGCCTCGGCAATGTCACGGGCGAGCTCGGGCGAGCTCGTGGTGAGGTCAATCAGGACCGCGCCGGGCTTAGTGCACGCGAGCAGGCCGTCGCCCGCCAGATAGAGCTCCTCGACCTCGGAGGGATAGCCCACCATGGTAAAGACAACGTCGGCGTTAGCCACGGCATCGGCCGGCGTATCGGCCCAGGCGGCACCGCGCTCGATAAGCGCGGCGGCCTTGGACTTGGTGCGGTTGTTGACCGTGACGGGATAGCCGGCGTCCAGAATGTGGCCGGCGATGGGGGCACCCATAATTCCGGTGCCGATAAATGCGACAGAGAGCTTGTTTGCCATGAAACCTTTCCTTTTGGGTTGGGTGTTATTACCAGGTTGAATACTCGGTGCCAGCGTTTGGGCTGTGAGTCGAGGGCGATTACGGACGCAGCGCTTGCCTACTGACCGCGCACGCGACGGGCGATACGGTCGGAAAGCGACGCCTTGTCGGCGCGGTTCTTACCCCAAAACGCGCAGGCCACCATGCCGGGGCCCACGTGCGAGCCGATGGTGGGACCCACGGAGCTGCGAATGATCGTGACGTCGGCGCAACCCTCCTCCTTACGGATGGCAGCTTCGAGCCAGTCACCGTCCTTCTCGGCATCGGCCGTCATGATGGCGATGGGCATGGTGCGATCGGGCACGTAGTTCTCGCGGAACGACTTGAGGATGGACTTGAGCGCCTTCTTGCGGCCGCGGTTGACGCCGATCAGCGACAGCGAGCCAGCCAGGTCGTAGGAGAGCTCGGGCTTGACATCGAGCTTTGCCGTGAGTTGCGCCGCCGCGGGCGGAATGCGGCCGCCGGCAGCCAGTGCGTCGAAGCTCTCGAGCGTAAAGTAGCCGTGGACGTAGGTCTTTGCCTCGTTTGCCCAATCGACCAGCTGCTTGGCGGTCAGTCCCGCCGAACGCTGGCGCACGGCCTCGAGCGCCAGGAGCGCGCCGGTCGCGCAGGGCAGAGCGTTGTCGACCACGTACAGCTCAAAGTTGGGATACTCGGCGCGCACGGCATCTGCCGCCTGGCACGCGGAGTTGTAGCTCGACGACAGCGCCGAGGTAAAGCACAGGTAGACCGTGGGCGTGCCCTCTTTGGCGCACTCGGTAAAGAACTCGATATAGCGACCGAGCGACACGGCGGAGGTAGACACGCGAGCGCCGGCGCGCATGCGGTCGTAGAACTCCTTAGGACTCATGCTCGACCAGATATCGTCCGTGCGCTCCTCGCCATCGATGATAAAGGGGAAGCCCAAGATATCGACATCGAGGTTCGCGGCGACCTCGGGGCTAAAGTCGCAGCAGGTATCGACGACGATGCGGCAACGGTTCGAATGACCGGCGGATGCGGCCTTGTCCATCAAAGCGACTCCTTACGTAAAAAGGCGGCCACCCGCATGGGATGGCCGCCAACCGTTAACTCATGCAAGTTAACGTATTTTACTCGTCAAGTGTTTCGATGCGGGGCTTGATGATGCCATATCCACCATTCTTACGGTGATACACCACATTGATGAGACCGGTCGTCGCGTTCTCGAACACGTAGAAGTCGTGGCCCAGCAAATCGGTCTGCACCAGCGCCTGCTCCTCAGTCATCGGGGTGACATCGATGACCTTCTCGCGGACGAGCAGGTCATCGTCCTCCTCGGGCAGCAGCAGGTCGGCCAGATCCTCGACGCGCTCGACCGGCGCAACATCCGCGGCGCTGGCACCACCCTGGCGGTTATCCACGACCTTGGTCTTGAACTTGCGCAGCTGGCGGGTGACCTTATCGGCGGAGAGATCGATGGCGGCATACATATCTGCGCCGTGCTCTGCAACGCGAATCACAGAGCCGCGGACACGAACCGTGACCTCGACGATTGCCGGGTTAGGGTTCGAGGGGTTCTTCTCATAGCGAAGCACGACGTCGACTGTCATGGGCTCGATATCGAAAACCTTGAGCGCCTCGCCGATCTTCTCATCCACATGCGCACGCAGAGCATCGGTTACCGTCGTCTTGCGTCCAGAAACCTTGATATCCATACGTGGCTCCAATCTGCCTCGGGGACTTACTGTACTGGCTATGTACCCATTGCCGTGCATTTAATCACCCGAATTCCCAAAGACCCGAATAACGATTGCTTGATACCGCATACCGAAGTCTCGCACTTTTCTGTGGCAAAGTGCGCTATAGGAAGGCGTCGGCGGAGTTGGTTTTCTCCTGGAAATTAGCTTTGACCTGCTGGTTTTATCAAAATAGAAAAGCCGGGCTCCCCTATTGGGGAGACCCGGCTATGCGTGTTGAAACCGTGAAGAAGCGCCTTGTTCAATGTATGGCAGACGCCACCCCTAGCAATAACTAGCTATTGAGCTTGTTAATGTCGTCGTCGGTGATAGCGCCCTCCTGGCTGGACGATTTATCCTCGGAGGTTGCACCCTCGCTGTTCGAATCGGAGGATGCGGACTCGCTGGATCCGGTGTCGGTCGGCTGCACGTCGGCGCCCGAGACCGTCTTGGTGGTGAGGTCATAGGGTATCGTGCCGTACCAGACGGAGTGGACCGCCTCGAGCGTGCCGTCGACCGTGATGCCGTCGAGAGCATCGCTCACGGCACGACATAGCTCGTCGTTGGCCGCGAGGCCCGCGACGCCGAGCGTCGAGGGCGTCTCGAGCGCGCCGACGTAAGAGATCTGGCTCATCAGGCGCGCGAGGTAACCACCGGCCGTGGAATCACAGATCACGTAATCGACCTCGCCCGACTCGAGTGCTTCGAAGCACTCGTTGATGTTGGAGAAGGTCTTTTGGTTGGCCGTAATGCTATGCTTGGCGAGCGCTTCCTGCGAGGCCGAAGAGGTCTGAACGCCCAGGGTAGCGGTGTTAAGCGTTTCGGTGGAAACGCTCAGCGACTCGCCGTCACTGCTCTTGCCGAATACGGCGGGGGCGTCGTACAGACAGGTGCCAAGCGAGCTGATATCGCCGTCCGTAGACCTGACGTCGCCAATGAAAATGTCGGCCTTTTTATCGCTGAGCGCGGAATCGGCCGAGGACGCATCGACAAAGGCAACCTTGAGACCCATGCGGCATGCGAGGGCACGAGCGGCATCGACCGCATAGCCCGTGAGGTTTCCGTCGGCATCCTGCATGGCTTGCGGAGCATCGGAAGTATCGAGGGCGACCGTCAGGGTTCCCGGCGTGACCAGGGCATCGTCCGATACCGTGGGGGTAACGGTCTCGCGCTCGATCTGGTCGATCGTGGGCGTCGTGAACGTGGACAGTGGATTGAACGCGCATCCACTCAGGCCCAAAACGGCAATGACCGCCGCGGTCCCAGCACCTAACCGAGCCGCATGCATCAAGCTGCCCCTCACCATGTCCGCTACCCTGCCTTCTGTGTCGCATACGATCCGTGCCCTGCACGGAATATCGGGTTGTTCCCACCAGCTGACCTGGTATTTGACCCCACACTTGCGCACCGGGGCGTTTGCTCAGGAGGCCGCAGCCACCTTCACGACTGGCCCGCTCGCCCGCGAGGCGGTATTGCCCCAAAGAAAGTAGAACGGACGGTGCGGCTTACATCTAGGACGCGCCATGATCGCGCCGCGCGCACGCGGTCGCTTACGTGGATCCCTTTGACCGCGTCTGTCTTGGACTAGGACGGGCATTTCGTCCGTCCGCAACCACAGCCTGGTAGGAACGAAGCGCATTATAGCTAAGTTCAAGCTAAAGTTTAAGGTTAGGGGCGTTATTCGCATCGCGAGTACAGATTTCGCAGGTCAGGACGGACCGAACGTGCTCTGATTGAGCCCGTCGCTCCCCTATGGAAAGCCCCAACACACCCGTCTTAGGGCGCCGTGGCCAAAAAATAGCAAATATGAGTACTGTTACCAATTTAGTAGCAGGAGTTTTTGGCTCTGCAAGCTGTTTTCACGCTCTATAACGTCAGATTGATGCCAGGATATTCCACATTTGTTTAATAACTTTCTAATTTACCCCCTCTTCCAGTCCCAAAATCCCTGATTTTGCTGTTACTGAATTTGTATCAGTACTCATATTTGCTATATTTTGGCCAGAGCATATATCCAACCCCCTGTTTCAGAGCATTGTTAGGCGGGTTTAAGCCCAAAACACGCCCGCAACGTGTTAAATAGCGCCTCTTGTTTCTTTCTGCGAGCGTCAACACGGTTGCGATATCGCTTACTCATGCGCTGGTGGATGCGCCATGCGAGCGCTTCCACCGCTTCCATGTCGCAGAGCATTTCGTTGTTGACCGTCGCTACCTCAATTCCCATAGTAATCAAGCCCGTGTTGCGTTTTTCATCATGGATACGTCCCCTCCGGGAGGAATGGCCCAGCTCACCGTTGTATTCCAGGTCAAACTGGGCTGCTTCCTGATACGCATCGCAAACTGCATGCGGCATCCCCGAGATTGCCTGCGCACGGTCATCGAACTCGATCTTGTAGTCGGTCTTAAAGGGACCGCAGGCAAATCCGCCATAGGAAAACGGAAGCGAAAATAGAGCGAGCATGATGCACTCCATGGGCGAGCGCAGATTTTCTGACAGGTAGGGACACAGGCGCAGCAGCTGTTTGGCCACATTCCCCTTGCATGCCGCGAGGTAATCTACCAGGCAATCGGGTGTCAGCACGGACTCGACCTCAAAGTAACCGACATCTGGCGGCTGGTCTTTGTCCTTTGCCAATTTGTTCACGACAGGCGAGGTGTAGGGAGGCAGATACTTCCCGCGGTCACTCAGTGAAATCTTAGAGCACAGCTCCTGGGCCAGGGCAAATGCCTGGATGTAGCCGACTTCGCGCGCGACGGCTACGCAAAGGGCCTCGGGAGATAGACTGTACACCCCCGGTTCCACCTCTAGAATCGAGCCGGCGGGCAACTCGGAGCATACGGACCAGCTCACGCCAAGAATACGGCGGCGCTGCGCTGCAGACCCTACCAGCAAGCACAAATCCTCTTGCGCCTCGCCGCTTGCGGCCCCAATCCGCACCAAATCGGGAAGATAGATGTCCTCGGTCGAGGGCGACGACGTGCGCAGCACACGGCGCTCTTCATCGGGATTAAGGTCCTTCCAGCTTATGTAGCCCATCTGCCGGCGCTCGGCGCGCATCATGCGCAGCGCCGAGGCGCCGGTCAGGATTATGGAAGCCGCTAGCTGTTCGCCTGTCGGCTCGTTGCGCCGCTCAATCTTTACTGACACAAAACCACCCCTACCAAACGCGTGCGATAGCGAGGCCATCGACCGCTGCGGCGCCGGCGCGCTTGAGTTCCGCCGAAGCCGCGGCCATCGTCGCGCCCGTGGTGATAACGTCATCGATAAGCAGCAGGCGGCGGCCATGCACATCCTCAACCGTCTCGTACATGCCTCGGGCACGCTCGCGGCGCTCCTCACGACCGAGTTCGCGCTGGTCGCCATGCCCGTACTTGACGAGAGCATCGAGCAAGGGAACACCCGACAACTCGCAAAATGGGCGCGCAATGACCTCCATATGATCAAAACCACGCCGCCGAAACGCTGCCGCCGTCGCAGGCACAAACACCACCGCATCCGCACCGGACAGCACACCTCCGTAGCGATCGGGCGCTACGACCTGGGCATGCAGGGCGGTGTCGTAGAGCAGCTCCGCCAGATACGGAGCCAGACGTCGCTCGCCCGCATCCTTGTACGCTTTAATGATGCGCGGCAGCGGATGCGCATAGACGGCGCACGCCAGGCAGCGATCGAGCGCCTCCGCCATTGCCGAGGACGTGCCCTCGACCGAACACTCAGTGCACAGCAAATCCCCAAACGGGGCGCCGCATCGGGTGCAGCTATGACACGGGTCGATGAGCGTGAGCGCAGCCAGACAGTCTTGGCAAATAAGCGCACCGGCGCGCTCGCAGCCGGCACATCGTGTTGGCGACAATGCCTCGAGCGCCTCGTGTGCCACCCGCTCGGCAAACGGTAGCAATTCGTCCGCAAACGGTAGGGCACCGGCACCCTGCAGACGGCTCAATATGTTCAGATGGCTCTTCAAGACACAACCCTCCCTACGCTCGGTCGCAGGGAGGGTTGTTGATTCGGCGCTATGATACCCCGATGCGCTCGGGGCAAGGCGGGCTAAATCCGCTCGCGGGCGTTATTCGCCGGCGGGCGGTTGTGGTGCGGGCGAAGACGGGGTCGAGCCCTCGCCACCATCCTGGCGCGGCTTGCGGGAACGGCGACGGCGACGGCGCTTTTGACCCTGGTCGGCCGAGCCCTCGCCACCGCGATCCTCGCGCGGCTCGCGCTCGTCGCGAGCGGCGCCACGCGAAGCCTTGGCAGCCGCTCCCCCGCCATCTCCGGGACGACGGCGCGTGACCTTGACCTCGCCATCCGAGACCTGATCGGCCACGGAGGGCACTGAGGGCTTCTGCTGCGCGCCCGAGGAATGGCGACGGCGCGGACGCGGCGCGCGCTCCTCCTCGCCACGTGACTTGCCGCTCTTGTCGACAGGCGCATCGGAGGCCGAGGCGCCCTTGGAAGCGGCACCGGCCTCGCGAGCAGCTGCGGCGCGGAAGGCGTCCTCGCGCTCCTCGCTCGACAGATGACGGCGGCGGCGACGTGTGGGGTTCATGCCACCGCCGCGATTCTGCTGCTGGGGTTGCTGAACCTCGCGCTCGCGAGAGGCGTGCTTGCCCGCGGTTGCAGCCTCGGTAGCATCGCCCGAGCCCGCGCGCTTGCGGCGGCGACGGCCATCGGCCGCCCCCTCGGCCTCGGGCGCCTCGGCCTTGCCGCGGCCCTTTCCGCGGCCACGGCCCTCGCCCTGGCTCTGAGCAGCGCGGGCATCGGAATCGACGTCGCGACGACGGCGCTTGGGCATCGACGTGCCGGCCAGACGGTCGGCACTCGACAGGCCATCGCCCACGTCGACGCCGTTCTCGCGGTCGAGCTCCATGAGCGCCAGGCGCATCTCGGGCGACTCGATGCGCTCGAGCACGTCGCGCGTCACGCAGTCGGGGCGGCAGCTGCAGCCCTGCTCGGCGGCCTTCTTTTTGCAGCCCTCCGAGCACGTCATATCGGCCAGGTTGACCTTAAAGACTTTGCCGTTCTCCAGGCGCAGCACCAGCTGCTCACGCGGCGTGTCATACTCCTGGATACGCGCCTTGCCAAGCGGCGTATCGATGAGCGTCTTCTTTTTGGGCGCACGGCTCTTAAAGTCCTTGTAGGCCTCGAACTCGTAGCGCAGGCAGCACATCAGACGGCCGCAGACGCCGCTGATCTTGGAGGAATTGAGCGGCAGGTCTTGCTCTTTTGCCATGCGGATCGAGACGGGCTCAAACTGTCCGCCAAAGCGCGTGCAGCAGAGTTCCTGTCCGCACTGGGCATAGCCGCCCACCAGGCGGGTCTCGTCGCGCACGCCGATCTGGCGCATGTCGACGCGAATGTGCAGCGTCGAGGACAGATCCTTGACGAGCTGGCGAAAATCGACGCGCTCCTCGGCCGCAAAGTAGAACACGGCCTTCTCGCCGCCAAACAGGTACTCGACGCCCACCGGTTTCATCTCGAGGTCGAGCTCCTTGACCAGGCGGCGGAAGTCGACCATGGCCTCGTCGCCCTGGATGGCCAGGTCGTCGGCAAGCTGGAGGTCGATGTCGCTCGCCACGCGCAGCACGGGCTTGAGCGGCTGACCGATCTCGTCTTGCGGCACCTCAAAGGGATCGGCCGTGACCAGGCCAATCTCGGTTCCGCGCTCGGTGGAACAAATGGCATAATCGGCCTCGAGGATATCCAGATCCTGCGGGTCGAACCACAGGTCGCGCGAGGCGTAGGTAAACTTAACGGGTACAACTAACGGCATTTCAGTGCCTTCCTGATATCGAACAGCATGACCTCGATGGCCAGCTGGGGAGTAACGTTTCTGGCGATGTTGCGCTCGGCGGTCGCGACTGCCTCGAGCGCCCGTGTGGCACCCGCAACATTCGTCGCGGCGGCAAGCCGCCCGATCGTGTCGCGCACGTCTTCGTTCACCACGTCGGCTGCCTCGTCCTGAAGCGTCAGCAGCACATCGCGCATGAGCGTCCGCGCGCTCGCCAGCGCTTCCATGATACCCGAACGCTCGCGCGCGTTGAGTTCGCGCTTGTTGCGGTCCTCAAGCTGCTTCAATGCTCCACGCGACAGGTAGTCGGCGTTTTGCTCGAGCACCTTTTCCTGCGTGGACTTGACCTCGGCGAGCGGCGCCTTAACGGCGACGATGAGCGACTTGGCGCGGCTGAGCACGTCGGCCTCGTCGGCGGCGATGAGCGAATCGATGGCGCGAACCATCTGACGGCGGGCGTCCTGGCGCTCGGCGCTCTTGAGGAACTCGATGCCACGCGTGGGGCTTCCCGCCACGGCGACGGCCATGCGGCAACGCGCAGGGTCCTGACCGGTGGCGCGGCTCACGGCCTGCGCGGCGACGGCGGGCGACACCAGCCGAAACGGCACGCACTGGCAGCGGCTCACGATGGTGGGCAACATCACGTCTGCCGAGGTGCCCAGCAAGATAAACATAACGCCCTCGGGCGGCTCCTCGAGCGTTTTGAGCAGCGCGTTGGCGGTGTTGGCGCGCAGCTGCTCGGCACGGTCAATGATGTAGACCTTGGCCTTGGCGCGGATGGGCGCCAGGGGTACGTCGTCGAGCAGCTCGCGGGTCTGGGCAATGAGGTAGCCCGTGGCGCTCTCGGGCGTGTAATAGTGCACGTCGGGATGCGTGTGCCGCGCAACGCGCACGCAGCTGTCGCATGCGCCGCAGCCGTCCTGCTCGCACAGGAAGGCCTGGGCGAGCGCCCATGCGGCATCGAGCTTGCCGGCGCCGGGAGCGCCCAAAAACAGGTAGGCGTGCGATGCACGGCCGCTGGCGACGGCGTTGGTCAAAAAGTCGCGCACGCGCTCTTGGGTGTCGAGCTTGGCCAGCAGGCTTGCCTGAGCGGGGGCCACGTTACTCGGCCTCCTTGGCAAGTGCGGCGGCGACGGCGTCTTGGGAAATGTCGAGGCCGTAGGCGCGAACCCGCTCGACCGTCTGCGCGAAGACTTCCTCGATGGACGCGGTCGCATCGATGAGCTTTACGCGGTTTGGTTCCTCGGCGGCAATGGCGCAAAATCCCTGGTAGACGCGCTCTTGGAAGGCCATGCCCTTAGCCTCCATGCGATCTGCCGCACCACGGGCTGCCATGCGCAGCGCCGCCTGCTCGGGCGTGATGTGGTAGACGAGTGTGAGCGCCGGGTGCGTACCCGCGACGGCCAGGTTGTTGGCATCGCGCACCATCTGACGATCGAGGCCGTCGGCAAACGCCTGATAGCAGGTCGTGGAATCGTAGAAGCGGTCGCACAGGACCACCTTGCCGGCAGCAAGGGCGGGCGCGATAACCTCATGCACTAGCTGGGCACGGGCGGCCTCATACAGCAGCAACTCGCAGGTGTCGCCCATCGCCGTATTGGCAGGGTCGAGCAGCAGAGCACGGATCTTTTCGCTGATGGCGGTACCGCCCGGCTCGCGCAGGCTCACAACCTGGTAGCCAGCGAGCTCGAGCGCACGGGCAAGCAGGCGCGCCTGCGTAGATTTACCGGCGCCATCGACACCCTCGAGCGTAATGAAGCTATGTTGAGCGGGCTCAAAAGCCATGGGCGCAGCCCCTTCCTACAAGGCGCGTAAATGCAGATATATCAACCAAGCCATGATACCCCAGTGCTCGGCGCGTCCCAAATCCCACCTAGCCAATGGCTACTCAGGTGGCAGTTAGGGACGTTCCTAAACTGCCGGCAGAAAAGGAACGTCCCCAACTGCCGGCTTTTTGGGGTGCTGGGTATAATCGTCGTATTGCATTGAAATGTGGCGAAAGGAGTGGCAATGTCTCGGTATTGCGCCTCGTGCGGCAAGCTTCTTGCAGATAATGCCAAGTTCTGCACCTCGTGCGGTGCACCCGTTGAGCAAACAACCGCGAGCGATAGCCAGCCCGCTTTTGAGCAGACCGGCTCCCTTGATACGCCGCAAGCCAAGGCGGACGACCCCCTCGCCTATCGCCCCGACCCCGCCGCAAGCCCTGCGGCCGTCGAGACCACGCAGCGCATACCCGTCGCGAGCGGCTCGCCCCAACAGGAGCCGGCTCCCGCATACACGCCCGCTTCGCCACAGACCCCCGCTCCCAAAAAGAGCGGCACCGGGCCGCTTATCGCCGTTATTGTTGTGCTGGTGGCGATCATCATCGCCCTGGTCGTTTTCTTTGTGATCAAGCCTTTCGACAGCGCCGCCACGCAGACGACTGCCGAGGTAGCTAAGCTGCACCATGACGTCGACGACGATGACCTAAAGCCTCTCGGCGATCCCAACAGCCTGTACGACGATGATGACGATGACGACGAGGATGGCGGCGAAGCAACGCTCTCCGAGCAGAACCTCTACCGTCGCCTGAGCGAATACTACGACTTGCTCGAAGACCTCGACAACTACGTCCGTGGCTGCGCGCAGAACTTCAACGGCAGCTATCTGGAAGAGGATCGGACCACCCGTCAAAATCTCGCCGACGTCGCCGAGCGCACAGAGGACACCATCGAGCAGTATTACGACATCGTCGAGGACCTAGACGTCCCGACGAGCTCCAAGAACTATAGCTCCTGGAAGGACATCATCGCCCTGTACGACGACCTGGATCACCGCATTGACGCAATCTGTGATGCCTGGGAGATCAGCCTGAAATACGCCAAGCCTGCGGACCACAAGAATGAGATCGTGGCGCCGCTGTCGCGCGACAACGTGGCGGGCACCAATGACAATAAGTATCGCCTAGACTTTGAGGAGCGCTATCCCGGCGCCAAACCCGTCGAAGTGAACTAGCGCTTTGTCGTTCCCGAGCCGGCAGTTAGGGACGTTCCTAAACTGCCGGCAGAAAAGGAACGTCCCTAACTGCCGGTCAAAAAAACGAGCGAGGATCGTGGGGTCCTCGCTCGTTTTTTAGGCAATGTTTCGACCGCGCCGTTACTTGTCGGAGGCTACTTTCTTGGCAGTCGACTTCTTCGCGGTCGTCTTCTTGGCGGCAGTGGCTTTCTTAGCCGTCGTCTTCTTGGCCGCCGTCGTCTTCTTGGCCGTGCTCGCCTTAGTCGTGGTCTTGCGGCCGCGGGCGGGCTTCTTCTCCTTGGTCGGGCAGTCCATGTTGACGCAGATACGCCACGGGCCGCGCGCCGTGTTGACCACCACGATGGGGGCGCCGCACTCGGGGCAGGTCTCACCCGTCGCCTCGAGCTTACCGCGCGCCGGCAGAGGATAGCTCACGCCGCAGTCATCGTAGTTGGTGCAGCGGATAAAGCGCTTGCCGCTCTTCTCACTCTTGTGCGCGATCAGGTCGCCATGACGTCCGGCCTCGGCACACACCTTGCACTCGCCCACCTTAAGGTCGGGCTCGTAGTTGGTGGGGCACGTGGGGTTCACGCAGATCTCGAAAGCCTTCTGACGGAACGGCTGGCATTTAATGCGCGGCGCGCCGCACTCGGGGCACACGGCCGCCTCGCCCTCGAGCGGACTCACCTTGACGCCGCTCGGCACCGGATAGGTCACATCGCAGTCGGGCCAGCCCATGCAGCCAATGAAGCTGCCACGGGTCTTGGCGCTCGTCTTCATAACCAGGTCCTTGCCGCACTTGGGGCAAGCTCCCACGCGCGCATCGGCCGTGACGGCGTCGCTGATGGCGTCGCCCAGCTCCTGCGTGTGCTTGAGCAGCTCGTCGAGCACGCCAGCCAGCAGCGCGCGCGAGTGCATCACGACATGCTCTTCGGTATCCTCGCCGCGCTCCACACGGGTCATGTCGCCGTCGAGCTCGCTGGTCATATCGGGGCTCGTGATGCGCGGGGCAAACTGCGACAGCGCATCGATGATGGCGATACCCAGCTGGCTCGGCTCAACGGGATCATTTTTGAGATAGCGCACGGCGTACAGGCGCTCGATGATGCTCGCGCGCGTGGACTTGGTGCCCAGGCCGCGCTTCTCCATCTCCTGCACGAGCTTGCCCTGGCTGTAGCGCGCGGGCGGCTCGGTCTGCTTGGCCTCGAGCTTAATGTCGAATACGTCGACCGTATCGCCCTGCTCAAGCGGCGGCATCTGCTCGTCGCGTTTAAGGCCATACGGGTAGGCCTCGCGGAAACCCGGGGTCACGAGCACATCGCCCGAAGCCACGAACGGCTCACCGTTCACATCGAGCTCGAGCTTGGTGTTCTCGATGGTCGCGGGACCCATGAGCGTCGCCAGGAAGCGGCGGGCGATGAGGTCGTAGAGCTTGCGCTGGCCGCCGTCGAGCGTGGACGGATCGCCCTCGCCCGTGGGATAGATAGGCGGGTGGTCGGTGGTCTCGACTTTGCCGCGCGTAGGCTTCATGGGGCCGGCAAGCACCTTTTTGCACACGGGCGCCAGCGCCGGGTTGATCTTTGCCAGGTCGCGCACCACGGCGCCCAAATCGAGCGTCGCGGGATACACGGTGTTGTCGACACGCGGGTAGCTGATGAGGCCCGCCATGTAGAGGGACTCGGCGATGCGCATGGTACGCGCAGGCGAGATGCCCTCGGCCGCGGCGGCAGCCTGCAGCGAGGTGGTCGCAAACGGCGTGGGCGGCTGCTGCTTGCGCGAGCGCTTGGTCACCGCGGCGACGGTTGCCGTCCTGGCACCGTCAACGTGACCGTACGCCGTCTCAGCAGCATCCTTGTCGGTAAAGCGCGCCGTCTTGTGCGCGATCTTAAAGCGATCGTCCTCGGCAGCACCCTGCGCGGCACCCATACCGCGGATCTGCCAATAATCCTCGGGCACAAACGCCATGCGCTCGCGCTCGCGCTCGACCACCAGGGCGAGTGTCGGCGTCTGCACGCGGCCGGCAGAGCGCACGTTACCAAAGCCGCCAAACTTGGCGAGCGTCAGATAGCGCGTGAGTACCGCGCCCCAAATGAGGTCGATGTGCTGGCGACTCTCGCCGGCGTCGGCCAGATTCTGGTCGAGCGAGACGAGATTATCGAAGGCCTGCGTGATCTCGGCCTTGGTAAACGAAGAATACTGGGCGCGGGCGACCGGCAAGTCCGGCGCAACCTCGCGCACCTTGTTGAGAGCGTCCGAACCGATCAGCTCGCCCTCGCGATCGAAGTCCGTAGCGATGATGACGCTGTCGGACTTTTTGGCGAGGTTCTTGAGCGAGCGGATGAGCTCCTTCTCGGCCGGCAGCTTAATGACGGGTGCCCAGGTGAGATAGGGCAGGCTCTCAAGCTTCCAGCCCTTGATGGAGATGCCATCGGCAAGGAACGGCTTACGCTTGGTGTCGTAGGGCGGACGAGCCAGGCCATCGGGCATGTCGGCCGGCAGCATCTCGCCGTCCTCAGTAACCGAATACCAGCCCAGCTTTTTATCGAACAGCACGCTGTCGCAAAAATCGGGCGCAAGGATGTGACCGGCAAGACCGATCGTCACGCACTCCTCGCCCTTCCACTCAAAACGGTAGATGGCGGTGTTGTACACCTTGTCCTTTTTGGGTTTACCCGTGGACAGACGCTCGGCAATCTGCCGCGCGGCGTCGTTTTTCTCGGCGATGATGAGCTTCAAAAGAGGCTCCTATCTCGTGTCTCTGCGGCTACGCCCGCCCGTATGGCGGCCGATTTACGCCCTTGCTTGCTCGATCTGCCCGATGAGCCAATCGCACCAGGCATCCATGCCCTCGCCCTTGCGCGCGCTCACGGCAAACCGCGGCGCCTGCGGATTGAGGTCATCGAGTGTCTTAGTATACCTATCCATGTCAAAATCGAAAGCCGGGGCCACGTCAACCTTGTTGAGCAGCTGTGCGCCGGCGTGCTGGAAGATGCCCGGGTACTTGATGGGCTTGTCGTCGCCCTCGGGCACCGAGAGAATCATGATGGACAGGTTCTCGCCCAGGTCAAAGTCGACCGGACAGACCAAGTTACCCACGTTTTCGATAAAGATGACGTCGATGTTCTCCAGACCGACGGCCTGGTCGAACGCGTCAACGGCCTCCATGATCATGTTGCCCTCGAGGTGGCACAGGCCGCCCGTGTTGATCTGGATGGCGGGCATGCCGGCTTCCTTCATGGTGATGGCATCGACATCCGAGGCGATATCGCCCTCGATGACGGCACAGCGCAGGCCAGCCTTGTCGCGCAGGCGCTCGTTAGTGCCCAGGATCGTGGTGGTCTTGCCCGAACCGGGGCTCGACAAGACGTTGATCACATAGGTGTTTGTCTCATTAAATCGCTGACGCAGCTGATCTGCCAGGCGCTCGTTGCGCGACAGAATCGGCGACGCGATATCAATCGTTTTCTCGGCCATACTTAGCGCTCCTTACTTTGGCCCCTTTACACCCCATCACCAGATGGCTAGCGGGCTAATCGTCGGGGGTTTCGATTTCGATACTCGCGATATCGAGCTCGCGGCCGTGCAGTAGGCGCACGTTGGCACCACCACACTGGGGACAGCGACAGTGGAAGCGATCGTGGTCGAAAACCTCGCCGCAGTCCAAGCATTCACTTTGCGGATGGACCTCCTCCACGGCAAGCTCGCAGCCTCGCGTGAGCGGGTCCTCGTCGCGAAATGTCTCCCATGCAAAGTCAAGCGCCTCGCGCACAACTTCGGTCATATCCCCGATACGCAGCGTTACCAAAACGGCGCGCGAGGCCCCCGCCCCACGCGCCGCGCGAATCACTGTATCGAGTATGCCGTTGACAATGCCAACCTCGTGCATACCGATTTACTCCTCGTCGTCCTCATCGTCCGAGAACAGGTCCAGACGGCTCACAAACAAGCCCTCCTTGCCCTCGCGCGCGGTAATGACCACGCGGGCGATGGCGAGCGAAATCTCGTAGAGCGAGAGCAGGGCGCCATACATGAGGCCCAGCGTAACGGGCGAGCCGTCGGGCGTAATCACAGCCGAGCCCACAAGCAGGCCAACGTATACATAACGCCAGGCACTGCGGAAAGCAGCGTAGGACACGATGTGGAAGACGGACAGGTAGAAGATGATGAGCGGCAGCTCGAACGCCACACCAAAGCCGATCATAAAGAGCAGCTCCATGTTGACGTAGTTCTCCAGATCGGGCAGCGCCGTGGCGACGGCCGAGGTCTCGCCGATGAGCCACTCAAAGCCTGCCGGGATAATGATGAAGTAGCAGAAGATGGCACCCAGGAAGAACAGCACCGTCGAGGCGAGCACCGTGGGCACGACCCATTTGCGCTCGTTGGGACGCAGTGCCGGCAGGAAAAATGCCAGAATCTGCCAGATGATCATGGGCGTGCACATGACCACGGCCATCTTGATGGCCAGCGAGAAGCGCAGGCCAAAGCCGCCGAGCGTGGTGGTGATGTAGAACTTACCGTCCGGCACAAAGGAGCGGATGGGATCTTCCAAGATGTCGAGCACCACGGGCGTGGCGAAATACAGCACGATGGCGGCGGCAAACACCGACACGACCACGATGGTCAGGCGGCGACGGAGCTCTCCCAGGTGATCGAAGAGCGGCATGCGCGCAGGTCCGATAGGCATTACTCATCGCCTCCCTTCGGGGCATCGGCAGCAGCGGCGTCGTCCTCGGCCTCGAGCTCGCGAGCGAGCTGGTCGACGACGGCCTTGCGCTTGCGGGGACGACGGGCGTAGAGGTCAGCCGTCGTGGGCTCTGCCGGCTCGGGCTCGGGCTCCGGCTCTACAGCAGGCTCAGGCTCGGCGGCGGCAGCAGCAGGCTCGGCACTCTCGGCCTCGGACTCCTCAGCAGCACCCTCGCCCTCGGCGGCAGCCTCGCTCGCGGCCTTCTCGGCAGCAAGACGGGCGCGACGCTCGGCAAAGGTCTCCTTCTTGGCGGGCGCTGCCGTCTCGGCGGCATCCTCGTCCGCATCGGAATCGTCGTCGGTCGCAGCAGCCTTCTTGGGCTTGACCGGGGCCGACGCGGCCTCACTCACCGGATCGATAATCTCGGACTGAACAACGGCCGTCATCTTTTCCTGCGTCTCGCGGAACTGACGGATGGCACGGCCGATCGTGCGGCCCATCTGCGGGAGCTTATCCGGGCCAAACAGCAAAAAGCCGAAGACCACGATGATCGCGAGCTCACCCTCTCCAATACCAAACACACATACCTCCAAGGCTCGATGTGAGTCGAGCCCGCACCGCGCCATTCGGCCGGAACTCGTCTATTCATTCGATCAAGTATAGCGCCCGGACGCCAAAACGTCCGAGCGCATCACAAACATATGCCAAACGGCACGCCCTTTTGGGGGCAAAGACTATGCAGCGGTGATCGAAATCTCTTGGTCGACACCCAACAGCTGGACCACGCGCATCACCGGGGGCTGCACATTGGTGCAGCTAAAGCGCTTGCTGTGGTCGGCCGCGTGGTGCGCGGCGCCCACGAGCACGCCAATGCCCGTCGAATCGATGTAGCTCACCTGGGCAAAATCGAGCTCAACGGCCTCAGTGGGCTGCTCGAGCGCCAGGTCGATGGCATTGCGCAGGCTATCGGCGTTAGAGATATCGATCTCGCCGGTTACCTTAATGGTGTAGAGCTCTGGCGTGGGGTTGGTGGAAATACCCAAATCCATGTATACGCTCCTTTGTGTATCGAAAGTGCGGATAGTACGGGAAGCCGCGCGTTAGGCGCGCTCGGCACGCGCAAGCTCGGCAGCGACAAGCTTCACAGCCAGCACCAGCACATCGAGCGCGGCCTCCAGGTCCTCGACCGTGGGATAGCTCGGCGCGATGCGGATGTTGGTGTCGCGCGGGTCCTTGCCATAAGGCCAGGTGGCACCGGCCGGCGTGAGCTTAACGCCCAGGTCTGCGCAAAGCGCAGCAACCTTCTGGGCCGAGCCCTCGGGACCATCGAAGCTTACAAAGTAGCCGCCGCGGGGGTGCGTCCAGGTGGCGCAGTCCGTGTCGCCCAAGCCCTCGGTGAGCTTGCGCTCGACGGCCTCAAAGCGCGGGCGCAAGAACTCGGCATGCTTTTTCATGTGCTCCTTGACCGCCTCGATGGTGGGAAGGAAACGCACGTGGCGCAGTTGGTTGAGCTTATCGGCGCTGATGAGGCCGGCCTTCAGGCGCTTGGAGAACTCCGCGATAACCGCGGGGCTCGCACCGATAAAGCCGATACCGGCACCCGGGAAGGTGATCTTGGACGTCGAGGCGAATGCCACTACGCGGTCCTCGGTGCCCGCCGTGCGGGCAAGATCGAAGATGTTGGCGAGCTCGTCGGTCTCGTCGTACAGGTCATGCACGCAGTAGGCGTTGTCCCAGAAGATGCGGAAATCGGGCGCGGCCGTGGGCATCTCGACCAGGCGACGCACGGTGTCCTCGCTAAAGGTGATACCCGTGGGGTTGGAATACTTGGGCACGCACCAGATGCCCTTGATGGAATCGTCGGCGGCAACGAGGCGCTCAATTTCGTCCATATCGGGGCCGTTGTCGGTCATCGCGACGGGAACGTTCTCGATACCCAAGTCGGCGGTAATGCCAAAGTGGCGATCGTAGCCGGGAACGGGGCACAGGAACTTGACCTTCTTGCCGTCGTGCGCAGCCTCGTAAGCCTCCCAGGGCTCGCTGCCGCACGAGCCGCAGCGCCAGAACATGCCGGCGATGTCGTGCTCGATCAGCAGGCTCGACGAGCCCAGCACGAGTGTCTGCTCGGCGGGGCAACCCAGGAACTCCCCCGCCAGCTTGCGTGCCGAGGGAATGCCCTCAAAGCAGCCGTAGTTGGAGCAGTCGACGTTGCCATCGTGCAGATCGGCGTCGGCGTTGAGGATATCGAGCATGGGGCGCGAGATGTCCACCTGGGAGGGCGACGGCTTGCCGCGGGCCATGTCGAGCGCCAGGCCCTTGGCCTTGACCTCGGCGACCTCGGCCTTGAGCGCCTCGATGGCGACATCGAGTTCGGTGGTTTCCATCTTCTGGTAGATCGTCTGCATGGGTGCGACCTTTCACGAAGCGGTACGTTGCAATTCTTCTAAGTATAGACCGCCACCGTCGCAACGTTATGAAGCCGTGATAGATTAAGTCCATCGCAATGAATTACGAATCGCCGCGCATGCCGGCGTGGAGCGCCCAAGGAGGCACTATGGAGTACGGATCGTTCCAGGCCGAAGAATTCGGCGACCTGCAGCGCCTGGTCGACGGACTATTTTACGACCGTCACGCCATCGACCGCCTGGATCTGATCGTACAGGCCGAAATCTTGGACCTGGCGCCCGATCTCATGGAAATCGTCAACCTGCTACCGCCCGGCTACTACGACCGCCAATCGCTTTGCGACCAGCTCAATTCCGCCTTGGCCGCCCACGGCTGGGGCGCCATCTACGGCACCGTGGAATAAGCCTCGAGGCCGGCGATTTGGCCCGTTTCCCGACCTTGGCGAGGCTTGTTTTAGGGCTTGTGGCCAAAAAAGGGCGAATATGAGTACTGTTACCCTTTTAGTAGCAGCGATTCTTGGTCGAAATCGGCAAAACTCGACTTGAAACTCCCCAATCACCGTCAGCTAGCGCCAAATTGGAAGTCGATGGTCACTCATTAACGTACAGTTCTTATAACTTTGTTCATTATTTTTCGCACCTAAAATGAAACGCCGTTTGTGACAGTACTCACAAACGGCGTTTTTTGACCACTGGCGTGTCTGGCAGGCGGCAAGCACCACCCGAATCCGCATTTTGAACGCGCCCGAATCGGTTCTGGAGCCGGTTTTCGCGCTCTTACTCGTCCTTGGGCGCGGGATGCTTGCAGATCACACTCATGTAGATCATGCCAAGTACGGCCGCAGTGACAGAGCCGGCGAGAATAGCGGCCTTGGCGGCCAGAACCTCAAACTGGGCCGTCGGGAAGGCAAGGCCGCTGATGAGGATCGACATGGTAAAGCCGATGCCACCCAGAATGCCCACACCGGCAATCATGTGCCAGTTGACATTGCGCGGTAGCTCGCAGGCCCTAAGCTTAACCAGGGCAAACGTCATGCCAAAGATGCCGATCGGCTTGCCCAGCAGCATGCCAAAGTACACGCCGAGCGTCACCGGGTCGGTGAGCAGCGTGCTCATGTCCACGCCCACTAGGCGAACCTGTGCGTTCACGAACGCAAAGATCGGAAGAATCACAAAGTTGACCGGCGTGGAGATCAGACGCTCCATGCGGATGAGCGGCGGGGTGACGCGGTGCATGACGCGCTCGACCTTAGTGGTCGAGACGGTAAAGTCATGCTGGCCCAGGATGTGTGCCTCGTCATCGTAGCGGTCATCGAGCAACGGCAGGCACTCGCCCAACCAATCGGTAAGGCTATCGAGCTTGACGCCGCACTTGGCCGGGATGGTAAAGGCCAAGATGACGCCGGCAAGCGTGGCATGGACGCCGCTCTTGAACATGCAGAACCACAACAGCAAACCCAGTACCGAATACGGGGCAAGGCGGTAATGCTGCGTCTTGTTGAGCCACACGAGCGCGCAGGTCACAAGCGCGGCGGCACCCAACCAAAACGGATTGGGACTCTGACCGTAGAAGATGGCGATGGCGGCGATGGAGATGAGGTCGTCGGCGATGGCGAGCGTCGAGAAGAACACGCGCACGCCGTTGGGCACGCGATTGCCCAAAAGCGACAGCACGCCCAGCGCAAAGGCAATATCGGTTGCCATGGGGATGGCCCAACCGTTGTGGGCGCCGGCATGGTTAAAGATCAGGTAGATGCAGGCGGGAACGACGACGCCACCCACGGCCGCCAGCATGGGAAGCATGGCCTGACGCGGATTCTTGAGCTCGCCGACCGTCATCTCGTACTTAAGCTCAATGCCCACCAACAAAAAGAAGATCGCCATGAGGAAGTCGTTGACGAAAAGCTCAACGGTGAGACCGGCCGTAAGGTTGCCCAGGCCCACATACAGCGGGGTCTCCAAAAAGTGATGGATGGCCTCGTAGGCATCGGTATTGGCGCAAATGACGGCGGCGATGGCGGCGAAGACCATGACGGCGGCGGAAATCGTGCCGTTCTCGGCGATGCGCTCCCAGATGTCGTGACGTTCAAAGCGCTTGCGCTCACGAACGTTGAACAGCTGCTCAGTTGCTGCCATGGGCGGCTCCTTTCACGGGATGGCTCCCGTCTTAAAAAAGCACGGCCCGCCCAAGTGGCGGCGCCGCGCTCTAACGTATTACGCTTGCATCTAGCCTACCCTGCACGACAAGCACGCAGGCGTGGCCGAAAAGCGGAACCACAGGTTGAACATTATTTGCTCAACGGCACGGGCACGCCTGTCCAGGAGACGACGCGGCGACGTGCACAAAAAACGACCGGAGCGCGGGGCGTCCGCGATCCGGTCGTGGCGTTTGGTCAACTAAACCTAGCAGGCGGCCATGATGGGGGCTGCGACCTGCTTCTTACGGGAGAGGACGCCCGGCATCCAGACGCCGTCGTGCTCGTCGGCAATGCCCAGGCCCTTCTGAGCGGCCTCGGTCTCGCCCTCGAGCAGGACCTGCGAGCCCTCCTCCATGATGTCGGTGATGCACAGGACGATGCCGTCGGCACCCTTCTCGGCAGCGTAGGCGCGCATGGCCTCGCGAATCTCGTCGATCATGCCGAGTGCGCGGGTCTTGTCGACAGTCTCGTACTGGCCGATGAGCAGCTTCTTGCCAGCAGGCTCGAACATCTTGATGTCGTTGCCGACCATCTCGGCTGCGGTGAAGGAGCCGGACGGACGGGTGAGGAAGACCTCCATGCCAAACTTGACCGGGTCGACGCCCACCTGCTCGCCGAGCTTGGCGGCGACGGCGCGGTCGACATCGGTGGTGGTGGGGCTCTTGAGCATGAGCGTGTCGGTCATCATGGCCGAGAGCAGCAGCTTGGCCTGAACGTCGGAAAGCTCAACGCCGAGCACGCCGGCGAGCTTGGTGACGATGGTGCAGCTGGAGCCCCAGGGCAGGCAGATGTAGTGCAGCGGGCCGGCGGTCTCGAAGTCGCCGATGCGGTGATGATCGACAACGCCAAAGACCGTGGCGCCCTTAAGGCCGGCGACGGACTGGGCGGACTCGTTGTGGTCGGTGAGGACGACGAGCTGGCCGGCCTCGACGGACTCGATCACGCGGGGCTCGGCAATGCCGGCGTCGGCGAGCAGCTTGGCGGACTCGGCCGGAAGCTGACCAAGGGCGCAGGCCTCGTAGGTGTTGCCGGCATACTCAACCTGGTTGAGCAACTGGGACAGGACGACGGCGCTCATGATGGCGTCGTTATCGGGGTTCTGGTGACCAAAGACAAGAACGTTTGCCATGGATATCCTCCACTTGATATGTGTACTTGGACGTAGCTATGGTAGCACGCCGATGCCGAGCCTTCGCAGACGGAAGGGCTACGGCATATTTTGGGGCAGGCACTGGGCCAAGGTTGTCCCTTTTGCACCATATTGGTGCAAAGTAACCTGTCCCCCTTGCACCAGCTATTTTCCGGCGGCGCGCAGGGCTACGTAGGCGGCACCGATGATGCCGGCGTCGTTTCCGAGCGAAGCGACCTTAATGGGCGTCTCGCGCGAGGCGGAAAGCGCGTACTGCTTAAAGTGCTCGCGAACCTTGTCGAGGTAGACATCGGCCGAGGCAGAGGCGCCGCCGCCGATGAGGAACATCTCGGGATCAACCACGTTGGCAATAAGCGCCAGTGCGCGGCCGAGATAGTCGGCCATGGTATCGGCAGCTGCCAGCGCGAGCTTGTCGCCCTCGCGGCAGGCCTGGAACACGTCCTTGGAATCGGAGGGGCCGGTCAGCTCGATGGGCTCGACGCCCGCCTCCTCGCACTCGGCAAGGTAGTTGCTCACCACGCCGGTGGCGCTGGAATACTGCTCCAGATGGCCATGGCCGCCGCAGCCGCAAGTGCGCTCCTCAGCCGGGTTCAGGCACATGTGGCCAATCTCGCCGCCGGCGCCCACAACGCCCGATACCACGTCGCCGTTAACGATAACGCCGCCGCCCACGCCGGTACCAATAGTGACCATCACCACGTTCTGTACGCCCTTGGCAGAGCCGAGCCAGGCCTCGCCCATAGCAGCGGCGTTGGCGTCGTTCTCGTACTTAACGACCGCGTCGGGGCAGTGCTCCTGGATGGCAATCTTGAGCTCGGGCAGGTTAATGGCAATGTTGGCCTTGACCTTGGCATCGCCCGATGCCGGGATGGGGCACGGAACGGCCAGGCCAATGCCCGCCACAAAGGCACGCGGAACCTGGGCCTTGGCGACCACCTGGTCGATAGCCTCGGTCACCGCGGCAAAGCCCGCAGCGTCAACGATGGGAGGCGTGGGCACGCTGGCCTTGGCAAGCAGGTTTCCGTCCTCATCGAACAGACCCTCCTTGACCGAGGTACCGCCGACGTCGATGCCGATGTAATACTGCTTAGGTTCCATGGGAGCCCGCCTTTCTCGTTTAAACATTGCCTGTATGGTACCGCTCCCAAGGCAAAAACCTACCAAAAAGGGACAGGTTTGTTTTGGCAGGTTTTATCTGGGAAAACGCGAATGGCCGCTTAACACGACATTACTCAGATGTTTATCTATTTAGAGCGCTCTAATTTATATGCAAAGCGACTTTTAATTATATCTTTCTCGAACTTTTTCAATATATAATAGGGATGCTTAGGTGTTAACTATACTTTCTTTTATACTCAACCAAGTTGGAAAGGAGGTTCCATGATTCCCAAATACGAGGCGATAGCTGCAGATATTCGTCGCACTATCGAGGATGGCGCTCTTAAACCGGGCGACAAGCTTCCTACCGTCGTTGAGTTCTGCAAACTCTATAGCGTTTCCAAAATCACCGTCAAACGAGCTATTGAACAAATCACCGAGGAAGGTCTTATTACCAGCCGGCGCGGATCGGGTACCTACGTTAAGGACACGGCGGGGCTTCCCGGCCAGGCGTTTTTCCAGGGCAAAAACGACCGTACCCAGGGTTTTTCGTATGAGCATCGCGGGGAAAAGGTGACCTCGGTGGTCTACGATTTCTCGATTGTTAATCCACCAGCGGACATCGCAGCCCAGCTGGGAATTGCCGAGGATGACTTTGCCTATCACATCGTGCGCGTGCGTCAGGCCGACGAGAAGCCCGTCGTTATCGAGTACACCTACATGCCCCTCGAGCTGATTCCAGGCCTTAAAAAGAAGGACCTGTACGGATCGCTCTACCGCTTCATCCGCGAGCAATGTGGCCTGAAGATTTCAAGCTTTCACCGTACCATTCGCGCCGTGGCAGCAACCGAGGAAGAAGCAGAGCGTCTGGACACCAAACCCGGCTCTCCCCTGCTCGAGCTCACCCAGATTGGCTTTTTGGACAGCGGTGCCGCCTTTGAGTATTCGACCTCGCGCAACGTTGGCGACCGCTTTGAGTTGCACAATGTAACGTTGGCGTAGGTTTTTGTAGTCATGCGGGCGCTCGTTTTGCGCCGCTTTGCGCGGCGCCCGCGCAACACAATGGAGGTATGAATATGTCCGATTTGATTAAACTGACGCCGATCTTCCGCAAGAAGATCTGGGGTGGCCGCCAGCTCGAAACCGTATTTGGTTACGACATTCCCGAAGGTCCCATCGGTGAGTTCTGGGCTATCTCGGCCCATCCCAACGGCGACTGCCAGATTGCTGAGGGACCGTACGCCGGCCACACGCTGTCGTGGCTGTGGGCCGAGCACCGTGAGCTTTTTGGCAATTGCGAGGGCAAGGAGTTCCCGCTGCTCATTAAGATTCTGGACGCCAAGGACGACCTTTCGATCCAGATTCATCCCAACGACGAGTACGCCGCCGAGCACGAGAACGGCAGCCTGGGTAAAACCGAGTGCTGGTACGTGCTGGATTGCGAGCCCGGCGCCACGATCATCGTCGGACAGCGTGCTAAAGACCGCACCGAGGCCGCACAGATGATCAAGGACGGCCGCTGGGACGACATGCTCAACGTACTGCCGATCCACAAGGGCGACTTTTTCCAGATTGATTCCGGTACCGTTCACGCCATCAAGGCCGGCACGCTCATTTTGGAAACGCAGCAGTCGTGCGACGTGACGTATCGCCTGTACGATTACGACCGCCCCGGCACCGACGGCAAACTGCGTCCCCTGCACATTGAGCAGAGCCTCGACTGCATAAACTTTGATGCTCAGGCTCCGACCGACGGCACGGTGACCGCGCCCGAGGTGGACGGCGTGACCGAGCTCGAGTCTTGCCCCTGCTACACCGTCGATCGCGTACGCGTTAACAACAGCAAGACCCTCGACCAGCGCTGGCCCTTCATGTGCCTGTCAGTCATCGACGGCGAAGGCACCGTCTGCGGCGACCCCGTCCACAAGGGAAGCCACCTGCTGGCCCCGAGCACCGTCAGCTCCATCGACCTCGAAGGCAAGATGGAACTGATTATCAGCCACCTGTAGGTCACCGGTCCCCAAGCGCTCGCCGGGACGGGGCGCGGGGTTTGGTCGCCTGCTCGGACAGTCCTGCTCGCACGGAGAGCACATTAAG
>CABQXN010000008.1:0-69349 GCA_902468085.1 uncultured Collinsella sp.
GGGGCCAAAGGGAGCTCAAGCCCATAAGGAGGGCCTACGAGGCATGGGTCGAGGCCGGACTTCCGCTCGATTGGGACAGGCAGGCCTTCGAGGCCGAGCGCAAAATGGATTCTAAAAAACACCTTGCCAAATAGGAGCGTCAGGAATTCTAAGGGCCCTGCCCCCTTAGCACACGGACTTTGGAACAAAGTCTAGTGTGTTACGCCTTGCCAGAGGTGTACAGGCTCCCGGTACGCACGTACGCAGCAATTGCCATCAATGCGCCATATAAGTGGCGATCAAGTTTGCATAAAGCGACCTTGGTTCCGCAAAACAAAAGGCAGGATACCATCACCACGATGGTATTCTGCCTCTGTTCGTTTCTGTTTACCGTTCCGAGTGGTCCTTCCGCAGAATTACCGATAAACAAAAAACGTACCCGGACCCTTTCTCGTATAGAATCGGGTTCGAGTGTGAACTGAATGTTGGAGCAAAAAAAACCAACACAAAGGTGCCTGTCCCCTTTGTGGTGGTTTTGGGCTAGACCTAGAGGGTGTGGCCGTAGGCGTTGGCGGCCTTGATGGCGGCGGCGAACTTCTCGTCGGTGAAGGGCTCCGGGTTACCCTGCTTCCACTCGTTGGTGGCGTGGGCATACTCACACAGCGCCGGGATGTCGGCCTCGGTAAGGCCGACCTGCTCAAGCGTCACGGGCAGCCCCATCTGCTTGTTAAAGGCGGCGTAGCGCTCAAGGTTCTCGGTGTCTCCCGTATAGGCAAACAGTACCAGCACGCCCAGGCTCACGACCTCGCCATGCAGGTAGGTGCCCTCACGCGGAATGCTGCAGGTAGCGTTGTAGAACGCGTGTGCCACGCTCGAGTTGTAGTAGTAATCGTTCTGGTTGGTCAGGTTCGAGACATAGCCCGTGTTGACCACGATGTCGAGCGCGATCTGCTTGACGGCCTCGCTCGACAGATTCTGGCGCACATCCTCAAGACCCTGCACACCATAGGTAAACAGCGGCTCGGAGCAGGTATGGGCGAGTGCCAGGCCAAGGCCTGCCGTGTGCTCTAGGTTGCCGGCGCTCGTGGCGTACTCGACCTCGGGCTGCTTGGACAGGGCATCGCCCACGCCGGCCCAGAAGTATTCCGCCGGAGCCTCGGCGATTATCTTGGGGTTGATGAAGATGTGCGCAGGGCGGTTGGGGTATGAATAGCCCTCGAGCGAGCCGTCGTCGTTGTAGACAACGGCAATGGCGGTCGCGGCCGAGCAGTTGGAGCAGATCGTCGGTACCGTAAAGACGATTTTCTTGAGCTCGATAGCAGCCGTCTTGACGGTGTCGAGTGCCTTGCCGCCGCCGCAGGCGATGAGCACGTCGGCTTCCTGGCAGGCGGGGGAGTTTACGACCTTGGCGATATTGGCACGCGTACTGTTGGTACCGTAGACGCGCGTCTCCAGAATCTCGACGTCGGTACCTGCCAGCGCAGCTTCGATACCGGGAAGTGCTGCGGCCAGTGCCCGCTTGCCACCGATGATCGCGACCTTCTTCGCGCCGTACTCGGCCAGCGCGCCGGACAGCTCGTCAAAGCAATCCTCGCCAACGGTGTAGTCGCTCATTCCAATCGTGCGCATAGCAACCTTCTTTCGTTCGATAAAGTGCTTTCAGGTATTTTGCTCCAAGAGAAGGTCCACAGCCGCGAGAAATTTCGAACGTATAAAACCAGTGTTGAGGGTTTTTCGCCGGCGCGGAACGTGCTAGCATACTCCGCATAAGCGTTGATGGGGACGAGTAGTCGGCCGTCCGCATGCTACAGAGAGCGGGGAGCGCTGAGATCCCGTGCATGCGACCGATGAAAATCACCCCGGAGCTGCGGTCCCAACGGACGTGCCGCATAGGCACGTCTTAGTAGATATCGCCGAGATGGTCGTCGATACAGGCCAGCCGAGTAACGGATGCGAGCGCGCGATTACGCGGGCGAGGGCATCTAAGCTGGGTGGTTAAGCGAAGAGCTTTTGTGGGCGTACAGCCCGTTTTGTGGCGCTTCGTCCCAGCTTGCAGGGACGGGCGCTTTTTTGGTGCCCAACGGGCGTGCGCGCCCACGACATGAAAGGGGTACCGTGGCAAACGAGTACAAGCAGACGATGAATCTGCCCAAGACCGGTTTTCCCATGCGTGCCGGTCTTTCCAAGTCCGAGCCCAAGCGACTCAAGGACTGGCAGGACAACAAGGTCTACGAGCAGGTTCTGAAGAAGAACGAGGGTCACAAGAAGTTCGTGCTGCACGACGGCCCTCCGTACGCCAACGGTCCGATCCACATCGGCCATGCCATGAACAAGATCTCCAAGGACATGATTAACCGTTACTGGATGATGCAGGGCTATGAGGTTCCCTATGTCCCCGGTTGGGACTGCCACGGTCAGCCGATTGAGCATAAGGTCGAGGAGAAGCTCGGCACCGAGAAGTTCAACCAGACCCCCACGGCTAAGATCCGCGAGCTCTGCAACGAGTTCGCTGTCGAGAACATCGAGCTGCAGAAGGCCGGCTTCCGTCGTCTGGGCGTGCTCGGCGATTGGGACAACCCCTACCTGACGCTCTATCACCAGCATGACGCCGCCGACATCGAGGTTTTCAAGGCCATGTTCGATAAGGGCATGATCTATCGTGGCCACAAGCCGGTTCATTGGTGCAAGCACTGCCACACCGCGCTGGCCGAGGCCGAGATCGAGTACTCCGACGAGACGAGCCCCTCAATCTTCGTTCGCTTTGAGATGACCTCCAAGCCCGCCGGCCTCGAGAACTTCGACGGCCCGGTTGACTTTATCATCTGGACGACCACGCCGTGGACCATCCCCTCCGACCAGGCTGTTTCCCTTAAGCCCGGCGCCGCCTACGTCGCCGTTGAGCACGATGGTCGTGCCGAGGTCATGCTCGAGGACCTGGCTCCCAAGTGCTGCGAGGAGTTTGGTTGGGAGTACACCCCGGTTATGGTCGACGGTAAGCCCTATGTGGTTCCCGCCGAGACCTTCCACCACATCCACTACAAGCAGCCGATCTTTGACGGTGTTGAGGGCGTGGCGCTGCTGGCCGATTACGTCGGTGTCGATGACGGTACCGGTATCGTCCACAACTCGCCCGGCCACGGCGTCGACGACTACTTTGCCTGCCTCAAGGAGGGCATTACCGACATCTGCATGCCGGTCGATGACGACGGCAAGTTCTACACCGGCGAGGAGTTTGGTACCGGTGGCCCCTTCAGCGGTATGGACACCGATGAGGCCAACCCGCACATCATCGAGTTCCTGCGCGAGCGTGGCACCCTGGTCCTCGAGAAGAAGATCACGCACAGCTATCCGCACTGCTGGCGCTGCAAGCATCCGGTGCTCTTCCGTGCTACCGACCAGTGGTTTGTCTCGATGGACAAGACCGGTTTGCGCGAGCAGGCTGGCAAAGAGGTCCGCGAGAACGTCAAGTGGTATCCGGCCCACGCGGCTAACCGCATTGGCGCCATGGTCGAGCAGCGTCCCGACTGGTGCATCAGCCGTCAGCGCAACTGGGGCGTGCCTATCCCCAGCTACACCTGCGCCGACTGCGGCGAGAAGGTCATGAACGACGCTACTCTCGACGCCGTCATCAAGCTCTTCCACGAGAAGGGCTCCGACGCCTGGTTCACCGACGCTCCCGAGAGCTACCTGGGCGAGGCCTGCGTCTGCCCCAAGTGCGGCGGCCATCACCTCAAGGCCGATAAGGACATCCTCGACGTGTGGTGGGACTCCGGCGTCTCCTGGAAGGCCGTCTGCGAGTATCGCCCCGAGCTGGAGTATCCGGCGGACGTGTATCTCGAGGGCTCCGACCAGCACCGCGGTTGGTTCCAGAGCTCGCTGCTCACCTCGGTGGGCGCCAACGGCCACGCTCCGTATAAGGCGGTCGTCTCGCAGGGCTTCACGCTCGACGGCCAGGGCCGCAAGATGTCCAAGTCGCTCGGTAACGTCATCGACCCCAACAAGGTCTGTGACGAGATGGGTGCCGACATCATCCGTCTGTGGGTTGCATCTGTCGATACCAGCTCCGACGTTTCCATCGACCACGAGATCCTCGCTCGTACGTCCGATGCCTACCGTCGTTTCCGCAACACGCTGCGCTTCCTGCTCTCCGAGCTCGAGGGCCAGTTTGAGCCCGAGACCGACGGCGTCGCCTTTGCCGACCTGTTGCCGCTCGACAAGCTCATGGTTGCCCGTCTGACCCAGGTCCAGGCCGAGGTCGACGACGCTTACTCTTGCTACGAGTTCCCGCGCGCTTACCGTGCGCTCTACGACTTCGTGGTTACCGAGCTCTCCAACGTGTATCTCGACGCCCTGAAGGACCGTCTGTACTGTGAGAAGCCCGGCTCGCTCGAGCGCCGCAGCGCCCAGACCGTGCTGGCCGAGCTCTTCTCGATGCTCATGCGCGACCTTCAGCCGATCCTGTCCTACACGGTTGACGAGGCCATGGCCTATGCGCCCGCCGGCTGCGTCGATCACCAGAAGTATGCCGCGCTGCTCGATTGGTACAAGTCGCCCATCACGTTCGACGAGGCCAATGAGTTTGAGGGCGTGCTCGAGGCTTCACTCGAGCTCCGTAGCGCCGTGACCAAGGCTCTTGAGGATGCCCGCTCCGCCGGTACCTTCACCAAGAGCCAGCAGGTCCGCGTCAAGGCGGTCGTTCCCGCCGAGATGTACGCGCTGCTGACCGGTGATAAGGCCGTCGACCTGGCCGAGTTCTACATCGTTTCCGATGTTGAGCTGACTCAGGGCGAGGAACTCTCCGTTGCCATCGAGGCAGCCGAGGGCGAGTGCTGCGACCGTTGCTGGAACTACCGCACCACCGTCGGCGAGTACAACGGCCACGCGCATATCTGCAAGCGCTGCGCGAATGCCCTTTAAGGCACAGTAACTCGGCATTTTAGTTATTGGGAGAATTTGGACGCCTTCGGCCCATTTGCTCCGCTGAATAAAAGCGGCATTCTGTTTTTCGGAATGCCGCTTTCTTTTTATGCTGGTTATTTATCTGGCGTTAGCGAATATGTCGTGCGCTCTGCGTGTGGCAATATAAGATGGTTAATTGCGTTAAACGGAATTCGATGTTCTTGAGGGTAGGGGATTGATTTGGGTCGTGCTGGGGGTATGACGCCGCCTTTGCGTTGGCGGTTGGGTGTTGCTGGTGGGGTGGCGCTGGTTGTGCTGCTTCTTGACCAGCTGACCAAGCTTGCGGTTCGTGCCGTGGGCGACGCTTTGCATGTGACCGTCATCCCCGGTGTCATTGACTTTATGTTTGTCCGTAATATCGGTGCTGCCTTTAGCATGGGCGAGGGGCATGGCGTTGCGTTCGCTTTGCTGGCGCTTGCGGTCATTGTCGCCATTGCCGTGTACTTGCTTCGCACGCCCCAGTTTGCTCGCTTGGAGGTTGTGGGCATGGCTATGGTCGTGGGTGGCGCCATTGGCAACGCGATCGATCGCCTGGCTTTTGGCTTTGTGACCGATTTTATTGCTACCACCTTCATCGACTTTCCCGTCTTTAACGTGGCCGATATCGGCATCACCGTAGGCGTTGTGCTTGCCCTCATCGGCTACATGTTCTTGAGCCCTGCGGCCCGCGAAGTCGATGCGACTGCCGAGCTCAATGCCCGTGATGAGGCCCGCGCCAAGCGCAAAGCCAAGCAGCGTGGGGAGCGTGCCCGCAAGATTCGCGAAAGGAATGAGCGTTAATGGCCGACATCCATATTCTTGTTGCCGACGATTGCTCTGGCCAGCGTCTCGACGCCTTTCTGGGTGCCAACGACGGCTGCCCCACGCGCTCTGCCTGCGCGCATCTGATCGAGGGCGGCGCCGTAATCGTGAACGGCGAGACCTGCCTATCAAAAAAATATGCTGTGCGCTCCGGTGACCGCATCTCGGTCGACCTGCCCGAGCCGCATGATCCCACTGATGTGATTCCCGAGGCCATCCCCCTCGATATCCGTTACGAGGACGACTACCTCATCGTGCTCTCCAAGCAGCGCGGCCTGGTGTGCCATCCCGCCCATGGCCACGAGAGCGGCACGCTTGCGAACGCTCTGGTCTACCACTGCGGCATTGACCATCTGGGTACCGTGCAGGGTGAGGACCGCCCCGGCATCGTGCATCGTTTAGATCGCGATACCTCGGGCCTCATGCTTGCGGCAAAAGACGACGACACGCAGCGCGCGCTCCAAAATCTCATTCGCACGCGCACGCTCGATCGTCGCTATATCACGCTCGTTCACGGACATATCGCTATGGATGAGGGCACCATTAACACCGGCATTGCCCGTTCTACGCGTGACCGTGTCAAGATGGCGGTTTCGGACGATCCTTTCGCGCGCCAGGCCATTACGACCTTTAAGGTCCTCGAGCGCTTCGATTCCACGCGTTTTGACGACGGCTATACGCTCGTCGAGTGCCACCTGTTTACGGGCCGCACACATCAGATTCGCGTGCATATGCGCCATATTAACCACGCCTGCGTGGGCGATCCGCTCTACGGCAAGTGCGATGCACGCGCCGATCAGGGTCTGACCAGGCAATTCCTTCATTCCTGGCGTGTTGCATTCGACCATCCCGTGACGGGGGAGCGCATTGAGTGCCGCGACGAGCTACCGTGGGATCTCGCCGCGGTTTTTGACGACCTGGCCCCGCGCTCGCTTGGCCGCACCGCTGCCGGCGACGAAATCGTTCCGCAGCTCGGTCTGCTCGAAGCCTAGCCAGTATTAGGTGGTTTCTTGAACTCGGTAAGCCTGCGGTAAGATATACGGTTGTTTACGTAACGCGTTCTCGGGAGCCTGCATGCTCGCCTTTTTACAAACCAACACACCCATCGTGATCTTCAACCAGATTGTTGTCACGCTGCTCACGGTCTGCTTTCTGTACCAGGTGGTCTTCTTTGTCATTGGCGCTCTTCGTGGCGAGGTCGCGCCTCCCAAGGCCAAAAAACTTCACCGCTATGCCTTCTTCATTGCTGCGCATAACGAGGAAGCCGTAATTGCCAATCTCGTACGCTCCATCAAGGACCAGGACTATCCGTCCGAGCTTATCGAGGTCTTTGTCGTTGCCGACGCCTGCACCGACAACACCGCGCAGCTCGCACGCGAGGCCGGTGCCATTGTTTACGAGCGCAATGACCTGGCCCGAAAGGGCAAGAGCTGGGTCATGGACTTTGGTTTCGATCGCATTCTCAACGAGTATCCCGACACGTTTGAGGGCTACTTTATCTTCGATGCCGATAACGTCATCTCCCGCGATTACGTCTCCAAGATGAACGATGCCTTTGACCAGGGCTTCCATGTGGTCACGAGCTATCGTAACTCCAAGAATTTTGGCAGCTCGTGGATCTCGGCAGCTAATGCTACTTGGTACCTGCGCGAGGCGCGCTTTCTCAATAACGCGCGCAACATCTGCAAGACTTCTTGCGCTGTCTCTGGTTCGGGCTACCTCATCTCCGCCAGCGTTATCGAGGGCATGCACGGTTGGCAGTTCCATACGCTGACCGAGGATATTCAGTTCACCACGTTCTGCGCCATTCACGGCATTCGCATCGGTTATGCGCCTGCGGAGTTCTTTGACGAGCAACCCGTGACGTTTAAGGCGTCCTGGAAGCAGCGTATGCGCTGGACCAAGGGCTTTTACCAGGTGTTCTTTACCTACGGCAAACATCTGGTCAAGTCGACGTTCCGCTATCATCGATTTGCCGCCTACGACATGTTCATGACGATCGCCCCGGGTATGCTGCTATCGCTGATCTCGATGCTCGCTAATGCGACGTTCTTGATTGTGGGTGGCCTTTCGCATGGTTTCTTGGCTACCGAAGTCGAGATGCAGGCGTGCGCCGCTTCGCTCATTATGACCTTCGCCATGATGTATCAGACCTTCTTTATCCTGGCGCTGCTCACGACTATCTTTGAGTACAAGCACATTCACTGCGCGCAAAAGTGGCGTCTGGTGACTAACCTGTTTACCTTCCCGATCTTTATGTTCAGCTATATCCCCATCACGGTGGCCGCGTTGTTCCTGAAGGTCGACTGGGTGCCGACGCAGCACGCCGTCAACGTTACCCTTGACGAGGTCATGCAAGGCGCCAAATAACCACCACCAAAACCACCGCAAAGGGGACAGGCACCTTTGTGGTGGTTTTTGCTTTTGCGATGCAGCTCGAGGAGGCGTCCGATGGTCTATATCCCGTTTTGGATTTGCATCTTTGCCGGCATGGCAATTGATGCCCGAGAGCGACGGTTTCCCAATGGGCTTGCCGGCGCATGTGCCGTGGCGGCGTTGGCGGGTGTTTGGCTCGACCTCGGTTTGAACACAGCGCTTGACCACGCGGGTCTTGCCGTCATTGTGTATCTTGCTCTCGTGCTGACTGAGTCCCTCTGGCGTCGTCTTCGCCAAATCCCGGGCATCGGCATGGGGGATGCCAAGGCGCTCTTCGCGCTTTGCACGCTCGACCCTATGGGTGGCATCGTGGCATTTGCCGTCGCACTCCTGGCCCTGGCCCTCTCCTGTCTCTTCACAAAATCGCGCTCCCTGCCATTGCTCCCGTTTTTAGTGCCGATTTTTGCCATAATCGAGGTCGTGGGCTGCACTTTGTAACCGATTGCGCATCCTTCTTAAGGAGCATGCCATGGCAACTATTCAAGAAACGGCCGTCATTAAGGCGCGCATGGACCGTATTCCCTCGGCGTTGTCGCCCGAACTTGTCAAGCGCATTGCCACCGATCGTGCTTCGGGCTATGTTAACCCGTATCGTTGCAACGACGATCAGGTCATTCGTCGTATTGATCGCGCTGCCGACAAAGGCACGCTTATGCGTCCGGCATTTATGCGCGATACCGAAAAGATTCTTCATCTTCCTGCGTACACGCGTTATGCAGGCAAAACGCAGGTCTTTAGCTTCCGTAGCAATGATGATCTGTCGCGCCGCGGTTTGCACGTGCAGCTTGTCTCGCGCATTGCGCGCGATATCGGTCGCGCCCTGGGGCTCAACTGCGATCTGATCGAGGCGATTGGCCTGGGCCACGACTTGGGACACACGCCCTTTGGCCATGCCGGTGAGCGATTCCTCAATGATATTTACCACGAGCGCACGGGTCGTTACTTTTTCCATAACGTGCAGTCGGTCCGTGTGCTCGATGCGCTGTACGGCCGTAACGTGTCGCTTCAGACGCTCGATGGCGTGCTATGCCACAACGGCGAATATGAGCAGCGTGTGTTTGAGCTCTCGGACATGGGCTCCTTTGACCAGTTCGATCAGACGGTTGAGGACTGTATCGCCACGGGCTATAGCGCGATTGAGCACCTGCGTCCCATGACGCTCGAGGGCTGCGTCGTTCGCATCTCGGATATTCTTGCCTACGTCGGTCGTGACCGTCAGGATGCGATCGCGGCGGGCCTGCTGTCACCCGACGCCTTTGACGATGACCTTGGCGGTGCATACAACAGCTGGATCCTTACGCATGCCTCCATCGATATCGTCGAGCACAGCTATGGCAAGCCGCGCATCGAGATGAGCGAGGACCTGTTTGAGGAAATCCGCCGAGCCAAGCGCGAGAACTACGAGAAGATCTATAGCAAGGGCGGTATCGAAGGCGATTCCGAGGTGGAGCTGCGCGAGGCGTTCGTAAAGCTCTACGACCGTTGCCTGCAGGATATAAACGAAGGTGACGAGTCCTCTTACATCTTTAAGCATCACATTTCGCGCATTGAGCAGCAGCTTTCCTACTACAATCGCACCTATACCTGGCAGAACGACAAGGATCAAGCCGTAGTGGATTATATCGCGAGCATGACGGACGGTTATTTCTGCGAGCTGACGAGCAAGCTGTTCCCTGGTCTGGAGTTTCCGCACCGTACCTATATTAACGAACGGTAGTTCGTATTAATTCGGTATACTGTTAGTGGAAAACGTTTTTGATTGATGCACGGGATGGCTATGGACGACCTTTTTTCTGCCTCGACGCGCGAGCGTTCCTTTAAAAATGCGCCGCTCGCGGTGCGCATGCGACCCAATTCGCTCGACGAGTACGTGGGCCAGCAAAAGGCCGTCGGTAAGGGTTCATGGCTGCGTGCCGCGATCGAGCACGACGTGCTTTCGAGCGTGATTCTGTACGGGCCTGCCGGTACGGGCAAGACGACGCTGGCCCACATTATCGCCAACCATACCAAGAGCGAGTTTGTCGAGGTCAGCGCTGTGACGGGCACCGTAAAGGATCTTCGTCGCGTGATCGACGAGGCTAAGACGCGCCTGAATACGTACGACCGCCGCACCATTCTTTTTATCGATGAGATTCATCGCTTTTCCAAGTCGCAGCAGGATGCCCTGCTGCATGCAGTTGAGAACCGTACCGTCATTATGATTGGCGCCACGACGGAGAATCCGTACTTCGAGGTCAACTCGGCATTGCTCTCGCGCGGTCGCGTGGTGGAACTTGAGCATCTTAAAGACGAGGATATCGCCACGCTTATTGAGCGTGCGCTCGAGGCGCCGCAGGGTTTGAACGGTAAGTTCTCGGCCGATGAGGATACGGTTAAGACCATTTGCACACTGGCAGCGGGTGACGCTCGATCGGCGCTCACGACGCTTGAGCTTGCGAGCGAGATTGCCGTCACGCGCCCCGATACCGAGGGAACGCCCGCGCCGGCGGCGGGGGAGCGCTATCCCATCACTGTTGACGACGTGAAGATTGCCAATCCGCGCCGTGGCTTTTCGTACGACAAAAACGGTGACATGCACTACGACATCATCAGTGCGTTTATTAAGTCTATGCGCGGTAGCGACCCCGATGCCACGATTTATTGGCTCGCGCGCATGATTGACGCGGGGGAGGATCCTAAGTTTATCGCTCGTCGTATTATGATTCAGGCTTCTGAGGATGTTGGCAACGCCGACCCACAGGCGCTTTTGGTGGCACATGCCGCGTTTAAGTCTGCCGAGGTCATTGGCTATCCCGAGTGCCGTATTAATCTGGCTCAGGCTGCTCTCTATGTGTGCTTGGCGCCTAAATCGAACGCGTGCGAGGCTTCGATCGATGCGGCGTTGGCCGATATTCATTCAAGTGGGCTCCGCGAGGTGCCGAGTTATCTGCGCGATCGTCATCGCCCGGGCAGCGACGAATACGGTGTGTATAAGTATCCGCATGATTATCCCGAAGGCTGGGTCGATCAGCGTTATTTGCCCGAGGGGCTGGAGCGCGGTGCGTTTTGGCAGCCTGCGGGCCGTGGCTGGGAAGAGTGGCGCGTAGAGCAAAGCGAGCGCGACCGTAGCGGCAGAGCGCCCAAGTAGGTCCTTGGGACCTCGCACATTCCCTTTGGGTATCTTTCCCCTTCTTTGGGGTACCATGAACAGCGTCTGTATTTCGATTCCTTCGGGAGGCTTGTATGAGTCCCATTCAAATCGCCCTGCTGCTGCTCGCCGTTGCCGGTGTGTGGGCTGTTATCGAGCTCGCGCTCACGCTGCGAAAGACCCGCACCGTCGTTGATTCGCTCGATAAGACCGTGAGCGACCTTAACAACACCATCGCCGAGGCACAGCCGGTGGTAGCAAAGCTCGATGGCGCTGTCGATGAGCTCACCCCCGCGTTGGCTCAGGTTGAGCCGCTCCTCAAGTCGAGCAAGACCGCCGTCGACGCCCTTACCTCCAATCTCGTAGAGGTCGAAGCTGTGGTTCGCGACATTTCCGAGGTTACGGGCAGCGTGGCCGAGGCCAGCAATGCCGTATCGAGCGTGACTGATTCTGCTGCTGGTGCCGTGCAGAAACTCTTTAACAAGGTGAAGGCTCCCGCGGCCGACGCCGAGCGCACGCTTTCCGCTGCCGCCGAAGCCGAGCAGCCGACCGAGCGTGTCCTGATTGACGAAGCCGGGGACGATGCCGCTGCTGGTGACGATGATGCACAGAAGCCTGCTGCTAAAGCAGCCCAGTATTACACCTACACGCCCGCCGAGACCTCCGAGGAGTCCTGCGATGAGTAGCGAAGCAACTTGCCCCATCACGCTGACTGTTGCCGGGGATCCGCGTCTGGCACGCCTCGTACGTATGACGGCCGCCAACGTTGGTGCGCTGTGCTCCATGTCCGTCGATCGCATCGAGGACATTCGTATGGCTGCCGAGGAAGCCTTTATCTTTGGCTGCACGGCCGTTGATTCCGATGACATTTCGATCAAATTCGACGTCGACGAATCGCATGTGGGCATGACCTTTACCTTTGGCGATCAGGCGACTGTCGATGAGGATGACCAGGCTGCCGTGTATGCCGAGCTCATTCTGGCGAGCGTGTGCGATTCCTACGAAAAGACTGCGGCGCCCCTGACGCTTTCCCTCGACCTCAAGGCGGATATCTAATATGACCGAACGTTCCCGGAGCGGTAAGACCGCTTGGGACAAGGAGAAAACCCGCGAGCTGTTTCGTCGCTACAAAGAGACCGGTGATCCGGACGCACGTGAGCAGCTCGTCATGTCCCATATGAACCTGGTAAGGTTTCTTGCCAACAAATTTAAGAACCGCGGCGAGCCGCTCGACGACCTCATGCAGGTCGGCTATCTGGGTTTGCTCAAGGCTATCGACCGCTTTGACCCCGAGCGCGGACTCGAGTTCACGACGTTTGCCACGCCTACCATCCTGGGCGAGATTAAGCGTCACTTCCGTGATAAGGGCTGGAGCGTGCGCGTGCCGCGCCGTTTGCAGGAGCTTTCTGCCAAGGTTAACCAAGCTACCGACAAGCTCACTAACGAGCTGCAGCGCTCGCCTAAGGTTGAAGAAATCGCTGAGTACCTGGGTGTGACCGTCGACGAGGTGCTGGAGGCCATGGAATCGTCTTCGGCCTATACCTCGGTGCCCATCGAGGCTCCTGGCGCGTCCGATTCCGATGATGCCCCCTCGATTCTCGACCGCTATGCCGATGACGACAACGAGCTCGATTTTACCGATGACCGCCTGGTGATCGAGGAAGCCATCCGCGATTTCTCGCCGCGTGAGTGTGAGGTTATCGAGCTGCGCTTTGTGAAGGGCATGACCCAGATCGAGATCGCTAAGAAGTTGGGTATCTCGCAGGTGCAGGTTTCGCGCCTGCTGCGCCGTACCCTTAAGAAGATACAGGACAAGATCGACCCCGACGGAGTGATGGTTCGTTCATGATTGAGCACCCCCAACAAACCGACCGCACGCTGCGCGATACTCGTATTCTGACGCTTCGCATTTGGGCTGTCGTCGGCTGCATTGTCATCGCCGCCGTCATCTTTAACCTTATGGGTATCCTGGCGCCGGTTATCGAGTTTCTCGCTGTCGGTTCCATCATCGCTTTTGTGATGTCGCCGATCACTAACTGGCTCGAGCATCACGGCGTCGGTCGTGGCATCGGTTCGCTCATCGCGCTGATCGTGGTTGTGGCAGTGCTCGTCGGCGTCGTCTGCATCCTGTCCCCTATTTTGCTCGGTCAGATTATGGAAGTCCTGAGCCGTCTGCCTGAGCAGCTTCGCGTTGCGGGCGGTGATCTCAACGAGATGATTTCGCACGCTAAGACGCTCAACAACACGCCGCTCAAGGAGTACTTGGACGATAATCTGTCCTCGCTGGTTACTGTGGCGTCCAAGTACGTATCGCAAATCGCCGCTGAGCTCGGTCGCGGCGTGTTCCCGCTGATCACCAACACGGCCTCGCAGCTGTTCGTAATCTTCCTGGGTTTGGTGCTTGCCTACTGGCTTGCCTGCGATTATCCCCGTATGCACCACGAGGTCTGTACCATCATCGGACAGGAAAAAGAGACCTCGTACCGCTTTATGGTCGCGATTCTTTCGCGCTCGGTCGGCGGTTATATGCGCGGCATGGTCGTGACGTCCATCTGCGGTGGCATCCTCGCCTTTATCGGCTTTACGCTCATTGGCCATCCCTACGCGGCACTCATGGCCATCTTTACCGGCATCATGCACTTGGTCCCGGTTGTCGGTCCCTGGGTAAGCGCGGCGATCGCCACGGTGCTCGGCTTTATGTTCAGCCCCATGCTGGCGTTGTGGACGCTCGTTGTGACCATGGTGGCTCAAAACGTCACCGATAACGTCATTTCCCCCAAGGTCATGCAGAGTTCGGTGCAGGTGCATCCCATCATGAGCCTGACGGCCCTCGTTATTGGTTCGGCACTTATGGGTCCCATCGGCATGGTCATCGCCATTCCGCTGTGCGCGGCCCTCAAGGGCATTTTCGTCTACTACTTTGAGAACGAGACCGGTCGCCAGCTCGTGGCATACGACGGCGCTGTATTTAAGGGCACGCCATATCGCGATGCCGAGGGCAACCCGGTCGCCGCCTACGATGCGCTTGGAGACGATACGTTCATTTACGAGTCCGAGCTCATCGGCAACGAGACCGCGCCCGAGGCCCAGGCGATGCCCAAGCCCGAGCTCGAGAATCCCTGGATCAAGCTCTCGGGCCTGCAGCCCGATGCGACGAGCTTTTTCAAGAATCCCTTCGCCAAGGACGATGACTCCAACTCGGACGACGATACCAAAACCGGCATCGACGGCTCCATGGACGATTCGGATTCCAAATAGGCACCGCTAGCGTTTCTTGAAGTTGTAAATGACAAGAAACGCGAGCAAAGCGATTGATAAGGGGCCGGCTACATAGAAAAAGAGAACGTCAATTGCGCGTAAAGTGTAATAGGCTTTATCGCCGGACATTACTGCATACAATACGTAGCCAAATGCTGGTTGGTTTGCGTACCAGCAGGAGAAAGCCAAAAGCGCTAAAAGTGCTACAACCAGAAGTGCATTCAGGACAAATCGTTTGCTTTTCATCGATCGCTCCTTCCGGGTGAATCTTATATGTAATTATACAGTAGCCTTTTTCAAAGCATCGCATACTCCTAAATAACGTGCACTTTCGCTGTAGGGTCGGCTTTATGTCGGCCCTCTTTTTTGCACTTGCGCGGCGGGATGGTAATATCGTTACGTTTGAACTGTTTCGATGTGAAACCGAGGAGATTCCCTCTATGAGTGCTGACTACCCGTCAATGACTACGGCCGAGATCCGCTCCAAGTTCCTCAACTTCTTTGAGGAGCGCGGTCTTAAGCTCTATCCTTCTTCGTCCCTTGTTCCCGACGACCCCTCGCTGCTGCTTGCCAACGCCGGCATGAACCAGTTTAAGGAGTACTACCAGGGCAAGAAGGCCATGAAGGAGATCGGCGCGATCTCCTGCCAGAAGTGTGTCCGCACCAACGACATCGACTGCATCGGCGAGGACGGCCGTCACCTCTCGTTCTTTGAGATGCTCGGCGACTTCTCCTTTGGCGGCGTCTCCAAGCAGCAGGCTTGCGCTTGGGCCTTCGAGCTTATCACCAAGGAGTTCAAGCTGCCGCTCGACCGCCTGTACTTCACCGTCTTTACCGAGGACGACGAGACCCACGACGTGTGGCGCTCCCTGGGCGTTGCCGAGGATCACATCTCGCGCCTTGGCGAGGACGACAACTTCTGGGCCGCTGGCCCCACCGGTCCCTGCGGTCCGTGCTCCGAGATCTACTTTGACATGGGCGAGGAGGTCGGCTGCGGTAGCCCCGACTGCAAGCCCGGCTGCGACTGTGACCGCTTCCTTGAGTTCTGGAACCTCGTGTTTACCCAGTACGACCGCCAGGAGGACGGCTCCATGCCGGAGCTGCCGCACCGCAACCTCGATACGGGCATGGGTCTGGAGCGCATGGCCGCCATCATGCAGCACAAGACCGCCAACTACGACGGCGATCTGATGCAGCACCTCATCAAGCTCGGTGAGAAGATCAGCGGCAAGACCTATGACGCCGACGATTACTCCGGCGCCAGCCGCTCGCTGCGCATCATCGCCGATCACTCCCGTGCCGTCGACTTTATGATCTCGGACGGCATCCTGCCCGGTAACGAGGGCCGCGAGTACGTCCTTCGCCGCCTGCTCCGCCGCGCCGTGTTCCACGGTCGCCTGCTGGGCATCGAGGGCGCCTTCCTGACCAAGTTCATCGACGAGGTCAACGCTCAGATGGGCGAGGCCTATCCCGAGCTGCTCAAGAACGTCGCACTCGTCAAGGGTATCGTCGCCTCCGAGGAGGAGCGCTTCTCCACGACGCTCGACAACGGTCGCGTCTACCTGGATGAGGCCCTGGCAGCGCTTGCCGAGGGTGCTGCGCTTCCGGGCGATGTTGCCTTTAAGCTGCACGACACCTTTGGTTTCCCCATCGACCTGACCGTCGAGATCGCCGGCACCGCTGGTCACGACGTCGACATGGACGGCTTCACTGCCTGCATGGAGGACCAGAAGGCCCGCGCTCGTGCCAACGCCAAGGGCGATGCCTGGGGCAGCTTCAACGACGTGTGGGTCGAGCTTTCCGACAAGGTCGCTGCGACCGATTTCGATGGCTATGACAACGATGTGATCGAGGGTGCCAAGGTTGTTGCCATCGTGCGCAACGGCGAGTCCGTCGAGTCCGCTGCCGCCGGCGAGGACGTCGAGGTCGTTCTCGACCGCACTCCGTTCTATGCCGAGATGGGTGGCCAGCAGGGCGATGCCGGCGAGCTTTCCGCCGAGGGCGTTGTTCTGACCGTTGCCGACACCAAGAACCACAACGGCCTGTATGCCCACGTCGCCCACGTTGCCGAGGGCACGCTGGCTGTCGGTGCCGCTGTTACCGCCGCGCTCGACGCCGAGCGCCGTGGCTTCCTGCGCCGCAACCACACCGCCACGCACCTGCTCGACGCCGCCCTTAAGCAGGTCCTGGGCGAGCACGTCTCCCAGGCCGGCTCGCTGGTGACGCCCGAGCACCTGCGCTTTGACTTTACGCACTTCGAGGCCCTGTCCTCCGAGCAGCTCAAGGCTGTCGAGGACCTGGTCAACCAGCAGATCTTCGCTTCCAAGCCGGTCGTGACCCGTGTCATGGGCATCGACGAGGCTAAGGCTGCCGGCGCTGTCGCCCTGTTTGGCGAGAAGTATGGCGACGTCGTCCGCGTTGTCTCCGTGGGCGCTGAGGACCAGCCGTTCTCCCGCGAACTCTGCGGTGGCACGCACGCTGCCAACACCGCCGAGATCGGCCTGTTCAAGATCATTTCCGAGTCCTCCACGGGCTCCAATGTCCGCCGTATCGAGGCCGTGACCTCTAAGGGTGCCCTCGACTACATGGCCGACCGCCTGGCGCTCGTTGACGCCGCTGCTACTGCGCTCAAGTGCCGCGTGGATGAGGTTCCCGCTCGCGTGGAGAACCTGCAGGCCGAGCTGCGCGAGACGTCCAATAAGCTCAAGAAGGCTCTGACCGGTGGCTCCTCCGACGCCATCTCCAGCGCCATCGAGGGCGCCGTCGAGCTCGACGGCTATAAGCTCGTTGTCGCTGAGCTCCAGGGCCTTGAGGCTGCCGACCTGCGCAACGTATGGGATACCGTGCATCAGAAGGTCGCCGGCCCTGTTGCTTGTGTCGTCGCCAGCGTGACTGAGAAGGGCACTCCGGCCCTGCTCGCTGCCGGCTCCGATGACGCCGTCAAGGCCGGTTTCCACGCCGGTAACGTGATCAAGCAGATCGCGGGTCTGGTCGACGGTCGCGGTGGCGGTCGTCCCAACATGGCCCAGGCCGGTGGCAAGAATGCTGCCGGCATCGCCGATGCCCTCGCGGCCGCTAAGACCGCGCTCGGCGCCTAAGAATCTAAGAAGTCGCTGTGGTTGCGCTCGCGCTGGACATAGGGGAGACCAGGATTGGCATCGCCGTCTCGAGCCGTGATGGCAAGATGGCGATGCCTGTCAAGGTGCTTCCGGCTGCCGAGGTCACCGGTATGGCCAAGACGTTCCGCTACCTGGTTGAGGACTATGAGCCCGACATCCTGGTAAGCGGACGTCCCCTGACCATGGCCGGTGAGCCCGGCCCTCAGGCCGAGCGCGTTGCCGCTGTGGCGCAAAAGATTGCCGACGAGCTCGATCTTCCGTTGGAGTTTGAGGACGAGCGTCTGTCCTCGCAAGAGGCCAAGCGTATCCTGCGCGAGCAGGGACTCAACGAAAAGCAGATGAGGGGCAAGATCGACATGATTGCCGCCAGCCTGTTTTTGCAGACGTGGCTCGATCGTAAAAACGAGGAGGTTTCGCATGCCTAGTGCTTCCGATCCGTGCCAGCCGAATCGTACACAGCAGCCGGCGTCGCGCCCTGCCCAGCCTGGCCAGCGTCCGGCACAGCCGACGCAGCGCGCAGCTCAGCCTGCCGCGCGCCCGGCGCAGTCCTTCTCTCGTTCGGCCCAACCTGTTCAACGGACGGGTCAGCAGCCTTCTGCTCGTTCGGTTCAGCATTCGGCTTCTCACGCGGCTCAGCAGCCCACTGCTCGTACGGCCCAGCCTGCAGGCGGCACCCGCTTTAAGCAGCAGGCACCTACCCAGCGAACGCAGGCCCCCCAATCGCATTCGCATCACGCTCGTGGTTCGTATGGCGTTGCTCCGGCGACCCGCTCGAGCTACAACACGCATGCTCGTCGCGGTGCTCAAAAGAAAAGCTCCCCGGTGCCTATGATTATCGGTGGCGTTGTTGCCGTGCTTGCGCTTGTCGCGATCGTTTTCTTTGTCGTGCCAGCCGTCAAGGGCTTCTTTGGCGGTGAGGGTGCGAAAGTCGTTGCAGGCCAGCAGGTTACTATCACGATTCCCGATGGTGCCTCGGGTGACAGCATCGCTTCGATTCTCTCCGAGAACCATATCGTAGAAAATCCCAAGGATTACTATGCGGCGGTGAAAAAGCTCAACGCCGATATGTCGCTCAAGCCTGGTGATTATTCGTTCACCACACTCATGGATGCGACCAAGGTTGTTCAGCAGCTCATGGAAGGCCCCAACGCGGGCTCCAATACGCTGACTATCCCTGAGGGCCTGACGGTCGATCAAGTCGCCGACCGTGTGGCCCAGGCCTACGACAGCATCTCTAAGGAAGACTTCCTCAACCAGGCCAAGGCCTCCAACTACGTGGACGACTATAGCTTCCTTAAGGGCGCCGCCAACGACTCGCTCGAGGGTTTCTTGTTCCCCAAGACCTATTCGTTGGGTGATTCGCCGACGGCCGATGGCGTGATTCGCGCTATGCTCGATCAGTTTAAGACCGAGTACAAGTCGCTTGACTTTGCGAGCTGCGAAGCCAAGATCAAGGAACGCTACGGTGTGGAGATGTCCGACTACGACATCGTCAACTTGGCCTCTATCGTTGAGCGCGAGGGCCTCAACGCCGATCAACGTGCGCACGTGGCCTCGGTCTTCTACAACCGCCTTGCCGGCAAACTCGACGGTCTGCGCTATCTCAACAGCGATGCGACCATGATGTATGTCACCGGTGGCGAGGTTACCGCCGACGACCTGCAGAGCGATAGTCCGTATAACACCTATAAACACGAGGGTCTGCCGCCCACGCCCATCTGCTCTCCGTCGCTCGAGGCACTCAAGGCCACGCTTGAGCCGACCGACTCCGAGGACCTGTATTTCTACATTACGCAGGACGAGGAGTACTTCTCGCAAACCTACGAAGAGCATCAACAGTCTTGGAATTAGCATGAGGATTTTTAGCCCCAAACGTTACGTTGCCTCGGTCGATCGCATCGACCTTGATACCCTGTGGGCCGACGGCAAACGCGCCATTCTGCTCGATCGCGATAACACCCTGGTGCCGCGCGACACCGAGCAGGTTCCCGCCGCGGTTTCTGCTTGGCTCGACGCCGCCCGCGCCAAAGGTTTTAAGCTGTGCATGGTGTCCAACAACTGGCATCGCGACCAGGTCATGAGCTCTGCACGCGAGCTGGGACTCGAGGCCATCAGCCACGCCATGAAGCCGGCGCCGTTTGCCCTCAAGGCGGGTCTTAAGCGCCTCGGCGCCACAGCCGACGAGGCGGTGCTGATCGGTGATCAGCTCTACACGGACGTGTGGAGCGGCAATTTCGCCGGCGTCGATACCATCCTGGTAAAGCCGCAGGCGACGCAGGACCTGTGGTATACGCAGATCTTCCGTATCTTTGAGCGCCGGGCCCTGCGCGACCTTCACTGCGAGGAATAGGTCTCGCTATGTCCCAGCACACCAAACACGGCTGCGACCATATCTTCTTTATCGGCTTTTTGGGCGCGGGCAAATCGACGCTCGCGCGCAACGTCGGCACTATGTTCAAGCGGCGTTTTATCGATACCGACCGACTGGTCGTGCGCCGTTGCGGTAAGTCGGTAACCGAGATTTTTGAGACCGAGGGCGAGGATCGTTTTCGTGAGCTCGAGACCTCGGCGCTCCGTTCGCTCCAAAGCGAGCGCAGCCTGTTGGTTTCGTGCGGGGGCGGTATCGTCGAGACGCCGGTGAATATTGAGCTGATGCACGATATGGGTACGTGCGTTTACCTCGAGGGCGACTTCGAGGATTCGATTCGCCAGATTCGTCGGTCCGACACGCGCCCCGATTTTCGCTCTCCCGAGCATGCCGCGCGCCTGTTTGAGCATCGCCGTCCGCTGTATCGCCAGGCCGCCGACCTTACCCTTGATATTCGCAACAAGTCCTTCGAGGACGTTTCCTACCTTTGTGCCGAGATGCTTTTGGAGCGTGGGCTGCTATGATTCGCCGTCAACTGATCAATTTCCAAAACCGCAGCGTCGATGTCCGTGTCGGATTGGGTGCGTTCGATGAACTGTCGCGTATGTTTGCCTCGGCCGTGGGCAAGCCTAAGCGCGCGATGGTCGTTTGGAACACCGCCACATCCGAGCGTTTTGGTGAAGTCGTCGAGCATGCGCTGGTCGACGCCGGTTTTGCCGTGTCGCTGCTAGTCCTTGAGGTTTCGCCTGCTGGTGCCACGCTGGCCGATTCTGATGCTATCTTTGGCACCCTGTCTGCCAACGGCGTTACCTGCGACGATCTGGTTGTCGCCGTTGGCGATGCCGCAACCTGCTCGGTTGTTAGCTGGTGCGCCAACCAGTGGTGCGGCCGAACCGAGTGCGCGCTGTTGCCGACGACCTTCGACGCCATGCTCACGGTCGCGACGACCATGAAGCCGCTCGTCGCCTCGTCGGCCAATGCGCTTCCCGCTATCGCGTTCCGTCCCGAACCGGGCTTGGTCGTGTGTGACCTCGACCTTGTTCGTGAGGCGGACCCCGAGGACCTCAAGCTCGGCTTTGTGGTGCTTGTTGGCACCATGCTTTCGAGCAGTAAGTCCCGCTGGAATCAGTTTACTGAGACCGTCCCCGAGATTCTCGCGGCCGAGGAGGTCGCGCTCGTCAATGCCGTTCAATGGTCTCAGACTGCCCGTAAGGACGTACTGATGGCCACGAACCCGAGCGCTCGCCATGCGCTCGATTTTGGCAAGACGGGGGAGCGTACCCTGCGCGCCTGCTTGGGCGATGCCGCTTCGCAGGTCCCTGCCTATCAGCTGTTATCCGAGGGCATGCGCTTTGAGGCGCGCCTAGCACATGATGCCTGCGACTTTGATATCGATTACGTCTTTGAGGTCGATGACTGCCTGGAGGACTTTGGCATCGAGGAACTTGCCTTCGACCTGGAGCCCACCGCGTTTATCGAGGAGTTCCGCAGGCAGCAGTTCGCCCGCTCTAACCGCAGTATGTTGCCGCTGCCCGCGGCACTCGGCGCCATTCGTCTAACGAGCGTTGAGGACGAGGTTCTTGAGCGCCATGCTCACGCCTACTTGGCTTCTCGCAAAGAACTTCTCTAAGATTTATTGACATCCATTGTCTTTCGTATCATGTTGAGGGGCGGGTTTTCAATCGGTTGCGGATCGCATGCGATTCCGTCGTTCGATTGAGTCCCGTCCCGTCTATATAGAGACAACAAGAAAGGAATCTGCATGTCTGAGTTTGCTGCCGGTCCTGCCGGTCGTATCGAGCGTGTCCGTGCCCTGATGGTCGAGCGTGGCTACGACGCCATCGTGGTGCGCGACGAGGCCAACCTTCGTTGGCTTACGGGCGTGAAGGGCGTCTTCGACTACACCTTCGAGTTCCCGCACGCTGCGTTTATTACGGCCGACCAGTGCCTGTTCCACACCGACTCGCGCTACCTCAACAGCTTTGAGGAGAACACGCCCGCCGGCAGCCCCTGGGTCTACGACATGGACGAGGGCACCATCCCCGGTTGGGTCGCCGGCAAGATCGCAGCCAACAAGTGCCGCGTCTGCGCTGTCGAGGACGATATGCAGATCAACTTCTACCAGGGCATTCAGCGTGGTCTGGAGGATCGTTCCGTCACCTGCATGTTGCCGCTGATGCATGACGACATCCGCAAGATGCGCGCCATCAAGGACGCCGAGGAGATCGAGCTCATGCGCCATGCGCAGTCGATCACAGATGCCGCCTTCCAGCACATGCTCGGCTTCATTAAGCCCGGTATGACCGAGAAGCAGGTTCGCAACGAGCTCGAGAACTTTATGTTCGCCAACGGCGCCGACAGCCTGGCCTTCGGCTCCATTGTGGCGAGCGGCCCCAACACCGCCAACCCGCATGCCGTGCCGAGTGACCGTGTCATCGAGAAGGGCGACTTCGTCCTGATGGACTACGGCGCGGGCTACTGTGATTACCGCTCCGACATGACACGCACCGTCGTGATGGGCGAGCCCACGCAGGAGCAGCTCGACCTGTACGCGCTCGTGCGCCGTACGCACGAGGAGTGCGTCGCCGCCATCCATCCGGGCGTCGAGGGCAACGACATTTTCAAGCTTTCCAAGAAGATCATCGGCGATGCCGGTTATGGCGATTACTACAACCATGGCCTGGGCCACGGCGTTGGTATCGACATCCACGAGCTGCCCAACTTCAACCGTAGCAAGAACATCATTGAGGTCGGCTCGGTTATTACCATGGAGCCCGGCGTCTACCTGCCCGGTGTGGGCGGCGTGCGCCTGGAGGACTACGGCGTCGTCACCGAGAACGGATATGAGCCCTTCACCAAGACCCCGCACGACCTGCACGTCATCGATTGCTAGCCCATTTCGATAGATTTTTGGGGCGGGGCGTCCGGAGCAATTCGGACGCCCCGCGTTCTCTTTTTATGCGCTCGCTGCAGGCGCCGTCTGCAAGTGTATAATTTCGCTCGTATGTAATTTGGACGCTTGTGCGTTCTGCCCATAACAAGAAAGGTCGCTATGCCTACCATTTCTACCGCCGACTTCAAGAACGGCCTCGGTCTCCGCATTAAGGACAAGGTCTACACCATCGTCGAGTTCCAGCATGTCAAGCCGGGCAAGGGTGGCGCGTTTGTGCGCTACAAGACCCGCGACATCAAGAGCGGCCGCGTCGTCGAGAACACCTGCAACGCCGGCACCAAGTTCGAGAGCGTCATGCTCACCACCCGTGAGTTCCAGTACCTCTACAACGATGGCGCTGACTACATCTTCATGGACAACGAGACCTATGAGCAGGTTCCCGTTCCCGAGGACATGGTGGGCGAGAACTCCAAGTGGCTGCGCGAGAACGACATCTGCCAGCTGCTCTTCGCCGACGATGAGCTCATGGGCGTGACTCCGCCGATGTTCATCGAGACCACCATCGTCCAGACCGACCCGGGCTTTAAGGGCGACACCGTCCAGGGTTCCACCAAGCCGGCCACGATTGACACCGGCGCTGTCATCCAGGTCCCCATGTACCTCAACGAGGGCGAGGTCATCAAGGTTGACACCCGCGACGGCAAGTTCGTCTCCCGCGTCTAGCAACCAACTCTTCTAGGAGGACTCATGCCCCAGGAAATCAAGATTGACGGCATCGGCATTTCGCCCGATGTTCTGACCGCCATCGTCTCGCGCGCCGTGTCGGATGTCGAGGGCATCGCCTCCGTTGGCGTCAAGGACCTTGCCACCAACCTTGTCTCCATGATGCTCTCGTCCAAGGCCCCGGCTTCCGAGCCGGCGGTCGAGGCCGAGGTCGTCGGCGACAAGCTCGCACTCACCGTGCGTGTCGTGGTGTTCTTTGGCTATCCGTTCAAGAAACTCGCCGAGGCCGTTCGCGCCGCCGTGGTCGCCGCCATCGATGCCCAGGTGGGCGTCGAGGTCGAACGCGTTGACGTTTGCATCGACGGCCTCGTTTTCCCCAAGGAGTAACCTTTGAGCCTTAAGGTTTATCGCGGGCGCACGCTTGCCCGCAGTCAGGCGCTGCAGCTGCTGTTCCAGGCCGAGGCCACGGACAGCCCGCTCGAGCGCGTCCTCGAGGGCGATTTCCTGATTTCGAAGGGTCCCCTCGACCCCTATGCGTTGGAGCTTTGCCGCGGTGCCTACGAGCACATTGATCGCATCGATTGTGCCCTGCGCGCCGTCGCCAAGAACTGGGATCTTATGCGCATGCCCGGTGCCGACCGCAACCTGCTGCGTATCGCCGTTTACGAGATGCGCTTCCTCACCGACGAAGAGGTCTCGGACGCCATCGTCATCAACGAGGCTGTCGAGCTTGCCAAGGCCTATGGCACCGACCAGTCTGCGTCGTTCGTCAACGGCGTGCTGGGCAAGATCGCTCGTAGCGAGGAGCTGCCGGGTGAGGACCTGTACCAGGAGCTGCTGGCCGAAGATCGCGCTCGCGAGGAGGTCCAAGCCGTCGAGGCTGCCGCCAAGGTTGCGGTTGCTCAGGCTGAGGCTGGCGTGCTGGCCGAGGATGCGGACGCCGCCGAGGCTGTTGTCGACTCCGTCGAGGAGTAGTCATGCCAGAGGGTTCTGTCCGTAACTTTGATGAGATCTCGGACCGTCTGGATCAGATCATCGCTACCGTTCGCTCCAAGGATACCTCCTTGGAGCGTTCGCTCGATCTGTTTGACGAAGCGATTGAGCTGGGCTCCCGCGCGGTCGATATGGTCGACAAGTTTGAGCTTACACCGCGTGAGGCCGACAAGCTCGAGCAGGAATATGATGAGGATGCGGCAAACGAATCCCAGGATAGCTAGGCCGCATCTCCGGATACGAATGGTTGATGGCATTCATGAAACGCGTGCGTCTTGATGACGAACTGATTTCACAGGGCATCTGCGCAGATCGCGCGGATGCCCTTCGCACTCTTATGGCCGGCTTGGTCTCGAGTGGCGGTGAGCGCTTGACTTCGCCGGGCCTTAAGGTGATCCCGGGGCTGCCGCTGCACGTGAAGGGGCGCATTCCCTATGTTGGCCGCGGCGGTCTTAAGCTCGAAGGAGCGCTTGATGCGTTTGACATCAATCCGACGGGCCTTGCCTGTCTGGATGTGGGCTGCTCTACCGGCGGTTTTACCGATTGCCTGCTCAAGCGCGGAGCTGCGACCGTTGTCTCGGTGGACGTGGGTCGCGCCCAGTTCGATTGGTCGTTGCGTCAGGACGATCGCGTGACGCTGCATGAGCGCACAAATGTGACGCAGCTGCCTGAGCTTGGCTATGCCGGCGCCATCGACCTGGCTGTGTGTGATGTCTCGTTTACCAGCATCGCGAACATTATCGATGCGGTACTGGCGTGCCTGGCTCCTACGGGTGCATTCTGCACGCTCGTAAAGCCGCAGTTTGAGGCTCCGGCGGCGCTGGTGGGCGAGGGCGGCATTGTGACCGATCCCGCCGTGCGCCGCGATACACTCGTGAGGGCGGTTGAACTCTTTGCTGCCAAGGGCCTGTTCCCGGTCGATGTGTGCGTGTCACCCATTCATGGTGCCAAGGGCAACGTTGAGTTTTTCCTGTACGGCACGAGGTTTGCCCCCGGTGAACGCACCGACGATGAGCTGCAATCCCAGGTATCGGTTTTGAGCGAGAAAGCTGCAACGCTATGAAGGTCTTTCTGGTTCCCAATTACTACAAGCAAGAGGCGGTCGAGAGCGGCCTGATGCTCGAGCTTTGGCTGACGCGCCAGGGCTATGAGGTCGCATGGGCTGCCGACCAGCGATCCAAGATTCAGAGCACGCCTGATATTGACGGCTCCGATCTGGTCATTACGCTCGGCGGCGACGGTACGTTGCTACGTGCTGCCCGCATCCTCAACCATCGCGAGATTCCTATCCTCGGTCTTTCCTATGGTCACCTGGGCTTTTTAACTGCCGCGAGCCCCGAGGAGCGCGACATTCTGCAGGTTGTGAGTGATGCCCTGTCCGGCGAGCTGCACGTGAGCCGTCGCGCTACCATCGCCGCGGATATCGTGTCCGTGCGCGAAGACGGTACGAAGGATGTCGTGCGCACGTTCGCCCTCAACGACATGGCGCTTACCCGAGGTCCGCTGTCCGATATGGTCGAGTTCGACATCACGGTGTCGGGCCACCATATCGACCGACTGCGTGGCGACGGCGTGGTCGTGTCCACGGCGACTGGTTCTACGGGTTACGCGCTCAGTGCCGGTGGCCCCATCGTGAGCCCCGACTATACGGGCATGGTCTGCGTACCCATTGCGCCGCACACCATTCAGGCCCGCGCCTTCTTGACTTCGCCGAGTGATGTCGTCGAAATCTTTATGTCTGATGACCGTCCGAGCGTTCCGGCAATCGCCATCGACGGACAGTTTATTACTTGTGATGGTACGGTCGAGAGCGTGGCTGTGCGTCGCGGGCCCGGAGATGTGCTGCTGCTCGATTATGGCCCCGAGAGCTTCTATAACTCGGTGAGCCGCGTATTCTACGGAGTCCGTCATGATCGATGAGCTGCAGGTTTCTAACATTGCACTCATTCGCGAGGCGACGCTAGTGCCGAGTGCCGGTCTGACTGTCCTGACCGGCGAGACCGGCGCCGGCAAGACCGCGTTGCTCTCGGCCCTCAAGCTTATTTTGGGCGAGCGCGCGGATTCGTCGACGGTGCGCGAGGGCGAGGCGCTGGCGAGCGTCGAGGCGCGGCTGTTCGACGGGCCGCACGACACGGAGGGGTTCACCGTGCAGCGCAGCCTTTCTGCCGAGGGCCGCAGCCGCGTGAAGATTGACGGCCGCATCGCCAGTGTGCGCGAGCTTTCGGAGCGCGTTGGTGTGATGATGGATCTGTGCGGCCAGCACGAGCACCAGCGCTTGCTCGATCCGGCGCATCACGTTGCGATGGTCGATGCATGGGCAGGGCGCCTGGCACTCGAGGCGCTGGATGCGTACCGTGCCTGCTTTAAGGCTTCGCGGGCTGCCGCTAAGGAGGTTCGACGTGTCGAAGAGGCCTCGCGTGCGCAGGGGAGCCGCGTCGAGGAGGCGCGCTTTGCGCTCGAGCGCATCGGCGAGGTCGACCCCAAACCGGGCGAGTATGAGGAACTCGAGGAACTGCTGCCGCGCTCCGAACATGCCGAGGTACTGGTTGCCACGGCTAACGATGCCCATGCATCGCTTGCCGCCGAAGGGGGAGCGCTCGATGCCGTGAACAGCGCCGTGGCAGAGCTTTCCCGCATGGCTACCGTCGATCGCAAACTGGGCGATATTGCCGATGCGCTTTCGGATGCCTGTATCTCCCTTGAGGATTGCGCGAACGAGCTTCGTGCCTATCGCGATGGCGTCGCCTTCGATCCGCGCGAGCTCGCTTGCATGCGTGAGCGGTATTCCGACCTCAAGGGTCTGCTGCGTCAGTGGGGTCCCACCATGGACGATGTTTTTGCCATGCGCGATCGCTCGCAAGAGCTGCTGTCCCTGGTCGATGATGGCGATGAACAGATCAAAAAGGCGCGTGAGGCACTCGGGAGCGCCGAGCGCGAGTTGTTTGCCGCTGCCAAGGCACTTAAGCGCGCCCGTAATACGGCGGCCCCTCGCTTCTGCCACGAGGTTGGCCGCCAGATGGCTCGCCTGGAGATGGGTAGTGCCGAGCTCGTCTGGGAGTCGCGCGATCTTCCCCGTGCTGAGTGGACGCCCGTTGGTCCTTCGAGCTACGAGCTGCTATACCGCAGCGGTGCCGGTTTGACTCCACGTCCCCTGCGCCGCATTGCATCGGGCGGCGAGCTCAGCCGCGTCATGCTGGCAAGCAAGGTTGTCCTCGGTAACGCGGATGGTGTCGATACGCTGGTGTTTGACGAGGTCGATGCTGGTGTCGGTGGCTCAACGGCGCGTGCACTCGCGGGCGTGCTGGCAGATCTCGCCGCTACGCATCAGGTGATTGTCGTAACCCACTTGGCGCAGGTCGCCGTCATGGCTGACAAACATTATGTTGTCAGCAAGGAACCGGGCGATGTTCCCCAGACGCATTTGGACGAGGTAACCGGCGAAGCGCGTACCGCCGAGATCGCCCGCATGTTGAGCGGCGATCAGTCCGAGGCAAGCCTAGCGCATGCCAAGCAGATGCTTGAAGAAGCTCGAGGTTAGGTCGTATCAGCGGTGTTGGTGGGACAAAATAGACTGAAATTTTTGTCCCACTACGCGTTTTACTCAACGACCTTATCCGGCTGGATGAGCTCCTCGTAGTAGCTGATATGCTCACGCGCGTCTTCGATCTCGGGCAGCAGGAAGTTGTAGATGACTTCGATGATCATCGTGGCACTGATCTTGGAGAACGCAAAGTCGCCTGTCGTCAGCAGCGCTTCGTGGTTGACGGTATTAAAAGTGTAGTCTGCCAGGCGCGCGAGCGGGGATTTACTGTCGCTGCTGATGACGACTACGGTTGCGCCGCAGTTGCGAGCCGCTTTTGCCATGCGATTCAGTCGGCGCGATTTGCCGGAGTTTGAGATTAGCACGATGACGTCACCCGGGCGCAACGTGAGCGCAAAGCCGATTGATGTCTCGCTGATGGTGCTCGCCATGCAGCGCAGGCCCAGCTGCGAAAACTTAAACGTCGCATCGAGCGCGACCGCGTTCGTATTGCCCACAGCTGCAAACTCAATAACCCCTGCATGCTTAAGGGCATGCACAACAGCCGCCAGCGTATCGTGGTCGATGCCGTCGATGGTCGCATTAAGCTCGCTCACCTTGGCAGCCAGGATGTTCTTGAGGCTCTGCTCCATATTGTCGAGCGAGACCTCGTCAGTCAGGCCCTCGTTACGCTGGCTTTCCAAATCCCTCGCCAACGAAAACTGAAAGCTGCGGAAGCTACCAAAGCCAAGCTTGCGGCAGAAGCGCGAAACGGTCGCCTCGGACGTGGCGGCGGCGCGCGAGAGCTGAGCGGCCGTGAGGCGTGGCGCCTCGGACTGGTGCTCCAATATATAGTCGACAATGCGCTGCTCGGACTCGCTGTATCCCTGATGGGTGCTAATGAGGGAAAGTGCGCTCTTGCTACTATCGGTCATGGATGGCTCCTGGTTGGCATGAAAATCTAATTTGATTCGCAATGCCATAGTATACGGGCATTTTCAATTACAAGATACACCTTGCCGTTTCAAGTGTTGATGGTAAACTTTCATCTACCGTTTACGGTAATGAAAGAACCTTTCACCGGAGAATTGCACCTTGTCTCTTCTCACGCGGACGGTAGGTTGGTATCTTTCAGTTGTGGAAAAACGCGCATCGAAGCGCGTGTAGGGGAGCGCCCGCGGGCGCTGTACTAAAGAAGGAGGGACACATGGCTAAGTTTGACATCATCGCCGCGACCGGTTGCCCGACCGGCATTGCGCACACCTTCATGGCGAAGGAGGCGCTGGAGAAGGCAGCTGCCGAGCGCGGTCTGACCATTAAGGTCGAGACTCATGGCCAGGTCGGCGTCGAGAACGAGCTCACCAAGAGTGAGATCGCTGGTGCCAAGGCCGTCGTCGTCGCAGCCGACAAGGATGTCCAGGCTGAGCGTTTCGCCGGTAAGCCCATGGTTTCCGTTGGTGTTTCCAAGGCCCTGTCCGTTGAGGCCGCCGGTAAGCTGATTGACCGCGCGCTCGCCGCCAAGGGCGACAGCACGGTTGCAGCCGCTGCCGATGTCGAGGACGAGGTCGAGGAGAAGGAGTCCATCGGCCACATCATCTACAAGCACCTCATGAACGGCGTCAGCCACATGCTGGTCTTCGTCGTTGCCGGTGGTGTTCTGACCGCCGTTTCGTTCCTGTGGGGCATTACGTCCTTCGATTCGACGGCGTCTGACTACAACAGCTTTGCTGCGATGCTCAAGATCATCGGCGGCATCGCCATGAACCTCATGGTTCCGGTGCTTTCCGCCTACATCGCCGAGTCCATCGGCAAGCGCCCGGCGCTCGTCCCCGGCTTTGTTGCCGGTATGATCGCCATCCAGGGCCTGCCTGTTAACGCCGAGACCGGCATGATCGACGCCGGTGGCGCCGGCGTGGGCTTCGGCTTCCTGGGCGGCATCGTCGGTGGCTTCCTCGCCGGTTATGTCATCCTGCTGCTCGAGAAGGTCTTTGCCGGTCTGCCCAAGAACCTGGACGGCCTCAAGGCTATCTTCCTGTACCCGCTGTTCTCTACCGCCATCGTCGGTCTGGTCATGCTCGGCATTTCCGGCCCCATGGCTGCCATCAACACCGCCATGATGGACTTCCTCAAGGGCCTGTCCGCCTCTGGCGCCGTTGTCCTGGGTCTTGCCATTGGCTGCATGTGCGCCTTTGACATGGGCGGCCCGGTCAACAAGGCTGCTTACGTCACCGGTACCGCTATGCTCACCGAGGCTCTGGCCGCCGGTGTTGGCACCGACACTTACAACTTCGGCACCAACTTCATGGCTGCCGTCTCCGCCGCCTGCATCGTTCCGCCGCTGATTACCACCTTCGCCGTCGTCGTCGGCAAGAAGTATTTCAGCCAGGAGGATCACGACGCCGGTGTCGTCAACCTCATCCTTGGTTGCACCCACATCACCGAGGGCGCCATTCCGTTCATGACCAAGAACATCTGGCCCGTCATGCCCATCATGATGCTCGGTTCCTCTATCGCTTCGATCCTGACCATTATGTTCAACGTTCACGATCCGGCGCCTCACGGTGGCTTCCTGGTCCTGCCCGTTGTCGAGAACGGTCCGCTTTGGGTCCTCGCGATCCTCATCGGCGCTGTGGTCGGTGGCATCCTGTTCGTGGCCTTCAAGAAGTACGACTTCGAGAAGAACCAGAAGGCCGCTCCTGCAGCCAAGTCGGTTGAGGCTCCCAAGGCCGCTGCCGTCGAGGCCCCCAAGGCCGAGGCTGCCGACTTCGTGAAGGTCGAGAATGTCTTTGTCGCCGAGGACTTCGCTTCTCGTGACGAGGCTCTGAGCTTCGTTTCCAACCAGGCTGTCAAGGCCGGTATCGCCAGCGACGCCGACGCTGTGATGAACGCCTTCCTGGCCCGCGAGGCCGAGGGCACCACGGGCATGATGGAGGGCTTCGCCATCCCGCATGCCAAGTCCGACGCCATTACCGAGGCTGCCGTTATCGTCGTCAAGGACGAGTCCGGCGTGACCGGTTGGGACACCATGGACGGCGCTCCCGTCAACGTGGCCATCGCTCTGCTCATCCCCGGTGCTCAGGCCGGCACTACGCACCTCAAGATCCTGTCCAAGGTCGCTGAGGCGCTCATGGACGAGGACTTCCGTGCCACCGTCAAGGGATCCACTGACGCCGCCGAGATCGCCAAGACGATCAACGCCCGCTTGGTCTAATTCCACGGTACGCGAATAGCGTCGCCCCCTGTATATAAGGCGGAGCCCCTCTCCAGGGCCTCCGCCTTTTTTCTATCCCTCCCATATGTTGTGGTGAAATAGGGACTGTTTAAACGATTCAACCCCAAATTCAGTCCCTATTTCACCGCAACTTATAAAAGGGCATAGAGGGGGCTGCCTATCGAGTCTTTGTCGCGAACAGGTTATCAGCCAGAATTTCTTTCAGCCGACATTACTCTGGACCGACTGAGTTTCCGCAGCTTGCTCGCCCACAGGGGCCCGCGCGCGGCCTGTGAGATTTATCGCGAGTTCCGCACGCAAAGGAAAGCACTTAATGTGCTTTCCGTCTTGCGCAGGACTGTAGAGCAGCAAACTTAATCGCCCCGCCCGGCGAGCAAGCGGACGACAAACACATCTGTCCAATAATTCGTCTGAAACACAATGAAAAACCGTTTGATGTGAGTTAATATAAACAACGTCGTGAATCTGACTCCTGCCACATGCATGACAGGGGTTAAACACAAAAAGGAGTCAACTATGGTTTCTGAGAAGGCTACCCTCGTTAATCCTCAGGGTCTGCACATGCGTCCGGCTGGTCTGTTCGCCTCCACCATGGGCAAGTATGCCTGTGACGTGACGGTCGTTACCCCCGAGAAGGAGGTCAACGGCAAGTCCCCGATGGCCCTCATGGCTGCTGGTATCCCCTGCGGCACCGAGGTCGAGGTCAAGTGCGACGGCGCTGACGAGGCCGAGGCTCTGGCTGCTGCCATCGAGCTCATCAAGAGCGGTCTTGGCGAGTAGAACTCAAACGGGTCGCATGTTGAACAACTAAGTTCATATTTGGGGGCGCAGTGACCTGTTGTAAGGTAGCTGCGCTCTTTTGTCATGGATATGGCAAAACGCTTTATCACATGACACGGAGAGAGGAATGGGAATGTATCAGGGAGTCAACGCTTCCGAGGGCATCGGTATCGGCACCGTCATGGTTGCCGTCGATCCCGACTTGACGTTTGAGCCGCACGAGGTTGCTGATTCGGCAGCAGAGAAGGAGCGCTATCAGTCCGCTCTTTCGGTCTTCTGCGAGAAGACCCAGGCTCAGGCCGACCACATGAAGGAGACGGTGGGCGAGGCCGAGGCCGAGATCATGAGCGGACACATTGTCCTGGCTCAGGACCCGGGCATGACCGACGCCATCAACGCCGCCATTGACGGCGGCACCTGCGCCGAGCAGGCGCTCATGGACACCTCGACCATGTTCGAGAACATGTTCCTGTCCATGGACGACGAGATGTTCCGTCTGCGCGCGGCCGACATCGCCGACATCCGTACCGGTATTCTGGCCGAGCTGCTGGGCAAGGAGGTCGTCGACCTCTCCGTCCTGCCCGAGAACACCGTCGTTGTCGTGCACGACCTCACGCCGTCCATGACCGCCACGATCGATAAGGCCCACGTTGCCGGTATCGTCACCGAGACCGGTGGCCGCACGTCGCACTCCGCGATTATTGCGCGCGCCCTTGAGATCCCGGCTGTCCTTTCGGTTTCCAACAGCTGCACCGCGCTGCGCAACGGTATGACCGTTGTCGTCGACGGTGGCAAGGGTATCGTTCTGGCCGATCCCGACGAGGAGACGCTCGCTGCCTACACCGCCAAGGCCGAGGCCTTCGCTGCTGAGAAGGCAGCCCTCGAGGCCTTCCGTCGCAAGCCGTCCGTGACTGCCGATGGCATCAAGAAGATCATCGCCTGCAACATCGGTAACCCCGATGACGTGCCCAACGCGCTCGATCACGACGCCGAGGCTATCGGTCTGTTCCGCTCCGAGTTCCTGTTCATGGACTCTGCTGAGCTTCCTTCCGAGGAGGAGCAGTTCAACGCCTACCGTAAGGTCGCCAGCGCGCTCAAGGGTGCTCCGGTCATCATCCGCACGCTCGATGTGGGTGGCGACAAGGAGATTCCGTATCTGCACATGGTCAAGGAAGATAACCCCTTCATGGGCTTCCGCGCCGTGCGTTACTGCCTGGCCAATCCCGACCAGTACAAGGTCCAGCTCCGCGCTCTGCTGCGCGCAAGCGCCTTCGGTGACGTCAAGATCATGATCCCGCTCGTCACCTGCGTCGAGGAGGTCTTGGCTGTCAAGGAGCTCGTCGAGCAGTGCAAGGCCGAGCTGACCGAAGAGGGTCGCAAGTTCAACGAGAACATCGAGGTCGGCATCATGGTCGAGACGCCCGCCGCTTCGCTGCTCGCAGACCGTCTGGCCGAGGTCGCCGACTTCTTCTCCATCGGCACCAACGACCTGATCGGCTACACCATGTGCGCCGACCGTGGCAACGACACCATCTCCAACCTGTACCAGGTGTACTATCCCGCCGTGCTTCGCTCGCTCAAGAACATCATCGAGAGCGGCGTGAAGGCCGGCATCATGGTCGGTATGTGCGGCGAGGCCGCTGCCGATCCGCTGCTCGAGCCGCTGCTGATCAGCTGGGGCCTGGAGGAGTTCTCGATGAGCGCTCCGTCCATCCTGCGCGCCCGCAAGACCATCAGTCAGTGGACCAAGGCCGAGTGCGACGAGCTCGCCGAGAAGGCACTCGCCTGCAACACCGCCGCCGAGGTCAAGGCGCTGCTCGAGTCCGCAGCTCGCTAATTTGGTATCAGAGGTAACCGCGTGGTTGGAATGGGCCGGCCACGCGGCCCTCACATATACAGGGGGTACTGTAAATGTTCTACACGCTAACCGCTAACCCGGCTGTCGACATGACGGTTTCGAGCTCTCCGCTCGAGCCCGACGAGAACGTCCGCACCGGCTCGGCCAGCTACACGGCTAACGGCAAGGGCCTCGACGTGTCCTTCGCCTTTAAGAAGATGGGCGTCGACACCGTCGCGCTCGGCTTCTTCGCTGGCTTCACGGGCAAGTTCATCGTCGAGGAGGTCATGAACCTGGGTTGCCTCTGCCGCCCGGTCTGGACCGACGGTATCACGCGCATCAACACCTACGTCAACGATGGCCAGCACGAGTACGGCATCCTGAACCCGGGTGCTCCGATCACGCCGCAGCACCAGGAGGAGCTCTACAACATCCTGGACACCGCGGGCGATCTCGAGTGCCTGATCGTTTCCGGCTCCGTGCCTCCCAAAGCTACGCCTGACTTCCTGGCTCAGGTCATGGAGCACGCTCAGGCTCGTGGCGCCGACGTCGTCCTGGACCTGTCCTCCGACAAGCTCAAGGAGCTCGCTCACAAGAAGCCGCTGCTCATCAAGCCGAACCATCACGAGATGAAGGCCATCTTCGGCGTGCCGGTCGACACCGACGACGAGGTTCGCGTTGCCATGAAGATGGCTCACGACGCTGGCGTTCAGAACGTGCTGCTCACTCGTGGTAGCCGCGGCGACGCTTACTTCTCCAACGGCGAGGACATCTGGTACGCCAAGCGTGAGTTCAACATCAAGCTGGTTTCTTCCGTCTGCGCCGGCGACTGCACCCTCGCTGCGTTCCTGCACAAGTGGTACAGGGATCGCGACAACGTCGAGGAGGCCATGAAGCTTGCTATGGCCACCGGCGCAAACGTTGCCGAGTCTGTCGGTATTGGCGACTTCGGTCACGTCGATGAGTACAGCAAGCGCGTTGCTGTCCGCAAGCTCGATCGTCAGTAATCGAATCGCGACATATTCGTGCGCATGCGGCGCCCCGGTTTCGGCCGGGGCGCCTTTTTTGTTCCGTCATGGGGGAGAGGTGTCCTGCCGTGCTTCATCGCTTCCACACCGTTCACCGAGTGGTCCTAGCCTTTTACCGTTGCGTGGAATATACTTTCATTAACACGTTGCTTCGTGAAAGGAACATTCATGATTTACACGCTCACTGCAAATCCCGCCATTGACTACAACATTGCCTGCGACGGTCTTTCCGCCAACACAGTCACGCGTACCCGCAACGCCGTCTACACGCCCAACGGCAAGGGCCTCAACGTCTCGTTTACGCTTGACCACTACGGTGTCGACACCACGATCCTGGGTTTCTTCGCTGGCTTCTCGGGCGAGTTTATCGTTAAGGGCGCCGAGGCCCTGGGCGTGCCCGTCAAGCCCGTGTGGACCGACGGCATTACGCGCGTCAACGTGTTCCTCAACGCCGGCCCCGACACCGAGTACAACATGGTCAACGCCGGTGCCGCCATCAACGAGGCCAACGAGCAGGAGATGTTTGAGCTCATCGATTCGCTCGATGACATGACCTGCCTGGTCATCAGCGGCTCGCTGCCTCCCAACACTTCCGAGGGCTTCCTGGCCGAGGTCCTGCGCCGTGTCAAGGCCAAGGGGGCCGAGTTTGTCCTCGACATCTCGAGCCATCAGCTGGCAGACCTCATTGCCATTGAGCCGCTGCTGATCAAGCCCAATGACGATGAGCTGCTCGACATCTTTGGCATTAAGGTGAGCGGTGGCGACGATGAGTCCGTCAAGGGCGCTATGGCCGAGCTGCACGCCAAGGGCGCCAAGAACGTGCTGCTGACCCTTGGTGGCGATGGCGCGTACTTCTCCAACGGCGAGCATATCTGGTTTGCCAACCGCACCTTTGAGGTCAAGCTGCTGTCGACCGTCTGCGCCGGCGATTCCTCGCTCGCTGCCTTCCTGTCCGTGTGGCACGACGCTCCCGAGCGCGTCGAGGATGCCTTGCGTCTTTCGATGGCCACCGGCGCCAACGTGGTCGAGTGCCCCGGTCTGGGCGATTTTGCTAAGGTGGACGAATATAAGAAGCACATCGAGGTTCGCCAGGTCTGCTAGCCGCATCGATACATCGTTGCCGAACACCCGCTTTGGATTACCAGGGCGGGTGTTTTTTGCGCGCTGAACGTATGTGGCGTCTGCTGTCTCGTTTTATCGAATTGACGACGCGATCGCGTGTGCGCGCTTTCTCGTTTCTTGTTAGACTTCTTGAGTACCATCGATTAACGCTCACAAGTGCAGGAGGCCATAGGCATGTGCAATGTTTCGCTCAACGGTACTCAGCCGTCCGATGCCTCCCTGCGCGTCCTGCGCGCGCTTGAGGCGGCCGGTCTTGAGGCTTGGTATGTGGGCGGTTGGGTGCGCGACGCCCTGATGGGGTGCCCCAGCCACGATGTTGATATGTGCTGTAGCGGCCTGTGGCAGGAGTCCAAAGCGGCGCTCGGGGCCGCCGGCATCGCGGTTGTGGAGTCGGGCATTAAATTTGGTGGCATTACGGCTATTTCCGATGGCGAGCGTATCGAGGTCACCACGTACCGTCTGGATGGCTTTTACACCGATGGTCGCCATCCCCAGAGTGTGGAGCGTGCCGCCTCGCTCGAGGACGATCTGGCGCGTCGCGACTTTACCGTCAATGCCATGGCCTGGCATCCCGAGCGCGGGCTTGTCGACCGCTACGACGGCCAGGGTGACTTGGAGCGCAAGCTGATTCGCGCTGTCGGCGATCCCAAGCGTCGCTTTAATGAGGACGCCCTGCGCATGCTGCGTGCGGTGCGCTTTGCCTGCCGCCTGGACTTTATGATTGAGCCCGAGACTAAGCGTGCGCTTGCCGAGTGCGCGCCGCTTCTCGACGCCGTGGCGCGCGAGCGTGTGGGTATTGAGCTCGAGGGCATTCTTTCGACCGGTCATGGGGGAGACGCGATGCTGCGCTACCCCGAGCTCATCTGCGCCGCCGTGCCCGAGTTGGCAGCGGGTCGCGGGTTTGATCAGCGAAGTGTCTATCATGCGTTTAACGTCTACGAGCATATCGCCCGTGTGCTGACGGTGGCAGGGGAGCTGGCGCTGTGCGACGGCGTCGCGCCATCGTCGAACCTTATGTGGGCAGCGTTTTTGCACGATGTGTCCAAGCCCGAGTGCTTCACGGTCGATCACGCCGGCAGCGGACACTTCTATGGTCACCCCGAGCTCGGCGCCAAGAAAGCGCGCGTCATTATGGATCGCCTGGCGCTTTCGCACGACCTGGTGCGCGATGTTTGCCTGCTTATCAAATACCATGACAAGCCGCTGCGCCCCGAGCGCTCCTGCCTGCTCAATATGATGCGCTTGCTTTCTGGTGAGGGCGTCGACACAGCCCGCCTGATTGATGAGCTCATGGATCTTAAGCGTGCTGATACGCTCGGCAAGGCCCCGTCGTGCTTCTATTATGTCGAGACAATCGAGGAAATGCGCGCGCTGGCGCACGAGCTACTGGAGGCGGAGGAGCCCTATACGCTCAAGATGCTCGCCGTCAACGGCGGCGACCTGATCCGTGCCGGAGTCAAGCCCGGGCCGGAACTGGGTCGGCTTCTCAACTCCGCCCTCGATGCCGTTATCGATGACAACATTCCCAACGAGCGCGAAGCTCTTTTGGTCCATCTCAACTTGAATTAGCTACCTATTTGACCTGCGTGTTCCATAACCTGCCGACAATTTTTCGGCAATTTGGAATTTCTTCTTGCGCTGACGTTTTTTGTCCCGTAATATATTTCCTCGCAGCACGGCAGTGCAGATGTCATGTGGCCCGTTCGTCTAGCGGTTTAGGACGCCGCCCTCTCAAGGCGGAGATCACCAGTTCGAATCTGGTACGGGCTACCACTTCTTTTCTGCTGAGGCTTATGGCCCGTTCGTCTAGCGGTTTAGGACGCCGCCCTCTCAAGGCGGAGATCACCAGTTCGAATCTGGTACGGGCTACCACGCATCTGATACCCGGACTTCCTATGGAAGGCCGGGTTTTTTATTTTAAACAACCGTCTGCAATTCCCGTTTGAACCTGAGCTTTGCGTTCTGCCTATGGCCCTTACGGGTACAATATCCAAGATATTTTGACTGTTAGAAGGAGTCTCATGACGGAGTCCTCTCAGCATACGTCTAAGCCCCAGGTCGAGGTTGAGGCCTCGGGCGGAGATGACAATAAGAGCGCACGCCGCGGCGCCATCTTTATCGGCGTCGTGCTGGTGGGTTATATCGTCTATCTGGTGGTAACCGGGCAGATGGGGCAGTTCTGGGCCGCTATGTCGAGCGTCCAGGCGCCATGGCTCGTTGTCGCGTGTCTCTGCATGTTCATGTATCTGTTCTTTGGCATTGTGGCCTATGCGATCGCCGTTTGGCTCGACCCTTATTCGCCCGTCGGCATCCGCGATCTGATCTCTGTCGAGGCGAGTGGCATCTTCTTTGGCAACCTGACGCCTATGATGATGGGCTCGACTCCCGCCCAGATCTACCGCCTGACCAAGGCGGGCCAAAATGTCGGCGAGGCTGGCGCCACGCAGTTCACGCGCTTTATCGTGTACCAGTTTGGCCTCGTTGCCTGGGGCGCTATCCTACTGCTTGCTCGCATGCCGTTTTTTGCCGAGCGCTATGGCGACATGACGCTGCTGTGCGTCTTTAGCTTTGGTGGGCACTGTTGCATCTTGCTGGGCATCTTCGCCGTCGCGCTCATGCCTAAGACCGTCACGCGCGTCGCCCATTGCATCATCAATTGGCTTGAGCGCATTGGTGTCTCGGCCACTAAGATCGAGGGATGGCGCACGTTTGTCGATGGCGAGATCTACTCCTTCTCCGAGAAGTTCAAGCTTTCAGCCGGACATTTTTCTTCCATGCTGCTCACGGTGGTCATCACCATGCTGCAACTCGCGTTTTTCTACCTCGTGCCGTATTTCCTGATGCTTGCCTTTGGCCACCACGAGGTCGACTTTTTCTCGGTCATGGCCGCGAGCGCCTTTGTCCAGCTGTTGAGCTCAGCGGTCCCCCTGCCCGGTGGAACTGGTGGCGCTGAGGGCGGCTTTGCATTGTTCTTGGGTCATTTCTTTGGGTCGGCTTCGACCGCCGGCTATCTGCTGTGGCGCCTCATTACGTTTATTGCGCCGACCATTTTGGCTGCGCCCCTGCTGGGACTTAAGAGCGCCCACAACGAGAGCATCCATGCGCGCTGGGATCGTGTGATGCGCAAGCTCGGCCGCACGCCTCAGACGCCCTCTGCGCCCACTATGCCGCACCCCACGAATGCTGTTACTGTTGATCCTAAGAAGCGCGCTCAGAAGGCTTCTGGGACCGCTAAGCCGGCTCATAAAGCCTATGTGCGCCAGACAGGCGATGGTATTCGCGTATCTCCGTCGGCACTCAATAAGAAGAAGCATCCCAAGTCGCAGTAGGACAGTCGTGCGTTCTTCATGATGCGGGGCATATTTGTGCTGTATGGGGGATAATCCTCTTACGTAGATTATCTCTCATCTGTTGATGAATGCTCGCATATCGAAGGGACACGCCCATGGCAACCAGCAAACCGCGTCTTGATCGTCGCATCATTCGCAGCCGTAATGCCATCCTTTCGGCTTTCGAGCGCCTGCTCATGGAAAAGCCGCTGGCAGACATTACGGTGAGTGCCATCGCGCGCGAGGCCAATGTCGACCGCAAGACCTTTTACGTTCACTTTGGTACGGTTGATGGCCTGCTCGATGCCATTGCCGTCGATGTGGTGGAGATGATTGTCGACTCGGTCGAGAAAACGCTTGCTTCCATGGACGGCGACACCAATGAGCGCGCTCTTGGCGCGGCGGCGACCTTCTTTAAAACCGTTAACGAGGCACTGTGCAACAACTTGGTGCTCAATCGTCAGCTGATCGAGAACATTCCGCTCGATGATTTTATGGCTCGTCTTCGTGCGCCGCTCGAGCACGAGATTGCCGAACGCGATCTGCTGCCCCAAGGTCTCAAGGACGAGATGTTCGACTACTATCTGGCGTTTTTGCTGTCGGGCATTATCGGTATCTATCGCACGTGGGCACTGTCTGACGGCTCGGTTCCTATTGAGCGTGTCTCTGAGGTCGCCAACGATCTGACTCTCAATGGTCTGTCGAGTCTGGAATCTCGCTTGGATTAGGCCTAGTTGGGCTCGTCGGCGTGGAAATTCCTGTTCTCGAGGTTCTCCGGCGCCTTGTAGACCTCGCCGGCGCAGGAGCTGTAGCCTGAGGATCCTTAAAAGAAAGTTCAGTTTATCCTTCCCGCTCCAAATGGGAATCCTCCGATGCGCCTTCGCACGCTTGCATGACCTCGATACCATGCGAGCGTGCGAAGGCGACGAGCTCTGCGTTGCGGGCGTTTATGGTGCCGAAGGCGGCGGGGCACACAATAAGGCGCGCACAGTGGACGAGGAGCTCTTTGGCGCGGGCTATGGTTTTATCCCCGATCGGCTCGAAGGCGCGCTCGGCCACGCATTCCGTCGCCAGGTCGCGCGCGAGCTCGCAGTCGATGTCCCCTTCGTGCAGAACGCCCGCGTAGAACGCCTTGCCCTGCCGGATGAGCTGGCGAAACACAGCCGACCCCGTACCTGCGCCGGCGATGACGAACGTGTGCGCATCACCGTGTGGGCGCCCAATTTCCACGCTGCCGAAGCGCTCGTTGAAGGTGCCATGCTGAAGGCCGTAGAGCTCGCCAATTGTCTCGCGCGTGAATATGTTCTCGGGTGCGCCGGCGCGGAAGACCCGGCCGTCCTTCACGCAAATCACCTTGTCGGCGCTTTTCTGCGCGAGCTCGAGTTCGTGGATGGACATGATGACAGCCACATTCCGCGATTTCGCAAGGTGGCGAAGTATTCGCAGCAGGTCGATCTGGTAGCGGATATCGAGATACGACGTGGGCTCGTCGAGCACGAGCACACGCGGATCCTGCGCGATGGCGCGTGCGAGCATGACGCGCTGGCGTTGCCCATCGCTTATCTGCATGAAGTCGCGCTCGGCGAGCTCTTCCACATGTGCGGTTTTCATTGCCTCGTCGACCCGACTATGGTCGTCGGGCGAGAGTGTGCCCATTCGCCCGGTGTAGGGATGTCTTCCCGCCTCTACGATATCGCGGCAGGTGAGGAGCTCGGTCCGGGGGCGATCTGTCAGCATAACGGCAAGGTTCCTTGCGAACTCCGCCGTCTTCCATCGGGAAATCTCCCGCCCGTCGAGCTCGACCGTGCCGGCAAGCGGTGCCAGATGGCGTGTGATTGTTTTCAAGATGGTCGACTTGCCCGAGCCGTTCGGCCCGATGAGCGCCACGACGTCGCCCGCGCGAACCTCCAGATCGACGCCTTCGACTACGACCTTCTTGTCGTAGCCCGCCGACAGGTCGCTTATGCGGAAAAGCGGCGCTCCGTCAGCCTGCGTTTCGACCGGGGTTTCGAGGTTCGACTCCGCTCGAAGGAGGCGTTCCGCGCGCAGTTCCGCACGAGCCGAAAGTGTCTTCTGGCGCTTTCGTGCGAGCTTAGGACTGTCTAAGCATGGAATGTCCCCTCCGAGCGTTTTGGGCTGCGGCACGAATTTCCCCATCTACCTCACCCGCTTCTTCAACATGAGTGCGATAACCACCGGCGCGCCGAAGATGGCGGTGACGGCGCTGATGGAAAGCTCGACGGGGGAGAACAGCGTGCGCGCGATCAAATCGCAGCCCGCGCAGAAGATGGCGCCTCCCAAGAAGCACGCAGGAATCACGCGGATGGGCTTCGACGACTTCAGCGCCGACTTAACGAGATGCGGAACCGCGATGCCTACGAACGACACCGGACCAGCGAACGCGGTCACGCAGGCGGAGAGCATGCTCGCTAGAAGGACGAGCACCACGCGGAAGCGTGCGACGTTCACGCCGACGCTTTTCGCGTAGGCTTCTCCCAGCTGGAAGGCGGAAAGGGGCTTCGATATCGCGAATACGCATGCGCTCACGGTGATCACCACGACCGCGATGACCGCGATGTCGTCCCAGCTCGAACCCGAGAAGCTACCCAAAGACCAGTTGTGCAGGTTCACGATGGACTGGTCGTCGGCGAAGGCGATGAGAAAGTTCGTCGCCGCCGAGCAGATGTATCCCACCATGACGCCCGCCACGATGAGCATGGCCATGGAACTTATGCGCCGTGCGATGAGGAGCACGAAGCCGATGGTGATAAGCGATCCCAGAAACGCTGCGGCCACCATGGCCGGCGAGGACATGGCCTGGTTCGCGCCCAGAAGCACGATCATCGTAAGCGCGACGACGAACTTTGCGCCCGAGGAGACGCCCAAGATGAACGGGTCGGCGATGGGGTTGTTGAAAAACGTCTGCAGCAGGAACCCGGAGAGCGAAAGTGCCCCGCCGAGAAGCACGGCTGAAAGCACGCGCGGCAGGCGAATTTCCCAGATGACTTGGCTTTCCATGGAATTGGCCGCGCCGCCCGAAAGGATGCCGGGGATGTGGTCTGCGGGCACGAGCACGCTCCCGATGCACAGGTTGGCCCCGACGAGCACGATGAGGACAACAGCGAGCAGCGCCGTCACGACGCGACACCGCGCGGCACGCCCCGATTCGTCGTATGTCATGGAAAGCCGGCTTCTCATGACGCTAGCCAAGCTTCCTCAGATAATGGAAGTCGCTCGCGTCATCGCCGGTGAACGCCCCGTGCAGCTCGTCGATAATGTCGGCGGTAGAAGTCATCTGCTGGTACATGTCGGCGCTTGTGACCCAGACGTTGCCGTTCTTTACGGCTTTGAACTGCGACAATAGCGCGTTTTTGCCTACGAAGTCTTTCAAGGTGGCAACCGATTCGTCGATGGTGCCGTTGTAGACGATGATGTCGGCATCCTTCGCCGTCGCGTAGAAGCGCTCCATTTCGAGCGTTACTGACGAACCTGACGTCGACGCCGTCTGCGCGTCATCGAGCGCGTAGCTGCCGCCTGCAAGCTCGATCATCTGCGCCACGTAGTCGCCCGCCCGCCGCGTGACGGCGGCCCCGTTCGAGTTAATGTAGAAATACGCCACGGTTTTACCTGACGACGCGAGCCCCGACGTTTGCTCGACGCGGGCCTTCTGCTCGTTGAACAGGTGCGCGGCCTCGTCTTCCTTGTCGAACAGGACGCCGAAAAGCTTAATCCACTCCAGGCGCCCGAGTGCTTCGGGCTCGCTCGACGACTGTTCGGTGAGCACGACGAGCCCGAGCTTCTGCAGCTTTTCCTTCACATCGGGCGTGTGGTTGATCATGGTGTTCTCGATGGCGAGCGTGCAGCCCGAGGCCGATATTCGCTCGTAGTCGGGCGCGCTGTACTTGCCGCCGTAGGTGATCGCCCCACTTTCGAGCGCGCTTTTGAAGCCCGTGACCGAGCAATCGTCGGCCTTCGTGCCCGACATGAGGATGTTGTCGTTCGCATCGAGCGCGTCGACCAGGCACATCGTCGCCGACGACACGAGGTACACCTTGTCGGCGGGGCGCCTTATGACCGCGATGTCGGAGCTCAACCCATCAGGTACCTTCGCATCTTGTGGCACCACGAGGAAGCGCTCCCCGTTCGAAATGCAGATAAGCCGCAGGCCGCCTTCGAACTCGTCGACAGTGAAGTGCTCGGCGTATTCAAGCTGAAGCGTCCCCGTCGGCTTCCAGCCGCAGCCCAAATCGGCGTTGTGGAAGTCGGCCGCGGCGCTTGAAGCCGTTTCCGCAGGGGAGCCGCCGCTTGCTTCGTCGCCCGATTTCTCCTTCATGGTGGATGAGTCGAAGTGGAGCGTGTAGTCGATGGTGTGCGGCGTCGACATGGCGACGGTCTCGGCCGACACGGCGATGTCCTCGTCGAGCGTGACGGGTATCTCGAACGTGGAGTTGCCGCCGTCGTTTACGGGCGCGTAGTCCACGCCGTCGACGGTCATCTTGTCGTAGTTCGAACTCGACCAGGTGATGGTCGCGGTGTAGGTGTCGCCATCCTTCACAATTGTGGTGGGCGAGGCGATGCTTGCGCGTCCTGACCCACCGGAAAGCGAGACGCTCACAGTGTATTCCTGAGAGCCTGCCGTGCCACCGGTCGCGTTCGGGCTCGCACTGCACCCCGCGAAGGGAAACGCGAGCAGGGCGACGAGAACGCAGGCGAACGCGCGCGCCGCGATGCTGCGGCGCTTCCTGCTTTCCCCCTTTGGAAGAATCGACCGCATGGCGTTACTTCAGTGCGTCGGCGCGCAGATCGACGCCGGCAGATTCGAACACGAGCGTGCGGTCGTACCACCGCTCCCTTTTAATGCTCCACGCGGCGCAGTCGGTGTCCTCGTCGAGTGCTTCAACGGGCACGTCGTAGGTGTACTTGCCTTCCGCGTTTTCCACATAGGGGATGAAGTCGGCCTCGCTCGCGGCGGCAGCCTCGTCGCCCGTGCCCATGAAGAGCTTGCCGTAGCCCGTGCCGGAAAGTGTCATCACGCAGTGCATGGAGCCGTTTTCCACGATGAGCTGGGCGTCCACAATCCTGAACATGTTCGAGCTGGAATCTACGGTGATCGGATAGGTGCCGTCGGCCACCTTGTCGGCGGTGATGGGGGCAGCGCTTGCGCCCTCGGGCGCATCGGCCGCCTGTTCGGTCTTTTCCTGGGAATCGGCATCGCTTGCCTTTGCGCTGTCGATTGAATTTCCGCCGCAGCCGGCGAGCGAGAACGCGAAAAGCGCCGCCGACAGGGCGAAGGCGAGGGTTTTCTTCAACATGGAGGGGTTCCTTTCAAGCGCTTCGACCGCCCGCGCCGTGCGGTGGGCGGGCGGGATGCGAATGCAACGGGCATGCGCCGTCAGTCGGGGAAGGCGCATGCCCGTTGCACGGGGACGCGACCGGCGCCCCCGTGCGCGGCGAGTTTACAGCTTGGCGATGGCGTCGTCCACGTGCGAGACGTAGATGTCGTCGACCGCGACGTTCTGTCCCAGACCCTGGAGCAGGCACGTTACTTCGAAGCCGGCGGCCACGAACTTCGCAGCCCAGCTGTCGGGGTCGGTCTCGTCTGCCATGTCGTTGTTCGCGTGGTCGCCCGCGACCACCATGAACGGCGCGAGCACGGCCTTCTTGTAGCCTGCGGCGCTCGCGGCGGCGATAACATCCTCGCAGGTCGGTTCAGCCTCGACGGTGCCGACGAAGAACTGCGTCAAGCCCTCGTTCTTAAACACTTCCTGCATCTTGGCATAGTCGGCGTTGGAATCGGCTTCGGTGCCGTGGCCCATGAGGCACAGCGCCGTCTTGCCGTCGTCGAAGGACGCCATGTTCTCCTTAATGGCTGCGGCCACCTTCTTGTAGTCTTCGTCGGAGGTGAGCAGCGGGTCGCCGAGCGAGATCTTGTCGAACTTGTCGGCGTACTTGTCGAGCTCGTCTTTCACGTCGGTGTATTCCAGGCCACCCATGAGATGCGTCGGCTGCACGACGATTTCCTTCACGCCGTCTTCCACGCAGCGGTCGAGCGCCTCGGTCATGTTGTCGATCGTGATGCCGTCGCGCTTCTTCAGCTTGTCGATGATGATCTGCGCGGTGAAGGCGCGGCGGATGTCGTAGTCCTGCCAGTACTTCTCGCGGATAGCGTCTTCGATGGCGCCGATGGTGATGTGGCGCGAGTTGTTGTAGCTCGTGCCGAAGCTCGTGACGAGGATGACCGGCTTCACGGCCTTCTCCTTTTCACTCGATTTCTCGGAACTCGCGGAGGTGTTGGAGCAGCCCGCGAGCGCGATTCCGGCGAGCGCGACGGCTCCGGTTGCTGCGGCGCCCATGAAGCCGCGGCGTGACATCTGGTCGGACATGGTTTTTCCTTTCCTCGGTTTGCCGGTCCCCCGGCGACAGTTGCTTGTCGGCACAAGCGAAAGAAAAGCGCACCCCTCGGGGTTCACAAGGAGCTAACGCCACGGCGATGCCGTGAGGAAAAGGCGAAGCAGTCTGGCTTGGGGCGCGAGGCGGTTCGCCCGCGCGTCCTTTACAGTAATGTCCCTTGCCCAGGATTCCCACCTGGTTCCCTCCGCAAGCCAGCGCGGGCTGTGTGGGCGCCGCGCCGGTCATTTCCTTTTATCCGATTGTCATATGCTCGTTGCCGAATCTTTTACTATGATAGTGGGCACTTGTGAACGTGTCAAAGCCAGGGCGGGCGGCATTGCGCCTCCTGCCTGCGTATTTGTGCCGATTGCCGCCGCAGGCGCCGTGTTTTGCCCGCTGCGCGAATGGCGGCGTAAACGGTTGCGATGAGAAACGGGAAGGGAAGGCTCGGATGATTCATATCGTTGGCGCAGGCTCGGGCGCCGCCGACCTTATCACGCTGCGCGGGGCGCGCCTTCTGCGCGCGGCCGACGTGGTCGTTTGGGCGGGAAGCCTTGTGAACCCCGAGCTGCTCGCTGAGTGCAAGGAATCCTGCATCGTCTACGACAGCGCGCACATGACCTTGGAGGAAGTGCTCGACGTGATGTGCGCGGCAGATGCGCGGGGCGAGGAAGTGGTGCGCCTGCACACGGGCGACCCGTGCCTGTACGGCGCCATCCAGGAGCAGATGGACGCGCTCGACGCGCGCGGCGTGGACTACGAGGTGGTGCCCGGCGTGTCGAGCTTTTGCGGTGCCGCGGCGGCGCTTCGCCAGGAATACACGCTGCCGGGAATCAGCCAGTCGGTCGTGATCACGCGGCTTTCCGGACGTACCCCCATGCCCGCGGGCGAGGGCATGCGCACCATGGCGGAAAGCGGCTCGACTATGGTCATCTTCCTGAGCTCGGGTATGCTCGCCGAGCTTTCCGCCGAGCTTTTGGCCGCGGGCCGCAGCTCCGACGAGCCGGCGGCGCTCGTGTACAAGGCGACCTGGCCTGAGGAGCGCGTGGTGCGCTGCACAGTGGGCACGCTCGCCGATGCGGGCGCGCGAGAGGGCATCGACCGCACGGCGCTCGTGGTGGTGGGCCGCGTGCTCGGAGCTCGCGGCGGGCTTGCGCACGACGGCGCGCAAGCGGAGTCGTACGAGCACAGCAAGCTTTACGACCCTTCGTTTGCCACGGGGTATCGGAAGGCGAGCAGCTAGCGTGGCCTTCGAGCACTACATATATACCGGGACGACCCGCCTGCGCTGCGGCTACACCACGGGGAGCTGCGCCGCGCTCGCGGCGAAGGCGGCCTGCGAGATGCTCTTGTCACGAAAGCCCGTCAGCCACGTCTCGATCGTCACCCCCGGCGGGCTGCCCGTCGAGGCGAACGTGGTCGACGCATGCATCGGCGAGGGGTGTGCCCAGTGCGCCGTGCGAAAGGACGCAGGCGACGATGCCGATGTGACCGACGGCGTGCTCGTGTACGCGCACGTGGAACATGCGGGGTCGGGCACGGGCGCTGCGGGCAGCAAGGGCGTGCCCACGCGCGAATCGGAAGTTTCCGTCGATGGCGGCGTGGGCGTGGGGCGCGTGACTTTGCCCGGGCTCGAGCAGCCGGTGGGGGCGGCCGCCATCAACGCGACGCCGCGCGCGATGATCACTTCGGCGGTGCGCGAGGTGTGCGCCGCGCACGGCTTTTCTGGAAATATTGCTGTGACGATTTCGGTGCCCGAGGGTGTTGCCCTTGCCAAAAAGACCTTCAACCCGCACCTGGGGATAGAGGACGGCATCTCCATCTTGGGCACGACGGGCATCGTCGAGCCGCGCAGCCTCGCTGCCTTGCGCGACAGCATCGAGCTCGAGATCCGGCAGCATGCGGCTATGGGGCGGCGCGGAGTCGTGCTCACGCCCGGCAACTACGGCGCGCAGTTCATCTCGGGGCATTTCCACCTAAACGGTGCGCCGGTGGTCTTCATCTCCAACTTTGTGGGCGATGCGATTGATTGCTGCGTTCGCGAGGGATTTACCAATGTCCTTCTTGTGGGACACATCGGCAAGCTGGTGAAGGTCGCGGGCGGCATCATGGACACCCATTCGCGTACCGCCGACTGCCGCGCGGAGATTCTGGCCGCCCACGCGGCCTTGGCCGGCGCGGGCGCGAAGACCGTGCGTGAGATCATGTCGTCGGTCACGACCACGGCGGCGCTCGAGGTAATCGAGGCCGCCGGCGTAGGGGACGCTGCGCGCGCCTCGCTCGCTGCGGCAATCGAGGACAGGTTGCGCCGCCGCGCGGCGGGCGCATGCGACATCGCCGCTGTCGTGTTCGACGCCGAGCGCCGCGAGCTTTTCCGCACGTCGGGCGCCGATGCAGTTATCGGGGAATTGGGGGCGACGTATGAGTAAAGGCGCGCTGTGCGGGGTGCGCCGCGCAATCGGCTGGCCGGGGACGAAGGTGGTCATGAAGGCGCGCCGCTCGCTTGCGGACACGAAGCGCATCCTTCACGAGGAGGGCTCCTTCGACGGTGCCGAGCTCGTAGAGGACTGTGGGCTTCCGGGCGAGCGCTTGTACCGCTCGCTCGACGATGTGCCCGATCGGGGCAGCTACTTCTCGACGATGGTGGTGCGCTAGATGAGGGTTTCCTGCATAGCGTTCACTGAGAGGGGGTATGCGTTGGCGGAGCGCACCGCACGCGCGCTTTCCGATTGCGCGCAGACAGGTGAAGATGACCTTGGCTGGGACGTTTCCGTTTCGCGCGGGTTCGGCGAGGGGAAGGCCGACCTGCGCGCATGGACGGCGCTCGCGTGGGAAGCGTCGGACGCGCTTCTGTTCGTGGGCGCGGCGGGCATCGCCGTGCGGGCGATCGCGCCGCATGTCGCCTCGAAGGCAACCGATCCCGCGGTTGTGGTGATCGACGAGGCGGGGCGCTTTGCCGTCCCGCTTTTGTCGGGGCATTTGGGCGGTGCGAACGAGCTTGCGCAAACTGTGGCACGCGCGGCAGGGGCCATCCCCGTCATCACCACGGCGACCGACGTCCGCGGCGTGTGGGCGGTGGATACGTGGGCGCGCTGTGCGGGGCTCGCCGTTTCGAATCCCGAGGCTATCAAGAGAGTGTCGGCGCGGCTGCTTTCGGGCGGGCGCGTGGCGCTCTATTCCGACATGCCTATTTCGGGACAGCCGCCTGAGGGGGTTGACATTGCGTCCGACCGCGCTCGGGCCGATATCGTCGTGTCACCGTTCGCTGGCGCGAATGCAGGTACGTCCGTTCGCGCGGCGGAGACAACGGGCGAGGTCGTGCCCGCCGGTGAGACGGGGAAGCCGGCGGGTGTGCGGGCGCAGACGCCTGCACCCGAGCCGCTTCGCCTTGTCGTGCCCTGCATCGTTGCGGGCATAGGGTGTCGTCGCGGTGCGTGCTCCGAAGCGATCGGGGAGGCGTTTCTTCTCGCGTGCGGGCAGGCGGGCATCTCGCCTTCGGCCGTGCGCGAGGCGGCGACGATCGACGTGAAGGCGCACGAGGAGGGTCTGCTCGCCTTCTGCCGCGCGCGCAATATCCCGCTTGCGACGTATTCCGCAGAGGAGTTGTCGCAGGTCGAAGGCAGCGTTTCGCCATCTGATTTCGTGCGCGCGACGGTGGGGGTCGACAACGTGTGCGAGCGCGCGGCGCTCGCGGACGGGGGCAAACTTATCTTCCCGAAGCTCGCCCACGGCGGCGTGACCGTCGCGTTTTCCAAGGTAACTATCGAACTTTCGTTTAAGGAGCGGTGATGGGAAAGCTCTTCGTGGTGGGGATCGGCCCGGGCGGCCCCGACGGCATGACGATTGCGGCTCGGCGTGCGCTCGAGGCGGCCGACATCGTTGTGGGGTACACGAAATACGTGGAGCTCGCGCTCGCCGCCGTGCCCGACGCGGCACATCTCGCGACGCCGATGATGCACGAGGTCGAACGGTGCCGCCTGGCACTTTCGCGCGCGCAGAGCGGAGAAGCCGTGGCGCTCGTGTGCAGCGGTGACGCGGGCGTGTACGGCATGGCGAGCCCCGTGTTGGAGCTTTCGGAGGACTACCCCGATGTAGACGTGGAAGTTATCGCCGGGGCCACCGCGGCTCAGAGCGGGTCGGCGGTGCTCGGCGCCCCGCTTGCCCACGACTTCGCGGTCGTGTCGCTCTCCGACCTGCTCACGCCATGGGAGGTCATCGAGCGCAGGCTCGCCGCCGTCGCGAGTGCCGACTTCTGCATCTGTTTGTACAACCCGCGCAGCAGAAAGCGCGCCGACAGGCTCTCACGCGCGGCGAAGATTATGCTCGAATGGAAGGCCCCCGACACGCTCTGCGGCTGGGTACGCAACATCGGGCGCGAGGGGCAGCAGTCGGGCATGTGCAGGCTCTCCGAGCTGGGGGAGATCGACGCCGACATGTTCACCACCGTGTTCGTCGGCAACGCGGACACGACGCTCGTAGGCGGCCGTATGGTCACGCCGCGCGGGTATCGGGAGATTCCATGCGAAAGGTAACGATCATCGGGGCGGGGCCCGGAAACCCCGACTTGCTCTCGCGCGCGGCGCTCGACGCGATCGACATCGCCGACGTGGTCATCGGCGCTCATCGCGCGCTTGCCGGCATCGACGTGCCGCCCGACGTGGTGAGATGCGAGCTCGTGAAGACGGCGGACATCGTCGCCGCGCTCACCGATGCGGCGTCGTGGCAGCGCGCCGTGGTCGTGATGACGGGCGATGTGGGGCTGTTCAGCGGCGCGCGCCGCCTGGTGGAGGCGCTCTCCGGCAACGCGCAGGTGGACGTGCGCGTCATTCCCGGCATAAGCTCAGCGTCGTATCTCGCCGCGCGCCTCGCGCGTCCATGGCAGGATTGGCGCTTTGCGAGCGCTCACGGCGTGGCGTGCGACATCGTGGCCGAGGCCGAGCGCGCAGGTGAGCTCTTCCTCGTCACGTCGGGCGGGGAAGACCCCTCGCGGCTTTCCGGCGAGCTTATGCAGGCGGGCTTCGGGGACGCGCGCGTGACGGTGGCCGAGCGCCTGTCGTACCCCGACGAGCGCATCACCTGTGCGACCGCAAGTGAAATCGCAGGTCAGACGTTCGACGACTTGAACGTGATGCTTATCGATTTCGCAGGCGGCGCCGGGTCGCCTGCGGGTGCATCCCGCGCCGCGAGCTCCCGCTGGCCGTACGCTTCCTCGGGCATTCCCGACGAGCTCTTCATCCGCGGTGACGTTCCCATGACCAAGCAGGAGGTGCGCGCCGTCGCGCTCGCGAAGCTGCGCCTTACCGCGACCGACACCGTGTGGGATGTCGGCGCCGGCACGGGGAGCGTGTCGATCGAGGCGGCGCTCGTCGCGCGAGCGGGGTCGGTATGGGCGGTCGAGCGCAACGCGGCCGGCGTGCGGCTCATCCGAGAGAACGCGGATGCATTCGGGTGCGGCAACGTGCATGCGGTCCCCGGTGTCGCCCCCGAAGCGCTCGTGAAACTGCCCGTCCCCGACGCCGTGTTCGTCGGCGGGAGCGCCGGCGAGCTTCCCTCCATCGTGGAGGCGGCACTCGAGAAGAACTCGCAGGTTCGCCTGTGCGTGCCATGCGTCACCGTTGAGACGCTCACCGAGGCGTGCGCGCTCCTCTCGGGTTCGCGCTTTAAGGGGTTCGAGGCATGCCAGGTGTCGGCCGCCCGCGCCGAGGCTGTAGGCTCGCATCATCAAATGAAGGCGCAAAACCCCGTGTTCCTCGTCAGCGCGCGTGGTGCAGGTGGGGAAGGCGGTGCCCGGTGAGCACGTCCATCCCGCGCTTCATGGTCGCTGCGCCCTCGAGCGGGAGCGGCAAGACGGTCGTAACGTGCGCGCTCCTGCGCGCGCTCGCGCGCCGCGGCCTCGCATGCGCGGCCTTCAAATGCGGCCCCGACTACATTGATCCGCTCTTTCATCGCCGCGTCGTGGGTGCGCGCTCGGGGAACTTAGACGGCTTCTTCACCGACGCCCCGACGCTGCGCGCCCTGCTCGCACGCGGCGCCGCGGGCGCGGATGTCGCGGTTCTCGAGGGGGTCATGGGCTTCTACGACGGCATGGCGCCCGGCGTGGCCGACGCGAGCAGCTACCAGGTTGCGCGCGACACGGAAACGCCGGTCGTTTTAGTGGTGAACGGGCGCGGGGCGTCTTTATCGCTCGCCGCCGTAATCCGTGGCATCGCCGAGTTCCTGCCTTGTGCGAACGTGCGCGGCGTCGTGCTGAACAAGACGAGCGCCGCTGCCTGCGCCTACGCGGCGCCTGCGATCGAGAAGCACACGGGCGTCGCGGTTTTGGGTAATATTCCCGCCGACGAGGCGTTCTCGCTCGAAAGCCGGCATTTGGGCCTTGTGACCGCCGACGAGGTCGAGCAGCTCTCCGCGCGCATCGACAAGATGGCCGAGCTGGTGGAAAAGAGCGTCGACGTCGACCGCTTGCTCGAAATAGCGGCGACGGCCCCCGATATCCGCGAGGAACCTTACCGGTTGAAGCCGATCGCGGGAGCGCGGCCCATCATCGCCGTCGCGCGTGACGAGGCGTTCTCGTTCTACTACGAGGAGAACCTGCGCGCGCTCGAGGACCTGGGTTGCGAGCTGGCCTTTTTCAGCCCCCTGTGTGATAGCGAGTTGCCCCGGGGGACAAGCGCCCTCTATCTGGGAGGCGGCTACCCGGAGCTCCATGCGCGGCAGCTCTCCGAGAACGCGCTGATGCGCGAGGCGGCGCGGCGTGCGGTGGAATCCGGCATGCCGACGGTCGCCGAATGCGGTGGGTTTCTGTACCTGCAGCGCGAAATCGCCGATAGCGAGGGGCGGCGCTGGCCTGTTGCGGGCGCCCTTGAGGGCGCAAGCGAGAACGGGGGAAGGCTGTCCCATTTCGGGTACGTGAATCTCACTTCCCAACGCGACGGGCTCTACGGGCCGCGCGGCACACGCATCCGCGCGCACGAGTTCCACTACTGGCAGTCCACCTGCCCGGGCGGCGACTTCTGGGCGCAAAAGCCCCGGCGCGACAAAGGCTGGCCGTGCATGACGACTACCCCGTCCCTGGTTGCGGGCTTCCCGCATGTGTACTATCCTGCGAACCCCGACGTTGCGCGCGCGTTCGCGTCTGCCGCAGCGTCGTTCGCAGAGAGGAGACGGCATGGCTGAAGCAACCGAAACCGCGCTTGCCTGCATTCGCGAGGAAGTCGAGCGCGCTTTCTCGTCGGCGCCGGGCGCCGTGCTCGAAGCCGCGCTCTCCCGGATTGCGCCCGCGGACGAGTGCGCTCGCGCCGCCGCGTACGCCGCGTGGGACTCCATCGCGCACCCCTTGGGGGGATTGGGCGACTTTGAAGACGCCGTCGCGTGTATCGCTGCAGCTCAGGGGAGCGCCGAGGTGGCCGAGTTTCCCCGTGCGCTCGCGGTGTTCTTCTCCGACAACGGGGTCGTTGCCGAAGGCGTGTCGCAAAGCGGGCAAGACGTGACGCGAGCCGTCGCGCGCACCATGTGCGAGGGGGCCACGAGCGCCTGTCGCATGGCGGCGTTCGCGGGTGCCGAGGTCGTGCCCGTCGACGTGGGTATGGCCCGGGGCATAGAAGACGCGCGCATGGTGCGCGCGAACGTGCAGCGAGGGAGCGGCAACATCGCGCTCGGCTCCGCTATGTCTCGCGATGGGGCCGTGCGCGCGATCGAGGTCGGAATCGCCGTCGCGTGCGGGCTCGCCCGCGCCGGCGTGCGCCTTCTCGCCGCGGGCGAGATGGGCATCGGCAACACGACCACCTCGGCGGCGGTGGCCGCAGTGCTCATCCAGGCGGACGCGCGGAGCTTCGTCGGGCGCGGCGCGGGGCTCTCGGACGCCTCGCTCGCGCGCAAGCGCGACGTGGTCGAGCGCGCTATCGACGCGAACTCGCCTGATCCCGCCGACCCGATCGACGTGCTCTCGAAGGTGGGCGGCTTCGACATCGCGGCGATGTGCGGCTTCTACCTGGGGGCCGCGGCCTCGAAGGCGCCGACGCTCCTCGACGGGGTCATATCCTGCACGGCGGCCCTGTGCGCGGCGCGCCTGTGCTCCAACGCCTTGGGCTACCTCGTGGGCACCCACGCATCAAGCGAACCCGCAAGCCAGGAGCTCCTTCGCGAGCTCGGTATAAAGGCACCCCTCGACGCAGGCATGCACTTGGGCGAGGGCGCGGGCGCCATGGCGTATCTGCCCCTTCTGGATTCGGCGCTGCGCGTGTACCGGGATGGGAAGACGTTCACGGCGACTGGCATGGCTGCTTACGAGCATTTCGAGGCCGGAAAATGACGGTGACACTCGTCATCGGCGCCGCCGCGAGCGGCAAGAGCGCCTACGCCGAGTCCCTGTGCCTCGGGCACGACGGCCCTCGCGTGTACCTGGCAACGATGGAGCTCTTCGGGGAAGAGGGCGCCCGCCGCATCGCGCGCCATCGGGCGCTGCGCGAGGGCAAGGGGTTTTCCACCCTCGAGCGCACGCGTGACGTGGGCGCCGCAGTGCCCGGGCTTCCGCGCGGCTGCACGCTTCTTTTGGAGGACGTGGGCAACCTGGTTGCAAACGAGCTTTTCGCGGAAGGCGGCTTGTCCCCACGTGACCCCGACGCTGTGGCGCGCGAGGTGCTCGGAGGCATTGAACGGCTCGCTCAGGCCGCTGCGTATACGGTGGTGGTCACCGTCGACGTGTTCGCCGATGGGATGCGCTACGATGAGGGGACCGAGGTATGGAGGCGCGCGCTCGCGCGCGTGAACGCGGGCGTGGCGGTGCTGGCCGACCGCGCAGTCGAAGTGGTATGCGGGATTCCCGTGTGGATGAAAGGCGAAGGACCTACAAGGTGAAGATAGCAGAGGCAATCGGCGCGGCGTTCGGAACGTTCTCGCGCATCCCCGTCCCGAAATCGGCCTGGACCGATTTCGGGTCAACCCATGCGCTTGCCGCGTTTCCCCTGGTGGGCCTTGCGGAAGGCTTCCTCATGACGGCGTGGGGGCACGTGGCGAACCTTCTCGGCGTGCCCGCGACCATCGTCGCGGCCGTGCTCGTGGCGCTGCCTGTGGCGGTGACGGGAGGCATCCACCTAGACGGGCTCTGCGACACCTCCGACGCACTTGCAAGTTGGGCCCCACGCGAGCAAAAGCTCGAGATCATGCACGACCCGCGGGCGGGCGCCTTCGGGGTCATTGGTGTTGTCGTGTACCTTATTCTGCAGTTTTCCCTGTTCACCGCGCTGCCGCTTACGGCGGGGGCGTTCCTCGCGCTTCTGTGCTCGCTCGTGTTCTCCCGCGCGCTTTCGGGGCTCGCCGTAGAATGCTGGCCTGCCGCGCGGGCGGACGGCATGGCCGCTGGGCTCTCGCCTGCGAAGAAGCGCGCGGCGATCGTCGTGCCGCTTTGCGCTTTCGCTGCGGCTTCGGCTTCAGGGATGGTCGCGTGCGCTCAGGCCGTCGGCGCCCTTATGGCGGTGGCGGGGCTTTTGGCGCTCGCGTGGTACCGCCATGTTGCCCTGTCCCGCTTCGGCGGGGTGACGGGTGATTTGGCCGGATGGTTTCTGCAATGGGCCGAGCTCGCGATGCTTGCCATGCTGGTGGCGGGGGGCATGCTCCTATGATTCTCGTGGTAGGTGGTGCGCATTCGGGGAAGAGGACCTTCGTGCGCGAAAAGCTCGGGTTCGCGGCGGACGATTTCGTCGACGTGGCGCAGCTTGCGGAGGGCGGCGTGCCCGCGGCTTTTGCCGGCCGCGTCGCGTACCGTGCTGAGGAACTCGTACGTGCGCTCGACGCTGACCGGGCGCTCGAGCGGCTGATCGGCTTCGACGCAGTGATTCTGTCCTTGGTGGGCTCGGGGGTCGTCCCCATGCGTGCGGAAGACGCGCAATGGCGCGAGCGCGCGGGGCGCCTGGGATGCGCGCTCGCTGCGCGCGCCGACGTCGTCGTGCGCATGACGTGCGGGATTCCCCAGGTCATCAAAGGAAACACTGCCGATGCGCCTCGAGGGACGCTGGGCGCGGGCGCGCCTTTGGAAGTCGTCTTCGTGCGCCATGGTGCCACGGCGGGCACGGAAGACCATCGCTACAGCGGGGCGGGCACCGACGAACCCCTGTCGAGCGCGGGCGAGCGCGCTTTGCGCGACCTCGCGTGCTGTCGTGACGTGTTCCGTGTTATCACGAGCGGCATGGCCCGCACCGACCAGACGGCGCGCATTCTCTTCCCGAACGCGGAGCTTATGGCGTGCCCCGGTCTGCGCGAGATGGATTTCGGCGACTTCGAGGGGCGAAGCGCCGCCGAACTTAAAGAGGATGCGCGTTACCGCGCCTGGGTAGACTCCTGGTGTGAGACGCGCTGCCCGCATGGCGAGGGCAAGAGCGATTTCACCCGCCGCGTCCTCGCGGCGTTTCGGGAGGCGTGCGAATCGGAGCGCTCCCAGGGGAGTGGGCGCGCCGTCTTCGTCGTTCACGCGGGTACCGTGAAAGCGCTGCTCTCCGAGCTAGCTGTCCCGAAAATGGGATACTTCGACGTGCATACCGAGCCGGGCGGCGCATGGGCCGCCACCTGGGATGGGCGCTGCCTTCGCGACGTTCGCCCCGCTTCGGGGGGCGATGCCCGGTGATGACGATTCTTGCCGTCGCCGCCGGGTTCGCGGCCGACCTTGCCTTCGGCGACCCGCGCTGGCTTCCCCATCCCGTCGTCGCCATGGGGCGCACGATCACGTGGGCCGAAGGCCGCCTGCGGGGCGCATTCCCGCAAACGTCCGCGGGCACGCGCGCCGCAGGGCTTGTGCTCGCCGTGGCGCTTCCGCTTGCGTGTGGGCTTTTGACCTGGGGAATCCTGCATCTTTGCGGCATGGTTCACTCCGGCTTGCGCTTCGTGGCCGAGGCATGGGCGAGCTATCAGATTCTCGCGGCATGCGAGCTGCGCCGCCAGAGCCTGGCCGTGGCCCGCGCGTTCTCGAAGGGCGGCCTTGTCGCGGCGCGCGAAGCCGTCGGGCTCATCGTGGGACGCGACACATCTGTTCTCGACGAGCAGGGCGTTGCGCGCGCCGCCGTGGAAACGGTGGCGGAGAACGCGAGCGATGGCGTCATCGCGCCGCTTTTCTACCTTATGATCGGGGGTGCGCCCTTGGGCATGGCGTACAAGGCAGTGAACACGCTCGACAGCATGGTGGGCTACAAAAACGAGCGCTACATCGACTTCGGCCGCGCCTCGGCGCGCCTCGACGATGCGGTGAACTGGATTCCCTCGCGCTTATCGGCCTTGTTCATGATCGCCGTGTGCCCGATCGTCGGGCTCGACGCGCGCGGGGCGGCGCGCATCTGGCGCCGCGACAGGCGTCGCCATGCGAGCCCGAACGCGGCGCAGACCGAGTCAGCGTGCGCGGGCGCGCTTGGGCTGCGCCTGGCAGGACCCGCGGTGTATTTCGGCAAGCTCGTTGAGAAACCGACGATAGGCGACGCGTCCCGCGAAATCGAGTGGGGCGACATCGCCCGGGCGACAAGGCTCATGCTCGCCGCGTCCGTATGCGCGCTCGTCGTCTTCGGCGCCGCGCGCGCGGCGGTCGTGCTTGTCGTGGGGGCGATGGTATGAGGGAAGACCACGCCGCGTCCCGGGCTGCCGGGGGAATCCTGCGCGCCCGTGCGCATGGGGGCAGCCGGCAATCGCTCGGCATCGCTTGCGAAGGGGGCGCCTCCGACCTCATCGACTTCTCGGTGAACGTGAATCCGGCAGGCCCATCGCCGCGCGCCGTCGCCGCAGCTTGCAAGGCGCTTTCTCGAATCGACGCCTACCCCGATAGGGAAAGCCTCGCCCTCGTTCGTGCCCTAGCGCGCACCCAGGGCATTCCCGAAGATACTATCGTCTGCGGCGCGGGCGCGTCCGACATCATCTGGCGGCTCGCCGCGGCGGTGCACCCGAAACGCATCGTCGTGTGCGCGCCGACGTTCTCTGAATATGCGGAGGCGGCATCGTACTACGGCGCATGCGTGCAGGAGTTCCCGCTCTCCGAAGCGGATGACTTCGACGTGCCCGCCTCCTTCGCCCGCGCGATCGAGGGGCCGGGAGACGTGGCGTACCTCTGCAATCCGAACAACCCGACGGGGCGCCTCGTCGACCCCCGCGTGATCGATGCCGCGGCTTGCCGCTGCGAGCAGGTGGGCGCGCTGCTCGTCGTGGACGAGTGCTTTCTCGGATTTGCGCCCGACGCCCGCGAAAGGAGCGTGGCCGCACGCGCCGCGTGTTCGCACCATGTGGCCGTGCTCTCCGCGTTCACCAAGCTCTACGGAATGGCAGGGTTGCGGTTGGGGTATCTGATCAGCGGAAACGCCCAACTCATCGAGGGGATTCGTCGGGCGGGGCAGGCGTGGCCCGTCTCCTCGGTCGCCGAGGCCGCGGGCATCGCCGCCCTGGAAGACGTCGAATACGTCTCGCGCACGCGCGATGTATTGGCGGGCGAGCGAGCGTGGCTTTCCCACGAGCTCTCCTCGCTCGGGCTTTCCGTCGTGCCGTCGGATGCGAACTTCCTTTTAGTCCGCACGCCGGCGAAAGACATCCCCGAGCGCCTGTATAAACAGGGGGTTTTGGTCCGCACGTGCGACTCGTTTTCGATACTGTCCCGTTTCTGGTGCCGCGTCGCCGTGCGCACGCACAAGGAGAATGCCCGGCTTGCGAAGGCGTTCAGCCGCGCGCTTCGGGCGGAAGGTGCATCGGGCGAAGGCGAACCCGACGAACGGGGCGGCGCTTCTTGCAGCGGCGCTATGGCGGGCGCGGATGGCCGAGGCTCGGCGAAGGAGGTCGATACCCGTGGGTAGGGCGAAGCCCATCATGATCCAGGGCACCATGTCGAACGCGGGGAAGAGCCTGCTTGCGGCGGGGCTGTGCCGTGTGCTTTCGCAGGACGGCCTGCGCGTGGCTCCCTTCAAGAGCCAGAACATGGCGCTCAACAGCGGTGTCACGGCCGACGGGCTCGAGATGGGGCGCGCTCAGATCATGCAGGCCGAGGCGTGCGGCATCGCGCCCGACGTGCGCATGAACCCCATCCTGCTCAAGCCCGAAAGCGATCACCGAAGCCAGCTCATCGTGGCCGGTAAGGCGCAGGGAGCCTTCGCCGCGAGGGACTACTTCGCGCGAAAGAAGGCGCTCATGCCGCAGATTTTGGAGGCGTTCGATTCGCTCGCGGAGGAAAACGACGTCATCGTCATCGAGGGCGCCGGCAGCCCCGTCGAAATCAACCTTGCCGAAAACGACATCGTCAACATGGGGCTCGCGCGCGCCGTGTCCTCCCCCGTGCTGCTCGCGGGCGACATCGACCCAGGCGGGGTGTTTGCCCAGCTCTACGGCACGGTCGCGCTCCTTGCGCCCGAGGACCGCGCGCTTTTGCGGGGGCTTGTGGTGAACAAGTTCCGCGGCGATGTGGAAATCCTGCGCCCGGGTTTGGCTCCGCTCGAGAAAATGTGCGGGGTTCCCGTCGTGGGGGTCGTGCCGTATCTTACGCTCGACCTGGACGACGAGGACTCGCTCGCGCCGCGCCTAACTGCCCGCGAGGCGCGCGGCGTCATCGACGTCGCCGTCGTGCGCCTTCCGCATCTGTCGAACTTCACCGACTTCGACCCGCTTTCGCGCGTGCCCGGCATGGGCGTGCGCTACGTTTCCTCGACGACCGATCTGGGCCGACCCGACCTGGTGGTGCTTCCCGGCTCGAAGTCCACGGTCGACGACGCGCGCTGGCTTGCGGCTAGCGGCATCGGAGCCTGTGTACGCGCGCTTTCGGGCGCGGGCACGCCGGTGCTCGGCATATGCGGAGGCTACCAGCTTTTGGGAGACGAGCTTTCCGACCCGCACGGCAGGGAAGGCGCTGGCACCGCGCGCGGGCTTGGGCTCATCTCTGCAAGTACGGTGTTCAAGGAGGAAAAGCGCCTCGCCCAGTCGGAGCTGCGCATCACGGGCGCCCAAGGCGCGTTCTCGGTGTGGAACGGCATGACGGCGCGTGGGTACGAGATTCACGACGGCGAAACGACCGTCTCCTGCGCCCCTGCGGGCACGATTGGCGGCAAACCAGAAGGCGCGGCCTGCGGAAACGTGTTCGGAACCTATCTCCACGGCCTGTTCGACGAACCGGGGGTGGCACTCGCCCTCGCGCGCTCGCTCGCGCGCATGCGCGGCCTGCCCGAGAGTATCGTGGGTGCTGCGGGCGCGGCTTCCGCGGCCGATCACCGTGCGCGCGAGTTCGACCGCCTGGCCGACTCCGTGCGCGGGGCGCTCGACATGGAGTATGTCTACCGCATTATCGAGGAGGGCGTATGATCCACGTGTATCATGGCGACGGCAAAGGCAAGACCACGGCGGCGATGGGCCTCGCCCTTCGCATGCTCGCCGCAGGCCGCCGCGTCGTCGTCGTGCAGTTCCTGAAAGACGGCGAAAGCGGGGAGGTGCGCCTGCTCGCCGAGCATTTCGGCGTGCCCGTGTTCGCGGGGAAGGCGTCGGACAAGTTTACCTGGTCCATGACGTCGGAAGAACTTGCTGCGACGCGCGAGCTGCACGATGGGAACCTCGCTTCCGCGCTCGCCGAGCTCGAGGGCGTGCAGGAGGGGCTGCTCGTGCTCGACGAGGTACTCGACGCGCTTTCGAAGGGGCTTGTCGACGAGGCGCTCGTGGACCGCGCGCTCGATATGTCCGCGCGCGGCGTCGAAGTAGCGCTCACCGGGCGCGCGCCTTCCCGCAAGATCGTGGAGAAGGCCGACTACATAACCGAGATGCGGTGCGAGAAACACCCCTACGAGCAGGGGATATGTGCAAGGGAAGGAGTGGAGTACTAGATGGATTCCAAGGAGATGGCGCCCGGCGACATCGAGCGGCGCAGCTTTGAGATCATCACCGAAGAGCTCGGCGGCCGCACGTTCCCGCCGCTCGAAGAGCCCGTCGTGAAGCGCGTCATCCACACCACTGCTGACTTCTCGTACGCCGATTCCCTCGTGTTCACCCATGACGCCGCGCACTGTGCGCTCGACGCACTGCGCGCAGGGGCCACGGTGCTCACCGACACGAACATGGCGCTCGCAGGCATAAGCAAGCCCGCGCTCGCGAAGATCGGCTGCCAGGCCGTGTGCTATATGGCCGACCCTGATGTCGCCGCAACGGCGCGCGCCGCGGGCACGACTCGCGCCGTTGCGAGCATGGACAAAGCTTGCGGCATCGAGGGTCCGCTCATCGTGGCCGTCGGCAACGCTCCCACAGCACTTCTGCGCCTCGCCGAGCTCATGGACGCGGGGAAGATCGCGCCCGCGCTCGTCGTTGGGGTGCCGGTTGGGTTTGTGAACGTGGTCGAGGCGAAAGAGGAGCTACTCGCGCGACGCGTTCCGGCCATCGTCGCGAGGGGTCGCAAGGGCGGCTCGACCGTGGCGGCCGCCATTATGAACGCGCTGCTCTACCAGATCACGCGCCCAGGCGGCCCGAAGTGACGGCGCCCGCATCCGCGCCGGCGCTGCGCATCTTCGCCGGCACCACCGAGGGCCGCCTTCTGTGCGAATGGGCGAGCGGGGCGGGCATCCCCGCCCGTGCCTACGCGGCAACCGAGTACGGAGGCGAGCTTTTGGGCGAGCTTCCGGGCATCGAGGTGCATGCGGGCAGGCTCGACGAGGCCGACATGGAGCGCGAGCTTTCCGGCGCGCGCATCGTCGTCGACGCCACACATCCCTTCGCTACGCTCGCAAGCGGCAACATCCGGGCCGCTTCGCTCGCCATGGGTGCACGATGCCTGCGCCTTGCGCGCCCGGTCGAGGCGCTGCCCAAAGGCGTCGTGTCGGTCGCGTCGATCGCCTGCGCAGCGCGCTTTCTCTCCGAGAACCCGGGTCGCGCGCTTCTGACGACGGGGAGCAAGGAGCTTGCTCCCTACACGCGCGTCGCCGATTTCGCGGAGCGCTTCTTCGTGCGTGTGCTTCCGCTGCCCGGTGCTATAACGAAGTGCATCGACGCGGGGTTTTCGCCGTCGCACGTCATCGGCATGCAGGGGCCCTTCACCCGCGAGCTCAACGAGGCGATGCTTCGGCAGGTGGGCGCCCAGTGGCTTGTGACCAAGGACTCGGGAACCGTAGGCGGCACGGCCGAGAAGATCGCCTCCGCGCGCGACGTGGGAGCGCGCTGTATCGTGGTCGCCCGTCCCGCCGAGGGAGGCGGGGCCCTTTCGCTTCGGGAAGTGGAAGACGCGCTCTTACGGGAGTTCGCGCGCTAGGCGCTCTAATTCACCGCAACTTGTTGGTGGTGGCTTACTGGTAGCGTAGGCACTCCACCGGGTCGAGCTTTGCCGCGCGTCGAGCGGGGTAGAAGCCAAAGATTACGCCGATGCCGACCGATACGGCAAACGCGATCAACACTGTCGTAATGGAGAAGCTTGGCGTGATCGTCCCGGTAGCTCCAAACTCGCTCATGATGCCCGAGCTTGCGGCAAAGAACGTGAGTCCCCATGCCAGCAGATAGCCAATCAGGACACCCAGCAGACCGCCGGTGATGCACAATGCCGAAGACTCGGCCAAAAACTGCGCGGTGATATCGCGACGACTGGCGCCCAGAGCACGGCGAATACCGATCTCGCGGATGCGCTCAGTCACGTTGGTGAGCATCATATTCATAATGCCGATACCGCCGACAAGCAGCGAGATGCTGGCGACAGCGCCCATGATGAGCGAGAATGCGCCCATAAAGGAGTTGAGTGCATCGATGGCGCTTTTCATGGATGTCGCCGATACACTGTCGTACTCATCCTCCTCCTTGATGCCCTTCATCGCGCGCACCTTGGACTCGATGGTCTTACAAAGCTCATCCATGTCCGTGCCCTCGGCGGCAAGTGCCGTCACGCTGGGGAATGAAGGATTCTCGTCGCTAAACAGCCCGGAGATGGTTTCGCGTGGCATATACAGCGTGAGCGAGCCCATGGAGTCGCTGCCGCCATCAATCACGCCTACAATCTGCACCTCGCCGTTGGAAACCTTGATGGTTTTCCCCAGCGCATCCTGTTCGTTGCCGAAAAGCTGATCGGCGCCGTTGCGGCTGATGAGCGCCACGCGCGAGCCTGATTGGGACTCGACCTGGGAATAGGTGCGCCCCGCAACGAGCTTGCTGGCCCCCACGGCGTCGAGCATGTCGCTATCGACACCCTGTGCCATGACGGTATAGCTTTTATCGCCGGTCTTGTACTCGGTGTACGCGCTGTCGACAATGCCGATCTGCTCTATCTGCGGAACCAGTTTTTGAAGCTTCTCGATGTCCGACTCGGTGAGTTCTTGCGACGAATAGATTTGCACCATGCGTGCCGCATTGAGGCCCAGACTGTTGACCAGGCTGTTTTGGATGCCGCCGATGAGCGAAGTCATGGCGATAACCGAGGCGATGCCGATGACAATGCCCAGGATGGTGAGCAGGCTGCGCCCCTTGTTGGCTTCGAGCGAGTGAAGGGCTTCCTGGATGAGATCGCGGGCGCTCATGCCATCTCTCCTTTCGGCCGGTTGACGGAGGCGGAAATCATGGGCAAGCTATCTACGGCGCTGCGTAGGGTCCGCGGTGCATGTGGAATATACGCGCCGTCGTGAACGCGACCGTCGCGGATGGTCACGGCACGGTCGGCCTCGGCGGCGATGCCGGGGTCGTGTGTGATGAGCACGATGGTTTTGCCGCGCTTCTGGAGCTTATGGAAGGTCTCCATTACAAGCGCTCCGGTCGCGGAGTCCAGGTTTCCCGTCGGCTCATCGGCCAGGATGATGGGCGGGTCATTGACGAGGGCGCGTGCGATGGCGACACGCTGCATCTGGCCGCCCGAGAGCTCGGATATGCGGTGGTCCCAGTGGTCGACGGGCAGCGTGACGGCCTGCAGCGCGTGCACGGCGCGCATCTCGCGCTGGCTACGGGGCACATTGGTGTAGGCCAGCGGCAGCATGACGTTTTCGATAACCGACAGGCGCGGCAGCAGGTTGAAGCTCTGAAAGACAAAGCCAATGCTCAGGGCGCGAACTTCGGTGAGCTCGTCATCGTCAAGCTCGGCCACGTTGAGCCCTTGCAGGTAATAGTCGCCCGCCGTCGGTTTGTCCAGACAGCCCAGGATGTTCATGAGCGTTGACTTGCCCGAGCCCGAAGGGCCGGTAATGGCGACGAATTCGCCGCTCATCACCGCAAGGTTCACGTTGTGCAGGATATGGGCGCAGCCGGCCTCGCTCTCAAAGATGCGGTGCACGTTGCGGATGTCGATAACGGGACGCATTACATACCCTCGTCGGCAGGCATGCTGCCCGAATTCGCGCCGTAGCCGCCGTCAGCCGTTGCGTCCGCTCCGGTGTCCATGACGAGGGTGTCGCCATCGCGCAGCTTGGTAACCGGCACGTTGGGGTTGATCTCGTTGCCCTGGTCGTCGCGCTTGACCTGTGTCTTGCCGACTACGGCTTCGTTGTCGTTTTGCGTCACGACGGTCACCTTCACGCGACGGGTTTGCTTGCCCTCGTCATCAGTCGCCACGTTGACGTAATAGTGTTCGCCGTCTTCGGTCATGAGCGCCATCGTCGGCACCATCACCACGTCGTCGAGCTGCTCGGTCACCACCGATACCTCGGCCGTCATGCCCGGCTTCAGGCGCGCGTCGGGCGCCTCAATGAGAATGTCGACGTTAAAGGTTACGCTGCCGCCGCCACTGTTGGCGGCGTCGGAGTTTGCCACCGACGCGATAGCCGTGACGGTGCCCTGGCTCACGATATCGGGAAACGCGGGATACGTGACGTTGGCGCTCTGCCCAACGGCGATCTTGGCGATGTCCTTTTCGCCCACCTGCACGGTCACCTTCATCTTGGACAGGTCGGCGATCTGCATGCACTGCTTGCCGCCGCTCGTATCGCTTTCGCCCATGATCATGCCGCCTGTAACCGTGGCGCCCACTTTGGCATTGAGCTCCACGATGCTACCCGAGCTCGGGGCCGTGACCGTGCGACTGGAGGCCTTGGCGTTCGCCTGGTCGAGGCTTGCCTGGGCTGATGCGAGGCTGCGCTGCGCGGCCGATACGGCGTTCGTGTCCGCTGATGCGGCGGAGACGCCAGCCGCTGCGGAAGCTCCCTCGACGTCCGTCGTTGGGGTGGCCTGCGCGGCAGCTGCGGCTTTCTGCGCGTTGGCGAGGTCTTCCTGAGCGGCTGCAACTGCACGTTGCGCCTCGGCAACGTTGCGATCGAGCTCGTCGTTTTTAATGGTCATAAGCACGTCGCCCTCGTTGACGGATTGGCCTGCCTGCACGTTGATAGAATCGACCGTGCCGTCGACAGAAGGGGAGACCACTGAGGACGAAATGGGTTTGAGCTGGCCTTTCGCCTCGACCGTTGTGGTAAACGTGCCCTCGGTCACCATGTCGGTCACCGGCCCGTTGTTGCCTGCGGGCCGTGCGTTGATGGCTAAGGTCACGACAACGGCGATGAGCACAATGGCGGCCACGACGCCGGCCGCAATGCCGCGTCGGATGAGCTTTTTGCGTCGACGTTCGGCACGTTTTGCCTTGAGCTTGGCATATGCCTCTTCATCGGAAATCTCGGTCGCATCGTTCGCGCGTCCGCTCTGCTTGTCGGTGTGTACGTTTGTAATCAGAGGAATCGTTTCGGTGACATCTTCGGGCGTGTGCTCGGTATCATCCGGGCCCGGGGTGGTCGTGGGGACATTCGGCATAGCGTCTCCTTTATAGAAAGTACCTCGATAAGTATATGCGCCCACCGGTTGGGGCGGGCGCATGGGACGGTTTCTTTCGGAACTGTTAGATTGGTCACAGCAGCTCCATGTTGTAGGAATGTGCGCGTTGCACTACGAGTGGACAACCACGCACAGGCCGACTTTGATGCAGTCGTGAAGTGCCTTGGCGTCTGCCAGGCGCAGGTTGATGCAACCGTGGCTGCCGCACCACTTGTACGACTCGGCATTATCGAAGCTCTTGTCGTTTTGCCAGGTGGCGTCGTGGAAGCCGATCATGTTGCCCTCAAACGGCATCCAGTAGCTCACCGGGCTCTCATATTTGGGTTTACCGGTCTCGGGGTCCTTGGCTCCGATTAGGGTGCTGCCGCCGTCGTTGCTGTTGATCTGCCACACGCCCTCGGGGGTGGCGTCTTCGCCCGGTTTGCCGGAAATAAAGTTGGCCTCCCACACGATATTGCCGTTCTCGTCGTAGTAGCGCGCGTGCTGCTCGGACAGATCGACATCGATGTATGCCTTCCAGTCGGGCTCTCCCTTTGCGGTAAAGGTATCGGCCTTCTGGGAGTACTTGATCTCGATTTCGCCGGTCTGCTTGTTGTTAATGGCGTCCTCGACCTGCTTGGCGAGCGAGCTGCTGTCGATGGACCAACCAAAGTCGCCGCCTTCGACGGCGCACTGCTTGCCATCGGCGCGCGTCCACCAACGAGTGGAGCCCACGGTATTAAAGCCGTTGGCGAGCTCGGCTGCCCAGCTACTGATCTGCGACGTATCGAGCGTGGGGTTGGCCGGATCGGCAAAGCTGATCCACTGCAACACGGAGCTGCCGTCGACCTTTCCGGCATCCTCGCCGTTGAGCTTGAGAGTCACGTTGACGCCCAGGAAGTTGTTGGCGGCATCGCATGCGGCCTGAATCTGATCATCGGTCAGCGTTCCATTGAGCGGCTCATAGGCATCGTTGCCGAGCTTGGAAAGATCTACGGTCTCGGCCAGCGAGGCAAGCTCGAGCTCGACATACTTAATTACATGCTCGCGGTTGAGTTTTTCGTTGGAGCGCGCCTTCTCGACGGTAAACTTGCCGGCCTGCTCGTCAAAGGAGCTATTGGCCTCGAACGTGCCCGAACGGCCCTCGTTAAACTCGTCGATGGCGGCGCCTAGATCCTTCTCAAACTTCTTTTGGTCAAAGGTGTCGGAGAGCATGGACAGGTCGACGTCTTGATCAAGATCGACTTCGTTGGAGGTAGCGGTTGTTTTGGTCTTGCCGCTTAAGGATTCCACAAGGCGGACCGGCCATACAAAGGCTTCGTTGTGGCTGATGATCTCTTTTGCGGCAGCCTCTCCGTCGACGATGGGTTCATCGGACTCGGGCTGATAGGTCCAGTTAAAGTCACCTCCTGTCACGGTGAGCTTATAGTGCTTCCATGCCGAGTTGACCTTGGTGGCGGCAGACGAAGCGTTGGAGAACGAGACGTCGACGCCGGCGATGGTGGTGTTGGGGTAGGCTACCTGCGAAAACGCTACGACGCCTACGATGTAGACAATAACGATTAGACCCAGGACGACAAAGAGCGTCGTCTTTTTGCCTGACTTTTTGTTGTCGTTGGGCTTGCACGCGGGGCCACGATCGCCTCGAGCGTGCGTGGGGGGCTGCTTGGGCGCATTGCCGTTTGCCTGGCGCTGCTGACGTTGTTGACGCTGCTGTCGCTGTTGGCTCGGGCGTTGGGAAGCGTTTGCTGCACTACGCTGCTGACCGTGGTTCGGCGCGATAGGACGCGGCGACTGAACGCCGCCGGTGTGCCTGCTCGGCTGCTGCGGATCGGGAATCAGTTGAGTTCGATCGTTTTGCGACATCGTATGCATATCCTTCGATTTTCGCCTTGCGGGTCATCGTGTTTTTACTGGGCTTGCATTATAGCGATTGCCCTGCTGTTTGTGGTACGGAAACGGTGGCATTCAAAAGAGGTGGGACATTTGTCCCACCTTTGAGTCATTCTTAGCCGCTATCCGCACACACCGCATTTTGCACAGGCCGAAAGTGCGGCCGGAGCCTGCGCGATGCCGCCCTTTGCCGTCTCGCGCAGCGTGGCTGGCAACGCGTGGCCCACCGAGAGCATGACATGTGCCATCTGGTCAAACGGCACCAAGCTCTTAATGCCTGCGAGGGCGAGTTGTGCCGAGCTAAAGGCCGCTGCCACGCCGATGGCGTTGCGGTTTTGGCAGGGCACCTCCACGAGGCCACCGACGGGGTCACAAACGAGGCCCAGCAGGTTACTCAGCGCGATGGAACTGGCGTCGAGCGCCTGCTCGGGCGTGCCGCCGAGCATCTGCACCAGCGCGGCGGCTGCCATGGCGGCGGCGCTTCCCACCTCGGCCTGGCATCCGCCCTCGGCGCCGGCGACGCAGGCACTCGTGGTGAGGTTGAGGCCGATGGCGGCTGCGCAGTAGAGCGCGTCCATGACTTGCTCGTCGTCGAGCTGCAGGCGATCGGCGAGCGCCAACACGCAGCCGGGCACGACACCCGCGGAGCCTGCCGTGGGGGCGGCGACGATCACTCCCATCGTGGCGGAGCGCTCAAGCACGGCCATGGCGCGGGCCACGGCGTCGGTCTGAACGGGGCCCATCAGGCTTGCACTCAAATCGTTGCGGCCGGTGGCTTCGACAAGCTTGGCCTCGCCGCCGATAAGCCCGCCGAGCGAACGCTGCGGATTGGCGATGGGGGCCGTGGTCTCCTCGCGCATGACGTCGAGCACGCGGCGCATAGCAGCGACGGCGTGGGCCTCGCCGGTCAGACGCGCCTCGCGAACGGCCATGACGGCGCCAATGCTGAGCCCCAGTTCCTCGCACGCATCGAGCAGCTGCTCGCCGTCGTCGAAGATTTCCTTGGCCGAGACGCCGGGAGAGAGCGACGAGGCAGAACCGGGGAGCTCGATAAAGGTCGCGTAATCGACATTGTCGAGCTTGCGCAGCATGGGGACGACGGTGTCGTCGGGCGCGCCGTCGGTCTCAAAGACGGAGTAGGCCTGGCCGCCCACTTCGGTGCGGTAGGTGCGGCAGAAAGCGATGTTTACGTGGGCGTAGGCGAGCAGGTTGGTGAGCGCGGCGAGTACACCGGGGACGTCCTTGTGTGCCACGAAGAGCGTGGAATACATGCCCGAGATGTCGACGCCGACGCCGTTAATGCGGCTGATGCGCATCTTTCCGCCGCCAAGGCTTTCACCGCGGACCTGTGCCGTGGCGCCCGTGTCATCGACCATGTCGATGTCGACGGTATTGGGGTGGATGGAGGCGTCGTCGCCCTTGATGTCAAAGTGATATTCGAGGCCCTGCTCGCGCGCGAGGTCGAAGGCCTGCTTGATGTTCTCGTCATCGGTGTCGAGGCCCAGTATGCCCGCGACGAGCGCACGATCGGTGCCGTGGCCGCGGTAGGTGTGGGCGAAGGAGTTCCACAGGCCAAAGGTGACTTTGGTGATGCGGCCTTCCAGCAGGCTGGCGGCCACCTGTGCGCAACGCAGGGCGCCGGCGGTGTGCGATGAGCTGGGGCCGACCATGACGGGCCCCAAGATCTCGAATGCCGAGGTCGTAGCTAGTGTCTGCGGCTTGCCTGCCATATGCGCTCCTGTTCTATCCCGTCGTCCCGAGGGGGGGGCATACTCTGTCCCGCCGTTCCGAGTGCTTTAGTATTTGGTCGCCTGCTCGGACAGTCCTGCTCGCACGGAGGCCACATTAAGTGGCCTCCGGCTCGTGCGGAACTCGCGACCGA
>CABQXN010000009.1:0-67046 GCA_902468085.1 uncultured Collinsella sp.
CTCAATCCTGGCCCGTTTCGTGGACTATAACTCATTGTTTTGGGGTCCCGGAGTGATTTCCACGATTGACGAACCCCGGGGTGCGTTTACGTGTCGGTCATCAACACTCGCAGTTTTGGCCGATGCGATTAGAGGCCCAGGATCTCCTTGACCTTGGCGATGATGGCCTCGTCGGTTGCGTTGGCAAAGAAGTACTCCTGGAAGTGTTCGCCGGCAAGTGCGCCCTTCACCAGGTCCTGATCGATCTCGCCCAGAACGTCGACGAGCGGACGCATAGTCACAGCGCGGACGCCGTCGAGGATCTTCTTGTTGCGCTGCTCGGGCTCAACACGCTCGGCAGGATAGCCGTTGCCCGAACCAAAGCCAAAGAGCTTCTCAAAGGTGTACTCGAGGTTGAGCTCCTGGCCCCAGCCGTTCTTGAGGGCGAAGGGCATGGCGACAGCGTTACCGTCGTTGACCTGGGCAAAGGTGTAGGCATCGAGCGGGTCGGCAACATGGCCGCACAGCACGCCGGGGAAGGAGTTGCAGGCGAGCATGGCGCCCTCGCCGGTGCCACAGCCGGTCACGACGTAGTCGGCAGCGCCGGAGTTGAGCAGCACGGCGGCCAGGATGCCGTTCTGCACATAGGTGAGGGGCTTGGAGTCGGCGTCGGCATACATGCCATAGTTAAAGACGGTGTGGCCCATGGGCTCGACAACCTTCTTAAGGGCAGCCTCGATCATAGGGTTCTTGGAGTTCTGGGAGTTTTCGTTGATCAGAGCGATTTTCATTGCGAATTACCTTCCTATTTCTAACTTGCGGTGGAATACGGACTGTTTTGCCTGATAGAAGCCAAAACCAATCCTTATCTCACCGCAACTCAAATGAAAAACGAGTGGATGAAACCTGATATGGGCAGTTGCGGCGACGCTTATTGAGGCTGCTTTCCAATGTATGCGAGGATTCCACCGTCGACGTAGAGGATGTGGCCGTTGACGAAGTTCGACGCGTCGGAAGCCAGGAACACGGCGGGGCCCTTCAGGTCCTCGGGCGTGCCCCAACGGGCGGCCGGCGTCTTGGCAATGATGAACTGGTCAAACGGGTGGCGGCTGCCGTCGGGCTGCGTCTCGCGCAGCGGTGCGGTTTGCGGCGTGGCGATGTAGCCGGGCCCAATGCCGTTGCACTGGATATTGGCCTCGCCAAACTCCGAGCAGATGTTCTTGGTGAGCATCTTGAGTCCGCCCTTGGCGGCGGCATAGCCGGCGATGGTCTCGCGACCCAGCTCGCTCATCATCGAGCAGATGTTGATGATCTTGCCGTGGCCCTTGGCGATCATGCCGGGCAGGCAGGCCTTGGACACGATAAACGGTGCGTTGAGGTCAATATCGACGACGCGGCGGAAGTCCTCGGCACTCATGTCGAGCATCGGGGTACGCTGGATGACGCCGGCGTTGTTGACCAGGATGTCGGGCGTGGTGCCAAAGTCGGCCTCGATCTTGGCGATGAGCTCGGCGACGACAGTCTCGTCGGTGACGTCGGCAACATAGCCGTGAGCGTCAAAGCCCAGCTCACGGTAGTGCTTCTCGGCCTCGGTTACCTTGTCGGCGTGACGTGCGTTAAAGGCGATCTTGGCGCCGGCCTCTCCGAGCGCCTCGGCAATGGCCATACCGATGCCATAGGTGGCGCCGGTTACCAGTGCGACCTTGCCGTCCAGACGGAAGCTGTCCATGCTAAACGTAAAGTTGTCAGAATTCTTATCGGCCATCTTGCTCCAATCTTTGTGGAATGACTGACAGTGCAAGTGTCAGCTAGTAAACCGGTTTTGTCAATGATGGTCTTGAATTCATCACTTTACGTGCCAAACTGATATATTGCTCGGTGTGCAATATAGGTAAATTGGTTTTTCAGCTTTCCGCGCCAGCATGAGAAGGCAACTCATTGCGGCAAGAAACGAGCCGCTATTGCTTGCATGGGGCTAGAGGGTGCTCTCGTTCCAGCGAATATGGCAATCGAGCACCTGATGCGTTTCGACCTGCTCTTTTTCGGCAATTAGGTCAAGCAGGATGCGTGCCGCGGTCTGTCCTTCTTCGCGAGCTGGTTGTTCGACGACCGAAACTGAGGGGGAGGCGACGCCGACCCATTCGGTGTTGTCGAAGCCCAGCAAGCCCACGGTTTCGGGTATAAGGTGGTAATAGGCCTTGCAGCATTTGTAGACCTCGGGCAAAGCCCAGCAGTTGGGGGCAAAGATGAGCGTTGGCGTTGTCCCGTCAATGCTCGATGCCAAAAAGCTTTCAAGCTTCTCGCTGTCTACCTGATCGTTTTCAATCAAGAATTGCGTAAAACCAAGATCGTGCGCCTCGAGTGCGTCGACAAAGCCGCTGAAGCGTTCAATACGACTGGAAATCAACCCCGGCGTGGCGGTAACGACCAAAAACCTTCGGTAGCCTTTTTCGATGCATGCCTCAACGGCGCGGTATGAAGCTTCGTAATTATCCGTCTTGACCCAGTTGGAGCTAAAGTCGTACAGCTTGGAATCAATAAAAACGAGGGGTTTGCCGCTGTCACTGATAGATTTGCTAATTTCTTTAAAGCGGGCGGTCGGCTGTACGATAAAGCCGTCGACGCCTAACGCGATAAGGCGATCGATGTAGGCGAGCTCATCTTGCTTGTCAAAGTTGGAGGCGCAGACTAGCATGCGGTAGCCCTCCTTACTGGCGACAGTATCGATGCCTTTGACCAGCTGGTTTGCAAACGTGTTGGTGATGTCGCCGATGATCACGCCGATCATCTGGCTATTCTTGGCATTCATGCCGCGGGCGAGGGGACTTGGCTCATACCCGGTATCGTGGATGGCCTTGCGGATGCGCGCCTGCGTGTCGTCGCTCATGCGGTCGGTCTTGCCATTTAGGTAAAAGGAAACCGTGGTCTTAGATGTGCCAGCCATGGCAGCGATTTCTTTGATCGTCACACGCTTTTTCGCATTGGTTTGGCTAGCCATGGGAGGGCTTCTTTCTACGGGGGATTACTTGGATAAATTGTAAATCAGTTTACCATCGCGTGCCGATAGCAGATAGGGGTAAAGCCTTCGCAATGCGCTAATCAACAACGGGGGAATAATCGGTTTACGTAACCGTTTGCCTATGCAAAAGATATGATGGGAAAAAACCGTAAAAAGGGGGAGGATTATGGAGACAGCACGCCAGCGCTATTCGCTTTCGACGAGGGACGATCTTTTGTCCTGGGTGCTCGATCTGCTTCCTGATCCGTTTATGTGCCCCGATAATATTGGCGCTTCGTTTCGAGTGCCCATTCGTCGCTTTGAATGGGGTTCTCGCCCTCTCTGGGCAGTTTTTTCATTGGTAAAAGGTGGCATGTCACCGGAGGAACCCCGTATTAAACCTTATTTTGACTACATTGCAAAAGGTTTAACGCCGGGTGACCCAAACGCGTTTACCGATCCTACGCTCGAAACACGACAAATCGTCTTTGAGCAGGTCGTGTATGGATATGGCCTGCTGTGTCTTGGTGACGAGCTGCTTGACCGTTTAAGTTCCGTGCAACAAGAGCGTCTTGTCTCGTGGCTCAACGTTGCAAATAAGATTGAACTTCCGTGGGGAAGCTGGTATCTCGCGCGCGTGCTTATCAACTGCGGCTTGCGCCAATGCGGCCTTGCCTATGATGCCGATCGCCTGGCGGCGGATGTCGCAGCCGTCGAGAACATGTATGTCGGCAATGGATGGTATGAGGATGGTACCCCTTTTCAGCTTGATACATATATCGGCTCGGCATTTCACCTCATTGCGTTGCTGCTTGAGCGCTATGCCCGTTCAAATCCGCTTGTTGACTGCATCGAGCGCGCAAAGGCTTTTGCGGCAGACTACCGCTACTGGTTTGATTCGTGTGGCAGGGCGTTGCCGTTTGGGCGCAGCTTGACCTACCGCTTTGCCCAGGCGGCATTTTGGAGCGCTGCGGCACTCATGGGTGAAAGGATCGCCCCTGCTGCCGAGATAAAAGACCTGCTATGTCGTCATCTTTCGTGGTGGTACGACTCTACTGGGCGTGACTGCCTTTCATCCATTGGATATGGCTACCCTGGCGCGCCCATACGCGAGGATTACTCCAGCCCCGGAGCCTCCTTTTGGGCATTTAGGGCGTTTGTCGTTTTGGCGCTGCCTCAGGACGATCCGTTTTGGGGCATTGAGCCGCATGCTTTCAAACTCAAGCAGCTGCATGTCGAAAACGAGCCTGGCGTGTTGATTGAGTCCGGCGAGCGCCATACCTATATGCTTTCGGCAAAACAGTACTGCGCCTCGGGCCTCATGGGGCGCTACTCAAAGTACGGCAAGTTGTGCTATTCGACGGCGTTTGGATGGAACGCGTCGGTCGATGGAACTGGAATCGGCAATTTTGCGGTCGATAGCTCCCTGACACTTTCGGTCGCCGGGACCGATCAGTTTGCAAGTCGCGGCCGTATCGAGGGCTACGAAATCCATGACGGTTATGCCTATAGCCTGTGGGGCTATGGAGCGGTTGCACGTGTCGAGACCTGGTTAGTTCCGGTCGACGAGTTTAGGCATATACGCATCCACCATGTCGAGTCTTCGGTTCCCTTGGAGACCTACGAAGGTGGTTTTCCAGTATTTGGCTGGAGTTCAAAGTTTGACTGCGCCGAGCGAAATCAGGGGTCTATCAGGCTTGCACGTAACATGTCGGCGCCGGGCGGCGATGACGATAATTACGGGCAAGTGGCGGGCATCGAGGATATTTTGGCATGTCGCGACGAGATAGGGCGCAAGCTTAGGCAGGTCGGTCTTGGAGCGCTGGTCGAATCGTTTGCCGGCGAGTGGGATGGGCGTGAGGCGGTTGCCGTGCGCCAAAACCCTGCAACGAACATCTACAGCTGTGAGCAGAATGCCGTTCCGGCATTGAAGACCAGAATGCCTGCGACCGCATTTCATCTGGGATGCATGGTTTACGGAGATCCTGGAAGTCAAAATTGACGCACACGCATCCGGTAAACGGTAGGAAAATGACCGCCAACGGTCAAACGCTAAATAGTTTTTGAAAATGGCTGCATTTTCTTCAACATCTTCTGTACAATGCAAACCGGTTAGTAAACCAGTTTGCTAAACAAGAAACCAAGGGGAGCCAGATGAGCAAACAGGTCGTATTGATTTCACACGGAAAGTTGTCCGCCGGTGTTGCCGATGCCGTCGCCATGGTGTTTGGCAAAAACGAGGAGCTCTCGTATTTGGGACTCGCGCCCGACGGAAATGTCGTCGAGCTTATCGGGGGCTTGCGCGATCGTGTGGCGGCAAGCCCGAACGATCAGTTCATCGTGATTGCCGATATCTTTGGCGGAAGCGTTTGCAACCAGAGCCTACAGCAGCTCTCTGAGTTCGACAACGTCGTGCTTCTTTCGGGTCTGTCAATGGGTCTCGTGCTGTCGATCTTAGCAATGCCCGGCGAGCTTTCGCAGGCTCAGATCGATCAGGCGGTCGCCGACGCGCAGGCAGGCACCAAGGTCGTCGAGCTTATCAAAGCAGACGCTCCGGTCGATAACGGCGAGGACGATTTTTTCTAAGCGATAACGCACAGCGCAAGACCGAACGGTTGAGGTTAAGGAGTATCAAACATGATTAGTATGGCACGCATCGATGACCGCCTGATTCACGGACAGGTCGCCGTCAAGTGGAGCAAAGAGCTCGGTATCAGCCGAATCATCGTGGCTTCCGACAGCATCGCTAAGAACGCTGTCCAGGTCGCCGCCCTTAAGGGCGCTGCGCCCGCTGGCGTCAAGGCAGCCATCCTGCCGATCGAGAAGGCGCAGGGCATTCTTAACGACCCGCGCTCCAAGGATATGAAGATCCTGCTCGTCTCCAATGACCCGCGCGACATCCTCGCCGTGTTTAAAGGCATCGAGGAGCGTCCGGTGCTTAACGTCGCCAACTATGGTCGTATCAACGGACCCATCGCCGGCAAGCAGAAAGTCTCCGACTCGGTTTATCTGACCGATGGCGACAGGGCTGTTCTGCACGAGATTTCGGACATGGGCGTCGAGATTATCCATCAGCCGGTCCCCGAGAACGACCGCAAGGATCTCATGAGTCTTATTTAGGCAACTGCGTTTGCGGTAGAGGCCTTGCCGCGAACGATTGCAATACGTATGAATGTGAAGGGAGAACGTAATGGACGTTACTGCCGCCCTTATCGTCGGCCTTACGCTGATGGGGGCAAAGTTCTTTGATTGGTGGGCATCTACCCAGCTTGCACGCCCGATCTTCTGTGTGGCAATTCTGGGTGCGTTGCTCGGCCACCCCACCGAGGGCATTATCCTCGCAGCCCAGCTCGAGCTTGTCTTTATCGGCAACGTGAGCCTTGGCGGCGTTATGCCGTCCGACATTACCATGGGCTCGATCTTTGGCGGTGCGTTCGCCATCCTGCTGGGTCAGGATATCGAGGTCGCCATGACGCTCGCTATTCCTCTGTCCGCCCTGGGTACGCTGCTCTACTCCTGCATGAAGGTTGTCGTGACCTCGCTTGTTCCTAAGTTTGAGCAGCTGCTTGCCAACCATAACTACGCTGGCTACAACCGTCTGTGGATCACCCAGTTTGTCTGCTTCGAGCTCTGCTACTTCATCCTCGGCTTTGTGTGTACGCTTGCCGGCCAGCCCGTCGTGTCCGCCTTTGTCGACGCCATCCCCGCTTGGCTCAATGCCTCCCTCAAGGTTGCCGCCGCGGCGCTTCCCGCCCTCGGCCTTGCCCTGCTGCTCAAGCAGCTCTACACCAAGGAGGCCTTCCCGTACTTCTTCCTGGGCTTTGGCCTGGTTGCCTTCTTTGGTTACAGCAAGGTGACGGGTGCCACGCTCGCCGATAAAGCCATTACGGTTGCGAGCGCCAATACCCCGTTGCTGTCCCTGGTCGAAATTGCAGTTATCGGTGGCGTTATCGCCGCGGTGACGATCTTCAACGAGCTGCGTCGCATTGACGACAAGGCTGCCGCAAAGCAGATTTCCGCATCTTCTGCCGATGATGAGGAGGATTTCTTCAATGACTAACACCGCCGTCGCCACGGAGCCCAAAAACGGGCTGACCGAGCAAAAGAAGAAGAGTATCGTCCGTCGACTCTTCACCCGTGTCTGGTGGCTGATGTTCTGCACGTCTTACACCAAGCAGCAGGGCACTTCCACCGTCTGGCAGCTCGAGCCGTTCATTGCCGATATCTACGGCAAGGACACCGACGAGTACTATGACGCACTTCAGCGCCACCAGAACTTCTTTAACACCACCCCTATGTTCGCCTCGTTCATCTACGCCATCGTCATTTCGATGGAGTACGAGCGCAAGGCCGCCCTCGATGCCGGCGAGGAGTTTGATGACAACTCCATTGAGGCCATCAAGGTTGCCCTCATGGGCCCGATCGCCGGTATCGGCGACTCCATCCAGCTTTCCTGCCTGCGTGTTATCGCAACCGGCGTTGCCATTGGTTTCTCGCAGCAGGGTTCTTGGCTCGGCCCCATCCTGTTCGCCCTTGTCTACAACGTGCCCAACCAGATCATCCACTGGTTCTGTGGCAGCCTGGGCATGAAGCTGGGCACTGGCTTTATTACCGAGGCTATGGCATCGGGTAAGATGCAGGCCTTCACCAAGGGCTTTACGGTCCTGGGCATGATCATGGTCGGCGCCATGACCGCACAGTTCGTTACGGTCACCACTACGCTCGTTATCCCCACGGGCGGTGCCACCTTCAACCTGCAGGCCATGCTCGATTCGATTCTTCCGGGCATTGTCCCGCTGTCAATCACGCTTGGCTCCTTTGCTTACCTGCGTAAGTCCAAGTCCAAGAACAGCGCCATGGTTCTGCTTGCGATCATCTTGGTACTGTGTGTCGTTTTCACCCTGCTTGGTGTCACCGGCGGTACGGTCGCCTAACGATCAAAGTTTGTGTTTGGGCGAAAGCGGTGGTCCCATCCGCTTTCGCCCTTTTCATCGGGAGGTAGGCCACTATGGGTCTGGGATATGCAATCGCGCTTATTGCCGTGCTCACAATTGTCTTTACGGCGGGTGGCTTTTACCTTCGCTACCGCATCTATCGCGACTTGAATGTCGCTGCACGCGAGGGCGATCTGGACCGGTTTTTCGCTAAGATCGATGGCTTTGGGGCAAGGTTTGCCTTGTCGGTGTTTGCCCGCGAGCGCTTGCGTTTTATAGCGCTGACACGTCGGGGCGATAAAGACCAAATGGTCGAGGCTTTCAATGGCCTTATGGGCCTCAAGCTAAACGATGCGCAGCGATCGATGGTGCTTGCCGACGGTTTTGACGGCTTTGCCGCCAACGGGGACCGCAAGCATTGTCACCGCATCTTGATCGAAATGCCGCAGGCCGGCATGACCGAGCAGCAGGTCAAGGCGTATCGACGTCATTTTGATATCGCCGTGTGCCATAACGGGCAGATGTATAGAACCGAGCTGGAGAACAAATACGCGACGCTATCGGGGCGTCGACGCGGATACGCCGCATATTTGCTCTCGCAGATTTATAGCGAAACAAATCGTAAACGCTCGCGGGATTATCGCGAAGAGGCTTCGCGACTTCTGGGGATTCCCGCAGACCAACTCACAAGGAGGATCCATGTCAACACAACCGTTTAACTTGTGTTCCGATGACGCCGCATGGCTGGACTCGACCTATACAAAGCTCGTCGAGCGCTTTAGCGCCGAGTGCGATCGAATTGGCGGTAAGATCCCCTATATCGCCGAGGACGGTATCTACAAAAAGGATATGTCGGCTACGCCCGAAGATCTTATTTGGTGGACGAACGGTTTTTGGCCGGGCATCTTGTGGCAGTGCTACGGCGCGACCGGGGACGATAAATACTTGACGGCCGCACGCGAGGTGGAGGACAAGCTCGACGGCGCCTTCGAGCGCTATACCGGCCTTCATCACGATGTCGGCTTTATGTGGCTGCTTTCGGCCGTTGCCGATTATCGCCTGACGGGTAACGAGCGCAGCCAGGCGCGCGGTCTTCATGCCGCCCATCTTTTGGCCGGTCGCTATAATCCGCGTGGCAAGTTCATTCGTTCGTGGAATCGTGATCGCGCCGGTTGGGTCATCGTCGATTCGATGATGAACATCCCGCTGCTCTACTGGGCGAGCGATGTTATCGGCGACCCGCGGTTTACCTATGTCGCCGAAGACCACGCCGACACCGTGATGAGTAATACGGTCCGCGGCGATGGGTCGTGCAACCATATTATTGTGCTCGACCCGCACAATGGCGAGCTGCTCGATACGCCCGCGGGACAGGGGTATGCTTCGGGTTCGAGTTGGAGCCGTGGTCAGGCGTGGGCGGTGTACGGTTTTGCGCTTTCGTACCGTCATACGGGTGAAGCCCGTTACCTCGAAACGGCAAAGCGCGTGGCGAACTACTTTACCAGCCAGGTTTCGCTGACGGGCAACGTTGCCAAGCTCGACTTTCGTCAGCCCGTCGATGTCGACTGGTGGGATGCGCTTGCCGGCTGCATCGCCGCATGCGGAATGCTCGAAATCGCACGTTCCTGCGAGGGTGCGGAGCGCGATGAGTGGGTGACGTGGGCGCTTAGAATCCTGCGCGCGACCGATGCGCGTTTCTGTGATTGGAATGTCGAGCATGACGGCGTGGTCACCATGTGCTCTGGTGCCTATTTCTCCGAAAAGGATCGCCATGTTCCCATGGTGTACGGAGACTACTATTTCCTCGAGGCGGTTTTACGGCTTGCTGGAAAGGATACGCTGCTGTGGTAGACACGACCATTGACAAGGTGGCCATCCCCGCGATTAAGCTGATCTGTATCGATTTGGACGGTACGGTACTCAACTCGTCGAAGCAGATAACAGCGGCTAACCGGCGCGCAATCGACCGTGCTCGCGATGCCGGCATAGACGTCGCCATCGCGAGCGGTCGCCATCCGTTCAATATTGCCGAGACCGCCGATGGACTGGGGTTGCCTCATACCGCCGTCTGCCTTTCGGGTGCCTATGTCATGCTTGACGACCATGAGGTGTTCCGTCATGGATTGAGCGATGTGGATGTGCAGAAGACCATCGATATCGCAGCTGAGCATAATTGCTATATATCGCTTGCGGGCGGCGATTTTAACCTGTGTGCGGGATATATCGAGCGCAGGGGTGGAGAGTCTCCTGCAACGCGGCGGTATACCCGATTGGGTTCTTATGACGAGCTGCGCCAAGCTGCTCAAGAGCATACCGGGCGAGTCCTCAAGGGTGCCGTTCATCATGTCGACCCTAAGGTCTATGGATTGGTTAAGCGCGAGCTGTTGTCCATTGATGACATCGAGGCGGTTCAGTCCGATGTCTGCTGGTGCGATGCGATCGCCAAGGGCTGCTCCAAGGCCGAGGGCGTTGCCGCCCTGGCAAAGGAAATGGGCATGGGAATCGATGAGGTTGCCGCGCTCGGAGACGACGAGAACGATGTCAAATTGATATCGATAGCGGGCCTCGGTATTGCCATGGGTAATGCGCTGCCACAGGTAAAAGCCGTGGCAAACGCGCAAACGCTCGACAATGACCACGATGGCGTCGCGTATGCGATAGATAGGATTTTGAGGGAAAGGGTGTAGCCGATGACAACGATCGCCAATCCCGTGCTTCGAGGTTTTCATCCAGATCCGTGCCTGTGTCAAGCGCACGGAAAGTACTATCTCGCCACGTCGACGTTTCAATGGGTGCCGGCGGTTTCGCTCTACGAATCTGACGATTTGATTACCTGGCACTCTATCGGCGGCGCGCTGCCCGATTTGGACCTTCGCGGTGTTCGCGATTCGGCTGGCGTCTGGGCCCCCGATCTTTCCTATGATGAGACAAACAATCTTTTTTGGCTCACATATACCATTGCCTATCAGATTGATGGCGTATTCAAGGACGTATGCAACTATGTGGTAACTGCGCGCGATCCACACGGCCCTTGGTCTAAGCCGGTCTTTGTCAATGCGTCTGGTTTCGACCCCGGGTTCTTCCACGAGAACGGTCGGCATTACGTTATCAACCCCCAATGGGATCCTCGTCCCATTGATGGCCATCACAAATTCAACGGCCTGGTAATGCAGGAGTTTTCGCTTGAGGACGGCCTAATCGGTGAAGCTCAGGTTGTTTTGGATAACGGTGATGCGGTCAACTGGCTGCGCGAGGGTCCGCATGTGCTCAAGCATGACCAGTGGTATTACATTGCCTGTGCCGAAGGCGGTACGGGTCGTCGCCATAGAATCCGTATGGCTCGCTCGCACGAACTTTGGGGCCCGTATGAGATGTGTCCCGAACCGCTTGTGTGCGCTTGGTTGAGCGACAGCCCCTTGCGCCGTACGGGACATGGCAACTTTGCACAGGCGCCCGACGGTTCGTGGTACGTCTCGTTTTTATGCAGTCGCTATCTGCCTCAGCGCGATGGCTCCAAGCATGCATTCGATGAACATGAATCGGGCTACTCTGTGCTTGGCCGCGAGACCGGTATGGCGCGGATTGTATGGCAAGATGGGTGGCCGCGTCTGGCAGAGGGTGCCTGCACGGCCCCGGTCATGTTTGATGTGCAGGGAGAGGTTTCCGCACCAAGCGAATCTATGTCCTACGACACAACTTTCGATGATGCGGATAGACTCTGGCAGGAAGAGTGGCTTTGCTGCCGTTATCGCGATGGTGGTTGGTGGAGCGTCGGTCCCGAAGGTCTTACGCTCAAGGGCGGCGAGTCGCCGAGCTCGGCACATCAGCAGTCAAAACTCGTCCGTCGCGTTTGCAGCCATGCATGGACCGCGCGATGCACGGTGAGGTTTGCCCCGCGTCATTACAACCAAATGGCGGGTTTGATCTGCGAATACGACTCGCGTGCATTCTATTATCTGCATCTTACGTGGGATGATAAGCGGTCCTGTCGCGTGCTCCAGGTTATGACGTGTGACAGGGGGACCTACGGCATGCCTCTGGGCGATGCTGGTATTGTGGTTCCCGACGATGTCGAGGCGCTTGAGCTTGGCGTCGAAGTCGATGGCTATGACATGCGCTTCTTCTATTCGCTTGACGGGGACAGTCGCAGCTTTGTGGCCGACGGGGCGGGGGCTCCGCTAGTGCTCGATGCTTCGGTGCTGTCCGACGAGCACGTCGGCTTTCCTGCCTATACCGGTATGGTCGTCGGTCTTTCATGCATCGATATGTGGGACAAGAGCTCAACGGCGACATTCGGTTCGTTTTCATATCGCGATCGATAGAGAAGAGGATATATGTCTGTGCTCAGCTTGAGTGTCGTTCGGGCTACGGGCGAAGTCGTGTATGCCGCCGAGCAAGAGGACGAGGTGACATTGGCATGGCGAGGGGAGTATCTACCCGGTGACAAACTCGTCGTTCGCTGCGATACCCATCCGGTTCGCCTTGTGTTGAGGCTCGATGCCTCGCTTGCAGAAAGCCATGTCCTCATGACCGAGGATTCGTTTGAATTTCCGATTCCACTTGGATGCCGTCAGAAAGCCTACGGCAAGGGATGGGCGTTTGAGGGCGATCGGCATTTTGCATACGTTCGACGGGAAGACCCTCGCGAGGCCGCTGCTTGGCGCAACCTTTCGCTCAACGCGTGCGACTGCGAGGACATGACAGGCGTTTATCCACACGTGACCTCAAATGTTCCCATGGATAACCCCCAGTTTGTTGCCCGCAACGTGATTGACGGCGTGATGGAGACGTCAAATCACGGAAGTTGGCCGCACGAGTCGTGGAGTGTCGCCGGACGTGCGGATGCATGGCTCAAGATTGATTTTGGAGAGCCGGTTAACGCAGATGAACTGCGGCTGTACCTTCGTGCCGATTTTCCGCACGATACATGCTGGCGCCAGGTGCAACTGGAGCTCTCGGACGGTTCTGTTACCGATCTGGCGCTCAAGAAGACGGGAGCGCGGCAAACGTTTGATCTGGGAGGGCGTATCGTTTCGTGGGTCAAGCTGCAAAATCTTGTCAAAATCGATGAGGACGGGTTTCCCGGGTTAAGCCAGATTGAGATTTGGGGTCGAGTGCTTACTTCCGCCAACGGTGAGGTCCTTCGATGAGTGCCCAAAAGAACGGGACGCTTTGGCAAGATTCGACCGGTAGGCCCATACAGGCTCATGGCGGATGGATTCTTCCTATCAAAGCAGCGGGAAAAACCGTTTTTTATTGGTATGGGGAGGATAAATCGGGCGTAACCGTCAACCGCCGCATGGACGCGATCGGTATTCGCTGCTATCGCTCGATCAACCTTGTCGACTGGGATGACTGCGGCTTAGTGTTCTGCTCGCAGCGCGCGAGTGAATACGATGTCTTGAGGCCCTCGGGCGTGATGGAACGACCGCGCGTGCTGTTTAATTCCAAGACGGGTCGCTATGTCCTTTGGTTTCATGCGGACGATGCGCGCTATCGTTTCGCCGGCGTGGGTGTTGCCACGTCCGATGCTCCGACGGGCCCCTTTGAGCTTGTGAATGTGTTTAGACCCTGCGGCCAGGACAGCAGGGATTTCACGCTGTATGAGCAGCACGGAGGTTCTGCATACCTTATCTGTAGCTCCGAGGGTAATAAAACGCTGCACGTCGCACCGCTTACCGACGACTACGAAGGCGTCCTGGGCGGTTTCGTTCGCGTTTTTTCCGAGCAAGAACGAGAGTCTCCCTGCGTGTTGAGTGCATGTGGCCAGCTCTATCTGCTTACAAGCGGATGCACCGGCTGGCGGGCGAATCCGGCTCTATTTGGCACGGCGCCGCAGATGATTGGGCCGTGGAAGCTCATCGATAACCCCTGCGTGGGCGATCGCGCCAGAAGCACCTACGATGGCCAGGCAACTTGTCTGTTTAAGGCCGGTGGGTGTCATTATGTGCTCCTCGATCATTGGGATCCTGACGATCTGGGGGCATCGGGCTATTCGATACTTCCCGTTACGTTTTTACCTATCAAGCATGACCCGATTGAAATCGCATGGAGCGATTTTGGCCCCGATTTGTCGATCGATGGCCATTGAGCCATTGAGATACGAAAGGACTGATATGTCTCTCACTATCCTTCGTGTTCCTGCCGAGCTCGCAGACCGCAGCCGTTGCGTGACGGCTGAGTTTCAGGAGATTTTAGACCGTGCGCGTGACGCGCAGGGTGCTCGCGTCGTTGTTCCGGCCGGTACGTATCGTGTCGGATCGATTCGCATGTACGGCGATACCGAGCTGTATCTTGAGGCCGGGGCGACCATCCGGGGCTCTGACGAGATTGCCGACTATACCGATTGGGATATCCCAACTACGCTGCGTTATGCGACCGACCCCGAGATCGTGCGTATTCAGCGTCTTCCCCCGCACTATACGCGTGCGCTGCTGACGGTGGCCGATGCCCAAAACGTTACGATCGTGGGCGAGCCCGGCAGCTTCTTTGACGGCGTCGATTGCACCGACCCGGCAGGGGAGGAGGGCTTTCGCGGCGCCATGGGTATCCGCATCTGCCGGTGCCGCAATGTGACGCTTAAGGGCTACACCTTTGTGCGCAGTGCAAATTGGAGCCATCAGATCGACTCGTGCGACAACGTGTTTATTGAGCGCGTGAGTATTCTGGGGGGTCACGACGGGCTGAACATTCACCACTGCAACAACGTCACGATCCGCTCGTGCACGCTCAAGACGGGAGACGATTGTGTCGCCGGGTTCGATGCGCGCAATGTCGTCGTCGAGGACTGTCTGCTCAATACCGCATGCAATGCCATTCGCTTGGGTTGCATAAACCTACTGGTCGATTCTTGTCGCTTTGTCGGTCCGGGCGAGTATGAGCATATCCTCGAAGGCACTCACCATATGCATGCTGCCGTCAAATACTATTCACCCGCCGGCGATGTGTATCGTGGCGATTCGTGCAGTTGGCGCTTACACAACTGCTCGTTTGTCAATCCGGGACGTTTGATCAACTACGACTTTGGATCCGAGAAGGGCTATCAAACCGAGCGCCCGCTGGTGGATATGCACTTTGAGGGCTGCAAGGCACAAGGCGTGACCATGAGCTCGTTCTTTAACGGAAACGAAGCGGTGCCCGGTCTGCTCGAGTTTAACAATTGCCAGATTTCGTACGAGCCCGATGCGATGAACGCCGGGAAGCCGTTTGTCCAAATGAGTGACAACAGCTCTCTTTTGGAAAAAGATGTCGTATATGAGTGTGCTACCAGTGAGTTGTTCCGCGGCGTTCGATGCGCAGAGCGGTCCGAGGTCGTTGCCGAGGTGCTGTACAAAAAGCAGAAGTAACCTTTGATGGATCATTGTGATTCGGCACTGTGCTCGCGGTAATTGCGAATGGATCCCTTGAATGTGATCTGATGATAGGGGGCGCCAAAATGGCGGGTGAAAAACGCATCCGGGTTATTGTTCTGAGCGATGCAAAAAACGAGGCGGATGATGCGTTCGCCATCGTCCACGCGCTGCTAACCCCATCTTTCGATGTGCGCGGCATCATTGCCGGGCATTTTGGAGTGCCAGGTAGCGTCGAGGCTTCCATGGGGGAAATCGAGACGTTGCGCCAGCTGCTCGGCCTAGGTGACGACATTGTTTTGGCGGTGGGTGCCCCGGGGCCGCTGGAATCATTTGAAAAGTGTGCGGTGCCGTCCGATTCCAGAGTCTACCCCGAGTTGGCGATCGATCTTATCGCTTGCGAGGCGATGTCGAACGACAGCCGTCCGTTGTATTTGTTGTGCATGGGCGCGTTGACCGATGTCGCACTTTTGCTGCGCGCCCATCCGGAGGTCAAGAATCGGTTGACCGTCGTCTGGACTGGCGGCGGTCGGTACCCCCGTGGCGGTCACGAGGCAAATTTGGCACGTGATGTTCAGGCCGCAATTGAGGTCTTTGATTCCGGCGTTCCTATATGGCAGCTTCCGTCGGGCGCTTACAAGCAGCTTGCCGTTCCTCTCAGTGAGCTGAGGCTTCGCGTTGTGGACGAGGGCGATCTTGGTGCCCATCTTATGGATCAGCTCGAACAGTTTATCGAGGCAAACGTCGACAAAAAGGATTGGGTGAATCCCGAAAGTTGGGTATTGGGAGACCAGGCGGTCGTCGGTGTCTTGCTGGCCGAACAAAAAGATTGCTACGACCTGGTTCCCGCGCCGGGTATCGATGCCGATACGCTCTGCTACACGATGCCGCCCGATTCCAAACATATGATCAGGGTCTATCGATCGTTAAATGAACGTCTTGTTCTTGAGGATATGTATAGCAAACTGAGACTCTTCGCTCGTGCGCGTAGATAGGAGTCGCTCTTTACGGTCGAGCTTGCCCTAGGAGGATTGAAGGATGGATAGAAAAGCACTTTCGCAGATACTTTTCGACTATTTGAATCCGCTGCTGCCGAACTATGGCGACAGCGAGGCGTTGCTCTATCTTGCTGGTGGCGGAGCGCAGTACGAGGACGAGGTCATTCCCATGGAGGCATGGGCGCGGCCGTTGTGGGGCTTGGCCCCGTATTGGGCAGGCGGCTCCCAAAGTGCCGGCGGGACTTTCGAGCGCATCTATTGCGATGGGCTCATTGCGGGTACCGATCCTCAGTCGGGTGCCTATTGGGGCGATTGTCGCGACCACGACCAGAAGTTCGTCGAGATGGCTGCCATCGCATACGCGCTCTTGCTGGCCCCTAATGTGCTTTGGGAACCGTTGAGCGATGGGCAGCGTGAGCGCGCTGCGGCATGGCTCGGAAAAATCAATGAGCACAGCTGCCCTGCCGGTAACTGGCTATGGTTTCAGGCGCTCGTTAATCTTGCTCTGCGTGAGCTCGGCATGCCTTATAGCCAACAAATTCTAGACGAGGACCTTCGGGCACTCGACGATTTTTATGACGGCGACGGCTGGTACAAGGATGGGCCGACGGGCTTGCCCGATTACTACAATGCCATGACGTTTCAGTTTTTCTCAATCCTGTACATCTGGAAGTTCGGAAGCCGCGATGCCGTGAGGGCTGCCGCTTACCTTAATAGGCTCAAGCTGTTTGCGGCCGATTACGTCAAGCTGTTCTCGGCGCGTGGCGAGGCGGTGCCGTATGGGCGCTCGATAGTCTATCGCTTTGCGCAGTCGGGCTTTTGGTCGATTGCCGCGGCAGCGGGCATCTGTTTGGGGCGTGATTTTGACATCGGAACGCTCAAGGGTCTCATTGTTAGAAATATAAAGGCCTGGGACCCAAGCAGCATCTGTGACAATGGCCATGTGCTTTCGCTGGGTTACAAATATCCCAATCAGCACATGTGCGAAGGATATAACGCCGCCGGTTCGCCGTACTGGTGCCTGATGGCGTTTGCGTGCCTGGCGCTTCCCGAGGATGACCGGTTTTGGAGCGTATCCGAAACTGAACTCGCGCCTCCTCCGCGTGTTGCCGACGATGCGCTGGGAAAGACGGCCCTGGTTGCGCGCGATGACACAGGAGAGGTTGTGCTCTATCCGAGCGGCCGCGTCCCCGGACACCCATTTGCCCAGTCAGATAACAAGTACAGCAAGTTTGCCTATTCGACGCGGTTTGGCTTTAGCGTTGCGCGCTCGCAGCGTTCGCTCGGGGAAGCGGCGCCCGACAGCATGCTGGCATTTGTGGTTGGCGGGCGCGTATTTGTTCGTGACGGTGTGGATAAAAGCGAGGTCGTAACACTCGATGACGGCCGTCGCGCCGTGCGGACAAGTTGGAGTCCGTGCCCCGGTATCGATGTGGTGACCGAGGTGATTCCTCTTGCGAACGGGCAACTTCGTAATCATGTTGTTAAAAGCGCTGTGGAGTGCGTCGCCTTTGACACGGGCTTTGCGGTACCGGGTGATTACCATTGGGTGACGTTGGAGGATATCGATGCAGCCTGTCGTGTCGATGCCGTGGGCCAAACGGAAGGCGAGCGCGTCTTGCTTCGACCCGAGGCAAATACAAATATCGATTGCGGCAAGACGGTGATTCCGGCCGTGAAATACGTTATAGGTGTGGGCGTCAGCAAGCTCGCTACGTGCGTTGTCGTCGTTTAGTTGGTTGACATGTCGCTCTTGCCGCGCGGATGTCTATGCGCTCTGATCCTGCGTGCCCTCTGCGATCATGTTGCGGTTATACACCAGGTGCAGATACATCGCGTCGTGCGCGGCGGTGGGATTGCGCGAGGCGATGGCGTCGGCCACATCGCGGTGCGTGCGGATAGTTTCCTCGACGAGCTTTTTGCCGGTCACGTCGATAAAGAGGGGGACGGATGCCTTGAGCACGCCCATCAGGCGGGGAACGACGAGGTTTCCGGAGCTCTCGGCAATGGCATTGTGGAACGCGGTGTCGGCGGCGGAGTAATCCTCACCGGCCTCGGCCAGGCGCTCGGATTCGTCGCAGAGCTCTTTGATACAGACGACCTGGTCGTTGGTTGCGTGCTCGGCTGCCATGCGTGCAATCTGCGGCTCGATCATAAAGCGCACCTCGAGTAGGTCGCGCGCCAAACGCTGCTTGTCGTCGATAAAGGTAAAGCCCAGCGGGTCGTCGGCAACGCCGGGGTTTGATGCCACATAGGTGCCCGAGCCCTGCTTAATGCGCACGATGTTGCGCGACTGCAGCAGCTTCATGGCTTCGCGTACGGTGCTCCTGCCAGCACCCAGGCGCTCGACGAGCACAGCCTCCTTGGGCAGGCGGTCGCCTTGCTCAAGATGCTCATCCAAGATCAATTGAATGATTTTCTCGGAAATCTGCTCGGGGAGTCCCGAATCGGCTCGTGCCACGCTTCACCTCATATCAAAAGAATTCATCAGAGCTATTCTAGCTCATTTACAGAAGCCGCGGTGGTTCGCTCCGACAATGGAGAGCTGTAAGTAGCCGTTTACCGTCAAAAACAGATCGTTCAGGAAATACATCAGATGTATTTTGAAAAAGTTTCCCTTTTAAACATCAGACCTATTGAGAACACGCTATAGTCTAAGGCGAATTCAAAAGGTCTGATGAATTGGAGGAAAGATGTCAGACCCAACGTTTATGGCCGACCCCACCAGGCTGGTCATCGCCGCCATCGTGGGCATTGCGCTGCTGCTTGCGCTCATCATTAAGTTCAAGCTGCATCCCGTGCTTTCGATGATGGTCTCGGCGCTCGCGATCGGCATCGGCGCCGGTATGCCGCTCGACCTGGTGGCGGACACTGTCACCAAGGGCGTGGGCACCACGCTGCAAAACATCGCCCTGCTCATTGGCCTGGGCTCGATGTTTGGTCAGATTCTTGAAGAGAGCGGCGGCGCCAAGAAGATCGCCCAGACCTTCATCGATACCTTTGGGCAGGGTCATTCCAGCTGGGCGCTGGGAATTACCGGTCTGGTTATCGGCACTACGGTGTTCTTTGAGGCCGGCGTGGTCGTTTTGATCCCACTTGCGTTTAGCGTGGCATCGCAGACCAAAAAGTCGACGCTCTACTACGGCATCGCGCTGCTCGCGGGACTTGCCGCTGGCTATGCGTTTGTGCCGCCATCGGCCGGTTCGGTTCTGGTCGCCGGCACGCTCGGTGTCGACCTGGGCACCATGATTCTCGTCGGTATCCCTACCGCCTTCATCGCTATGGCGATCGCCGGCGTCATCTGGGGTCGCAACGTGGGCAGTCGCATTTTTACCGATGTTCCGGAGCACTTTACCTCTGCCGAGGGCGCGAGCGACGAAAAGGAGCTTCCCTCCTTTGGCATGGTGCTTGCCATCGTGCTCACGCCGCTTTGTCTGATTTTGCTGGGCACGCTGTCTTCTTATATCCCCATGCCCGCCGAGCGCGCCTCGATTCTCGCCTTCCTGGGCAAGCCGTTCGTCGCTTTGACGCTCGCCACGCTCGTCGCGATGTATCTGCTGGGCGCGCGCCGCGGCTACTCCGGCGCCGAGCTCAAGGCCTTGCTCGACCGCTCTCTTAAGCCCGTCGGCATGATCTTGCTGGTTATCGCTTGCGGCGGCGTCATTCGCTGGATGCTGCAGGACTGCGGCTTGGGCCAGGTTATTGGCCCTATGCTCGAGGCTTCACCGCTGCCTTTGGTGGTTGTTGCCTTTTTGATTGCCGTCATGGTGCGTGCCTCTGTCGGCAGCTCCATCGTCGCTATGACTATGGCATCGGGCATTATGGCCGCCATGCCCGCGGTTGCCGGTGCTTCGGTGCTCATGCGTGCCGCTATCTGTCTTGCTATCTGCGGCGGTGCCACGGCCCTCTCGCACGTCAACGATGCCGGTTTTTGGATGTGCTCCTCGTTCCTGGAGATTGACGAGAAGACCACCCTCAAGTCCTGGACCGTTATGGAGACGCTCATCGGCCTTTCGGGTCTTGCCTGCGCCCTGGTGATTTCGTTCTTCGCCTAGTTCGCGTAGCTAAGCATCTTTTGCCGAGTGCATCGCTCGGTACCCATTTACACCTGATTCATTAACCAACGATTGATACAACCGTTCAAATCAAAAGAGGAGAGCATCATGGACGAGAAGACCAAGGTACAGATTCAGCAGGAGGCAGCCGACCTGGTTGCCAAGCTGCAGCCGCGTTCCGGCAAGTTTCGCACCATCAGCCCCGAGATGGACCCGCTGCGTCTGGGGTCTGGCTGGACCATTGAGGATCTGGACAAGCCGCAGGTCATTATCGAGTCGACGTTTGGCGACTCGCACCCGGGTTCTGCCGGCCTGTTTGATCTGGTCGAGGAGGTCCGTGCTGGCGTTGCCGAGGCTGGCGGTCACGGTGCTCGTTACTTCTGCACCGATATCTGCGACGGCGAGGCCCAGGGACACGACGGCATTAACTACTCGCTGCCCAGCCGCGACATGATCGCCAACATGATCGAGATCCATGCCAAGGCCACCCCGTTCGACGCCGGTGTCTTTGTCGCCAGCTGCGATAAGGGCCTGCCTGCGAACCTCATGGCCATGGGCCGCATCAACATCCCCTCCATCGTCGTTACCGGCGGCGTCATGGATGCCGGTCCCGATCTGCTGACCTTGGAGCAGCTCGGCGCGATTTCTGCCCGCTACGAGCGCGGCGAGATCTCCCGCGAGGAGCTTGAGTTTGCCAAGCACAACGCATGCCCCAGCTGCGGCGCCTGCTCCTTTATGGGTACCGCCTCGACCATGCAGGTTACCGCCGAGGCCCTGGGCCTTATGCTCCCCGGCACGGCCCTGCTGCCCGCCACCAGCTCCGACCTGCGTGAGTTTGCGCGCGAGGCCGGCCGTCAGTCCGTGTGGCTCTCCGAGCACAACCTGTGCCCTCGCGACATCGTAACCAAGGAATCCTTCGAGAACCTCATCATGGTCCACGGCGCAATTTCGGGCTCCACCAACTCGCTGCTGCACATCCCCGCGATCGCCCGCGAGTTCGGAATCGAGATGTCCGCCGACGACTTCGATCGCCTGCACCGTGGCGCCCACTACCTGCTCAACGTCCGTCCCGCAGGCGAGTGGCCGGCGCAGTTCTTCTACTATGCGGGTGGCGTGCCGCGCATCATGGAGGAGATCAAGTCGATGCTCCACCTCGATGTCATGACCGTCACCGGCAAGACCCTCGGCGAAAACCTCGAGGACCTCAAGAACAACGGCTACTACGAGAAGTGCGGCCGCTACTTGGAGAAGTGGAACCTCAAGCGCGAAGACATTATTCGCCCGTTTGACCAGGCTTTTGGTACCGACGGCTCTATCGCCATCCTCCACGGCAACCTTGCCCCCGAGGGTGCCGTCGTCAAACACACGGTTGTTCCGCGCGAGATGTTCCAGGCCACGCTTAAGGCTCGCCCGTTCGATTGTGAGGAGGACGCTATCCACGCCGTCCTGACGCACGAGATCAAGCCCGGCGATGCCGTCATCATTCGTTATGAGGGCCCCAAGGGCTCCGGCATGCCCGAGATGTTCTACACCACCGAGGCTATCGCCAGCGACCCCGAGCTGGGCGCAAGCATTGCCCTGATCACTGACGGCCGCTTCTCCGGCGCCTCCAAGGGTCCGGCTATCGGTCATGTTTCGCCTGAGGCTGCCGTGGGCGGCCCGATTGCCCTGATCGAGGAGGGCGACCTTATCCGGATCAACATCCCCGAGCGCTCGCTGTCTATCGTGGGCATCGCCGGCAAGAAGATGGAGCCGGCCGAGGTCGACGCCGTCCTGGCCGAGCGTCGAGCCGCTTGGAAGCCCAAGGCTAATCGCTATACCTCCGGCACGCTCAAGTTCTTTACCGAGCATGCAGTTTCCGCCATTCAGGGTGGCTACATGGAGTAGCGCCCATGCGCATCAAATTTCTCCTCTCATAGATGTGCGGCACAAAGAGCCCCGAGCCACGTCACCGGGGTGCGTTGTTCAGCGCCGCCGGGGCGCTCCACTCAAACGACAAGAGACGTCTTACGCAAGCGCCCGCGTCCGTGGATAAAACCACGGGCGTGGGCGCTTCACTTTATTCCCAGCCCTTCCACACGTCAGGCTCGTAGCCAACGGTTGCCTGGCGGCCGTTGCGAACGATGGGCTCACGAAGAATCTGCTGGTTATCGAGCACCTTTTCGAACTTCTGGTCGGCAGCAAGATACTGTACGAGCGCAACCGTGTCGGCATCTTTCGCCTTTGGATCGATCACAGCGTCGATCCCGCCAACGGCGCGCGCCACGCTTTCGAGCTCGCCTTCGCTCAATTCTCGTCCGTCCATGATACGACAAGGGAGCCGAGCAAAAACAGAGCAGGCGGAGATAGAGGAGGACGGCGACCGACCGTCGGCAAGAGTCGGCCGGATCGGACTGGCGCCCAGCGCGCGCCGGCGACACGCTCGCAGCTGCACACATAGCCGATGTACAAGCTCGCCGCGGCGTTCCCTCGCCCCGCGGTGTGGCGATAGAGAAGCACGCCACCCGTCAACGATGGCGCCTCGGTGAAGAAAATCAACGTCTGGGTTACATCCCTTGAAAGGGGCGAAGACGGCTGCTAGAATACCTCCCCGCTATGAAGGATTTGACCAAAGCATACATCGCAATTCGGCGGCCCCTGGTATACGGGGCCTCTCCTGTTGTTCCCCAAGTGCGCTCTGAGCAGCCGCTTTCTTCCTGTCGTATCTGATGCACGCATAGCACGTGCATGTTATTTCGCCCGTGGGCCGGCGCGCCTTCGGCGAAGAATCGAATAGATACGAAGGAAGCTTATGTCTGATAATTGTACGGTCGCGCCCGCCAATGGGCGCATTACCGGTACCCAGATCCGCATCGTCGCGGTCGTCGTCCTGGGTGCCTTCTTGGCGCTACTGAACCAAACGGTGATGTCGCCTGCGCTGCCGGTCATCATGTCCGATTTCGCCATCGATGCCTCGACTGCCCAGTGGATCATGTCCATATACCCGCTGGTGAGCGGCATCATGGTCCCCGTTTCGGCGTTCCTTATCGACAAGTTCAGCACCCGCGCGCTATTCTTCGGGGCGACGCTGGTGTTCGCGCTGGGCACGCTGCTGTGCGCCGCAGCCCCTGATTTCCTGTTCCTCATCATCGGTCGCGTGTTGCAAGCGGCGGGCTCAGGCGTGCTCATGCCGCTTGTCTCGGTGGTTCCCATGCTGGTGTTCCCCGTCGAGAAACGAGGAACGGCTATGGGCATGGCGGGCATCGTCATGTCGGCGGGTCCCGCGGTCGGCCCCGTCGTAGGCGGTGCGGTGATCGACACGTACGGCTGGCGCACCATGATCGGCGCCATCGTCCCCCTCGCAATTCTCGTGCTGGTGCTGGGCGTGTTCATGCTGAAAAACGTGGGCGAGCTGAAGAACCCCAAGCTCGACCTGCCCTCGGTCGTCCTCTCCACCATCGCCTTCGGCGGACTTCTCTACGGGTTCTCGAGCGCCTCGTCGATGGGTTGGGGCAACCCCGTGGTGCTCGGCTCGATCGTCGCGGGTGTCGTGTGCTTGGTGCTGTTCGTCGTACGCCAGGGCAAAATCGAGGACCCGCTGCTTCAACTGGGCACGCTCAAGACGCGCGAGTTCCGCGTGGCCGCCATCATCGTCACGCTCATCAACGCCGCATGCCTGGTCACCAACACGCTGTTGCCGTTGCTGCTGCAAACCTCGCTTGGCGCTTCGGCCTTCGAAACCGGCATGGCCATGCTTCCCGCCGCGGCGGTGGGCATCATCATCAGCCCTATCTCCGGCGTGGTGTTCGACAAGTTCGGTCCGCGTGCCATCTCGATCGTCGGCCTGGCCTTCATGACCGGCGCCCTGTTCCTGCTCTCGCTTTCGACGGTAAACACGCCCATCTTGGTGGTTGCGCTGTTCTGCATGCTGCAGTCCGCCGGCCAGTCGCTCGCGAACATGCCGGTGAACACATGGGGTGTCAATGCCTTGAAAAATGACATGATCGCCCACGGCAACGCCATCGCGAACACCGGCCGCCAGGTCGCCGGCGGTTTGTGCACGGCGCTCATCATCACGGTCATGACAAGCGTCACCGCGTCGGCCGGCGTCGATGCGAGCATCCAAGTAGCCACCGCCGTGGGCGCGGGCGTCGCTTACAAGGTGTGCGCGGCAATCGGCCTCGTTTCCCTTATCTGCGCCATATTCAGCGTGCGCACCAAGAAAACCGCACCGAAAACGAAGGAGGCATAAGCGATGTCCGAGATTCTGTCCGAGCGCATCCCGCTCGAGCTCGAGGGGACGCCCGTTTCGAGCATCATGATTGAAGAGCCGTTCACCTGCACGCAGGATTGCACGATTTCCGACGTGGTGCGCATGCTCGCCGAAAACGAGGTGAGCAGCATGCCCGTAATCGATGAGCGCAACCAGGTGGTCGGGTTCATCTCCGACGGCGATGTCATGGGAGCCATCGCGCAGCATCGCGCTCACACCATCTTCACGGGCGGCGACGCGTCCATGCTGTACTTCGACGATCAGAGCCTTGAGCAGCGCATCGAAGACCTGAAGGATCGCTGCGTCATGGATTTCGCGACGCGCCAGGTAGTGTGTGCCCGTCCCGAGCAGAGCATCGCCCGCGTCGCCGCGCTGCTGGCGAAGAAGAAGTTCAAGAAGCTTCCTGTGGTTGATGACGAGGGCAAACTCGTGGGGGTCATCCGCCGCTCCGCCATCACCAAATACATCTTCGGCATCCTTTTCCAATAGGGGCAGGTCGCACTTGAGGCGAACATCTCGAGGCATCGAGCCAGCAACTGGACCAGACAACCTTGACACGCACGCGCTTTCCCTCGATGCTTCGGTAAGGGGAGCTGCGAAAATCGCAGCACGGGTGATCGGCGCCGCGCCCCCGAAGGCAAAAGCGAACACGGGAGCGATACGATGGGAAAAGTCCTGGACGAAGATTTGGTTTATGAGATTCTCTCCGTCGTGGCAGAGATTCCGGCGGGATGCGTCGCCTCGTACGGTCAGATAGCGCGCCTCATCGGCAGGGAGAAAAACTCTCGCCTGGTCGGAGCGGTGCTGAGCGAGGCGGATCGCTACGGCGATTATCCCTGCCACCGCGTCGTCAACCACGCGGGACACCTCGCGCCAAACTTTCCCGACCAGCGAGCACTACTGACGGAGGAAGGAGTCGCCTTCCGAGACAACGGCTGCGTCGACATGAAAAAGCACCAGTGGAACGAGTAGCCAGGCAGCGTAGCGTCGAAAGGAGCGACGCCACGGGGAACGACCTGCGCCCCGCCGCCGGACAACCTATGGCAAAGTGACACGTCCCACAAAGAGCGGCGCACCAGTACGAGACACGACCGCGACGTAAAAAGACCCTATGATACTCGTAAGCATCTATCTGATTGCCCGCCTCGAGGTACCCAAAGAACGAGAGATGCCGAAACCCCTAGACAAAGAAAAAGGTCGGGAGCTTTTATGCTTCCGACCTGAAGTTTCATGGTCGCGGGGGGCGGATTTGAACCACCGACCTTCGGGTTATGAGGTCGCTACGACGTTGTTTCATTCAGACATTTCGACCCAAATTGAAGTCAATATAACTCCAGGTCATTTGATGTTTTCATAGATTTACGAAAGAAAAGTACGCGGAATAATTCGACCCAAATTCGACCCACAACGAGCTTGAAAGCGGTCAGGCGGAGCATTACCCTTGGGGTGTGACCCCACGCAGGGCCCACCACCAAGGGTAATGCCCACCCGCCCCAGCCCTTTGCGCCATTCCGCGCAACCGAGCGCGATTCTCAGGCACTTCAGGCAAGGAACACGATGAACGACCGACCTCTCGTCATAGGCAAAGGAACGAAGCAACGCCGCGACAAATACACGTGGCGCTACCGTCACAGCCTCGGCAAGGATCCGGTCACGGGCAAATACCGCTATTCGCCGTGGCAGACCATACATACCACCAAAAGCCGAGAGGTCGACGCCGCACTCTAAGCCTACAAGGCAGAACTCAACAGTGGCACCTACGTCCAAAAATCGAGGGACACCGTCGGCTCGTACGCAAAAAAGTTCCACGACAACCGCGAAGGAACCATCACGCCGCTCGCCTACTCGACATCCTACTCAATCGAGAACCGGACGCGCACATCACATGCGTGATGCTCATGCTCGACACCGACATGAGAAGGGCAGAAGCCCTCGGGATGACGTGGTCCGATGTCTCCGTCGAGAACAGAAGCATCCTCATTGAGCAGCAGTTCGCGGCCGATCGAAGCGTTCGCTCGCCCAAAAGCAAGAAAAGCGTGCGGAGGATCTCGATAAGCGAGACGCTGACGTCGTATCTCGAATTCTGGAAAAAGGAGCAGGCCCGCGAAATGGAAGCCTTCGGCCTGGAACAAGTCAAAGGCACTCCGCTCGTCCACTCATTCGAACGAACGAAAGACAGGCATCCCCAAGTCAACTTCATGGACCTGAATGGGTTTTCGCGCTGGTTCAGAAACTTCAGCATCGAGAACGGGTTCGGCAAGTTCGAAGGCGTTCGAACATACCATTATGTGAAGGAAACTGTCGACGGGGAAACGATTTCGAAGCGTTATGAGCATAAAGAGTGGCTCGAATTGAGGGATTACCTCAGGAAGCATCCCAAGGTTCGCGAGGCGAGGCATATCAGCACATATGAGAGCGAGCACCTTCCTTACGGATATTCGGGCCTATCGAGCCACACCGCTACTGCCGCTACTGCCCGCTACTGCCCGCCAGCTTCCGAACCAGCGGGCGGTAGCAGCACCCCGAACATCTCGCCGACAGCGCAGAGAGTCGTCGACCTGGCGGCCAAGGCCGACATCGAGGACGTGATGCTGTGCGACCTGCCCGGCGTCCTGTCCTTCCTAGGGCTGCCACCTGAGACGGAGATGCCGCCGGGCAACAAGGGGAAGACGAAGCTCAAGAAGCTCTACAGGAAGGTGGCGCCGAACAAGGCATACCACTCCGGCGAGCGCGCCAAGGATTTGATCTCGCACCTCGACATGGCAGAGATCAGGGCATCGGCGCCCGTCCACGAATTGGGATGCAGTTCAATACGAGCTCGGGGCTCTTTTCGTCTAGATTGGGGACGCATGGCCGGACGAAAACAATTTGCGTCTGGTAATAAGCGTACGAAAGCGCAATTTACGTCTTAATTCCGTACGCAAATCAAGACGAAAATCGTTTACGTCTGCTTTAATCCGTACGAAAACGGTTTTCGTCTTGCAGGGCAGTTGCCGTTTCTACAGTTCAACTTCCAGTTCGGCTTTGTGCTCGTAGAGGTAGTCGCGCATGTAGGGGATGGCAAATGAGACCTTGCCGTACGAGGGAGCCTCGATAATCGATTCTCTTAACAGGCGGCTGCGGACGGAGCTCACCTGTTGAGGCGTTTTGTTTAGGCCATCGGCAACCATGCTAGTCGAGCTCGTCTGCCCCAAAGACGCCATGCTCAGCAGATAAGCGATGCACGTGGGCGGAATGCGCTGCAGCGCGGGCTCAATCACCATGGCGCAGAAGCGTTCGCGTGCCGTTGCAATGCCACGCTCGGCTTCTTCTTCTCCAATAATCGCTGTATGTGCGCGTCTTGCCAACTGCCATGCGTAGTATCCAACGAGTTGGATCATGAAAGGATAGCCTTGCGTTGCCTCGGCAAGTTGGCCGGCAATACCTGGCTGCAACTCCATGCCAGACGCTTCAATGGTTTCCTCGAGGGAGTACGACACTTCGGTTACTGCCACAGCCTTCAGATCAAAGGGGAGGGCACGGCGCAAAAACGTAAGTGTCTTTCCGTTGATGATGCTTTCAATCATCGAAGGCAGCCCAGCAAAAACAAAGGCGATATCAAGGTCTTCGCCGATAACCTGCTGAATCGCAATGGAGAGCGTTCGGACCTCATCGAGCTCTGCGTCTTGAACCTCGTCGAGAGTGATGAGCAGGCCATTTCCATTCTTGGATATTGTCTGTCTCATGGCGTCGCGTAGCGATGGGCCGATTCGCTCAATATCTATGCTGCCGATGGATATGCCAGCTACGGTGGGCTCAAATCTGGCGTGTTTGGCCTGGAATTTGGGCTGCAGCTGTTCGAGAATGCGCTGGCAAAGTCCCTCGGTTGCGACCTCTTTTATGACCGTCCAGCCACGGCTTTGCGCCAAACGTGAGCACTCGTCAAGGAGGACCGTCTTGCCCGTTCCACGGACGCCGGCTATGCGCATTAGGCGCCCCGGGGCACCAGGCCCGTTGACGAGGCCCTCATTGAATTCTTCGAGCACATCTTCGCGGCCGATAATCGTGGGAGGTGTTTTACCTGCTGTGGGCTTAAAAGGGTTTGTTTGCATGTGAGCCACCTTTGCTCAAGATATAGCAAGATATAGCAAAGTATAGCAAGATATAGCAAAGTATAGTGAGATATAGCAACGTATAGCGCTGTTCGCGGGTTCTTACGGTGGTGCTATTTTCCGAATGCCGCGCGGATAAAGCGCTGGGCGAACAGCTTGTTGGCGACGTTGATGACATGGCCCAGGAACAGTGCCGAGATGGCGGTCGTGACGCCAAAGCCGCCCAGGTTGTACATAAAGATCAGCGACAACGCGAGCGAGGCGGCGACATGTGAGCAGTCAAACACGACTTTTACGTCACCAAAGCGGCGTTTAAGCTTTTCGGCAATGACTTGCACCAAGCCGTCGGGCGCGTTGGGGACAACGCCCATGTTGACGACGAGACTTACGCCAAATGCGGTGACAGCGAGGGAGAGCAGCATGGTCGCAATCTGTGTGGGGAGTGCCGTGGGATGCAGTGGGTTGACCGCCATGAAGAGGTCGGTCAAGCCGCCAATCAGCGTTGAGAAGAACAACTCGAGCAGGATGCGCGGCTGGAACTCGCGTCGCAAGATGGCTAATTGCGCCACGATGTAGGCGACGTAGGTTGCGGTGATCCAAAAGCCGAGCGTCTTGCCAGTGAGCATGGATAGGGTTGTGGCAAAGCACGTGAGCGCGGCGACGCCCAGGCCGGATGCCGTCTGGAGACTCATACCGAGTGCCAGTACTGCAACGCCCACAAGATACATCAGCATTCTGATGACGGTATGGCACCAGTCGATGTTCTCGCCATGCATGATGATGAGCGGTCGCATGTTGCTACCCGTCCTTTCGGTTGTGTGAAAAAGCTGACCCGGGCCGGCAAAAGAGGGTTATCGGAGGCACTGCTGCAAAAGCAGAAAAGCCGGCCCCACGGTCAGTCGTCTAGGAAGTGTCTCGCTGTGCCGGAATGGGACTAAAGGTCCAACGAGACGGGAAGAAAGCAAATGGCATTGCGTGGGCGATAAGATGCCAAGATGGTAGGGTGTGTCTTAGCATCCTATTGCCCACGCTCAACGAAATCGGTTTCGTTTGAGCCTAAGTATACGCACGGGATTTTATTTGCGAAGAGAAAAACAATAAAAAGGTGAACGTTCACCTAATCGCAACAACTCGTTGGCTGTAGTTGCGGTGGAATAGTTCCTGTTTTTGCTGCTGAAGGCCTTGAACAGGAACTATTCCACCGCAACTTATGAGGGAGCGGGGGATGCGATAGTATTGCATGGTGGTATTCGACTAACCGAGGACTTATCCGAGGGCTTTATGGAACAGCACCAGCATTATCAGAGCCTGCAAGACCAGGCGTACAACGCATTGCGCTCCAAGATCATCTATGCCGAGCTCAAGCCCGGCACGCGCCTTTCGGCGATTGGTCTGGAAAAAGAGACGGGAATCGGGCGCACACCCATTCGCGAGTCCTTTGTGCGTCTGCGCGAGCAGGAGCTGGTGGAAACGCGTCCCAAAAGCGGCACCTACGTCTCTAAGATCAGCATGGAACGCGCTGAGAACGCTTGTTTCTTGCGCGAGAAGCTCGAGAGAAGCGTGCTTATTAAATGCTGTTCGGCCGCCTCGCCCGAGCAAAAGCAGTGGCTTGAGCAGATTCTTGCCGAGTCCGAGTCGCTCGACCATAGCGAAACGCGTCGTTTCTTTGACCTGGACAACCTGTTCCATGAGACGTGTTTTGAGATTGCTGGCCGTCATATGTTGTGGGATTGGATGAAGAGCGTCAACACGCATTTTGAGCGATACAACTGGTTGCGTATGGTGTCGCAGGACTTGGATTGGGAGCCGATTCGTCGGCAGCATCGCCGGATTCTCGAGGCCATTAAGAGGGGCGATACCGACGCGGCGAGCTATCTGGCAGAGACACACCTGCACCTGATGCCCGAAGAGCAAGGTCCGGTTATCGCCTTGCATCCCGACTATTTTGAGCTGTCCAAAGACTCGGCCATCTAATCAATCCCCATATAAGTTGCGGTGAAATAGGGACTGTTTTGCGGCTTAGGTGGCGCAAACAGTCCCTATTTCACCGCAACTGCGTTGGGGTGTGACCGGGGCACAAAGATGCGGTGCCGCTTGGAGGGAAAGACCGGAAGCAAAGGTCCATTCCTCCAGACGGCGCCGCAGCTGTTTTGATGGCTCGGCTTTTACCGAAGTGGCTCAGTTGAGCGCGACTGCCAGCCGATTATACAAAGCGGCTCGGGGGCGTGTCGCTTCCGTCACGTTCTATCAGCATACAAGACGGTTTTGGTTCTTGTTCGTGACGGAAACGGCGCGCTTCCGAGCCGTTTTAAAAGAAAGGGGGCGAGGTCTAGGGCACGCCCCCTTTCACGATAGAGAGCTAAACCTAGCCGCGGACCTTTTTGACGACGTCCATGGCCTCGCGGGCAATCTGCTCGACCTTGGAGAAGTCGCCGTCGGCAAACAGGGCCGGCTTAACCATCCAGGTGCCACCGCAGGCGATGATGGCGGAGGAGCTCAGGTACTCCTCGACGTTGGCGGTGCTCACGCCGCCGGTAGGCATAAAGCGGTGACCGACAAACGGAGCGGCGAGGGCCTTGATGGTGTTCAGGCCGCCATACTGGGACGCGGGGAAGAACTTGGTGACCTTGAGGCCCAGGTTCTCGGCTGCGGTGACCTCGGAGGGGGTCACGGTGCCGGGAAGGACGGGCAGGTCGATGTCGATGCAGTGCTTCACGACGTCCTCGTTGTAACCCGGGGAGACGATGAACTTGGCACCGGCTGTGCGGGCCTGCTCAACCTGCTCGACGGTCAGGACAGTGCCGGCGCCAACACACATCTCGGGCTCGGCCTCGGCCATAGCGGCGATGCACTCGGCGGCGCAGGCGGTGCGGAAGGTGACCTCGGCGGACTTCATGCCAGCTGCCATAAGGGCGTGGGCGAGCGGAGCGGCGTCCTCGACCTTGTCGAGCACAACGACCGGCACGATGCCCAGGGACTCAAGCGTGGTGTAGAACTGATCGAACATGATGTTCCTTTCGATGTGTGGCGCGCATGGGCGCGTGATTACCAAATGTGCTGGTCAGGAGCCGATTTTGGATTGGTTATCGGAGGCACCGCTTGGGGTTCAAGCAATTCCAAAACCGGCTGCTCGACCAGTCATGTAGGGAATGCCAGGCAAAACCGGAATGGGACTGGTGGTTTTGCCCGGCCGGAGGAATCGGGGAGCGGGCCGCAGGGGTATGGGATTGGAAAGCTGCGGCCCGCGGAATGGAGACGGACTAGCGCGCGACGCGGGTGCCACCGTCGGCGGCTGATGCTACGGCTGCGATCTCGTCTGCGGTCACCAAGTTGGAGTCGCCCTTGATGGTGAGCTTGAGGATCGAAGCCGCAATCGCGTAGTTGACGGCAGCCTGCGGATCGAAGTCGTTGATGAGGGCGTGGACCAGGCCGGCGTTGAAAGCGTCGCCGGCGGCAACACCCTCAAGCACGTGCACATCGTGAGCAGGGGAGAACCAGTGCTCGCCGCTCTCGGCGTCATAGAGCATGCCCATCCAGATGGAGCGCTCGACGCAGGAGATGTTGCGGACGACCGAAGCGACCTTCTTGCAGCCGTACTCGGCGCAAATCTGACGGGCCATCTCGACGTAGGTGTCGCGCTCCTCGATGCCGTGGGCAAGGGAGCCGGAGACGCAGGTCATGCCGAGGCCGGCGGGTGCGTCCTCGTCGTTGGCGATGCAGATGTCGACGAGCGGCAGGAGCTCCTTCATGGTGGCCTGCGACTTCTCGGGCGACCACATCTTGCCGCGATAGTTCACGTCGCACACGGTCGTGATGCCCTTGGCGCGGCAGGCGGTGAGGGCATCCTTGCAGGCGGCAGCCATCTCATCGGAGACGGCGGGGGTCACGCCGGAGAAATAGAAGACATCGATGCCCTTGAGTATCTCGTCCCAGTCAAAGACGTCGCGCTTGGCCATGTTGATGGCAGAGTACTTGCGGTCGTAGACGCAACCGTTGCCGCGCTGCGAGGCACCGACCTCAAACACATAGGAGCCAAGGCGGTCGCCCTGACGCACGACGCGCGTGGTGTCGACGTCGTAGGCCTTCAGCGAACGCAGGGCGCACTCGCCCAGACGGTTGTCCGGGACAACGGAGACGTAAGCGGCCTTGTCGCCCTGGTAGGCCAGGGAAAGCGCAGTGTTGGCCTCGGCGCCGCCGTAGCGGACGTCAAACTCGGTTGCCTGCTCAATACGCAGGTGGTCTTTGGGTGAGAGTCTCATCATGATCTCGCCGAAGGTAAGAACCGTTTTACCCATGGTCGCGCAGCTCCTTTTACTCGTGCGTACACCTTTGATATGGCGTTGGCACGCAGGTGCCAAGACGGTAGGGTGCGTCTTTGCACCTGCGTGCCAACGCTCGCCGAAATCGGTTTACGAAATCGGTTTCGTTTCGAGTTGTAGTATACTCACCTACAGCGTTTTGCAACCGAGATTTTAAAAAATGCCTAAAATGGCTCAGACTGCCGACATTGGGAAACGGGGTGCGCTATGGCGCAGATGAGAATCAAGGACATTGCCGCCGAGGCGGGCGTGAGCCCGGCCACGGTCTCGCGCTATCTCAACAACCGCCCCGGGCAAATGACCGAGGAGACCCGTGCTCGCATCGCGGCAGTTATCGAGCGCACCGGCTATCGCCCACGTGCCGCCGCGCGCAATCTGCGCAGCTCGCGTACGAACCTCATCGGTGTGATTCTGGCTGACATCGCCAACCCGTTCTCGAGCGCCATGCTCGAGGGCCTTTCCGCCAGCGCCGCGGCGCGCGGCTGCTCGCTCATGACGGCCATTAGCGGCAACGACCCCGCTAAGGAAGCGGAGTCGCTCACCAGACTTATCGATGCCGGCGTGGACGGCCTGGTCGTCAACACCTGCGGAGGCAATGACGAGGCGATCGCCGCGGCAGCGGGACGTCTGCCCGTCGTGCTGCTCGACCGCGACGTTGCCGACGGCGGTATTGACCTGGTGACATCTAACAACCGTGAGCTGGTCGCCGGCTTGGTAGACGCCTTGGCAGCTGCGGGCAGCGAGCGTCTGTGCCTGCTCACCGAGGCAAGCGACGATAGCCCCGTGCGTCGAGAGCGCGCCGAGGCCTTTGCCGACGAGCTTTCGCGCCGCGGCCTTGCGGGCGAGGTCGTCACCCTGGCCGACGGTGGCGCCACGGGCGTTGGCCGTTTGGACAAGACCATCCGCGACTACGCGGGCAAAAGGCTCGGCCTTATCGCCGTCAACGGCCTGGTTTTCCTGCGTCTGACCGAGGCGCTGGCGCAGCTTGGTCCCTCGCTGCCGGCGGGGCTCAAGATCGCGACGTTTGACGACTACCCCTGGAACCATGTGCTCTTTGGCGGCGTCACCACGGCCGCGCAGGACACCCTCACCATTGCCGAGCGCGTAGTCGAGCGCCTTTCCGAGCGCATCGACGTCGTTACCACCACCGTGGGCGAGGCCGCAAAGCTGGCGCCCAAACGCATTGAGATCCCCGGCCACATCGAACACCGCGCATCGACCTCGCGCTAGCCTGTGTGATAATATATAGACAATGTCATACAGGAGGTATCCATGGCTGCGTCTGTGCTGAGTGTGCGAGTGGACTCGTCAATTAAAGACTCATTTGCCGAACTGTGCGAAGAGCTTGGCATGACTTCGTCTGTTGCGGTCAATATGTTTATGAGGCAGATGCTGCGCGAGCGCTCTCTGCCGTTTGTTCCTTCACTTGGTAAAAGCTCTGCGAGCGAAAGCGCCGCGACGGGCATTTTGGATACTGCCCAGATTGAGTCCGCCGTCCGCGAGGCGGCCTGCTCGATTCCCGCCATCAAAACCGTGATTCTTTTTGGTTCGTATGCCCGTGGCGAGGCGCATGCCGATAGTGATATTGACTTGCGTCTCGAAGTCGATCGCGAGCAGGGCTTTGGTCTTTTTGCGCTGTCGGCGTTTGGCGAGGCGGTGCGCAAAGAAACCGGGAGGCAGGTTGATCTCGTCTCTAGTGATCATCTTGATGACGAACTTGCCGCGGTAATCGAGCGCGAAGGAGTGATCCTTTATGATCGCGCGTAAGTCAGACGGCCTCCGCGCTCAAGAGGTTTTGGAAGCCATCTCCGAAACGAACGAGCGCATCAAGGCTTTTGATATCACCGAGGACCAGTTTCTGCATGCGAATGACGTGCGGACGAGGGCGTTGGCGGACTCCCTTTTGATGTGTGCGCTTAGGGTAACGGAAGAAGCGGGCAAGTTGTCGGAACGCTCGCAGCGGCTTCATCCCGAAATCGAATGGCGTGGAATTATCGGCATGAGAAATTATCTTGCGCATGATTACGGCAATGTCGACCGCTCGGTTGTTTGGGATGCAGTGACGATGGAGTTCCCTACGCTGGAACGGGCCTGTAGACAAATTGTCTCCGAATCTGAACGCTAACCACTCGTTCGCAACTGCCTGTTCGCGCACGTTTTTTGAGCGCTTGATACGCTTTAACCCTGCGGAAACATTTTTCTGCGATAGTATCTGCGATATAGACCAGTCGAAACCCGCCCGAAAGAAAGGGGAGCGACATGAACCAGCAGAACATCGATTACGTACTCCGCTCTGTAGAGCAGCGTGACATCCGCTTTGTGCGTCTGTGGTTTGTCGACATTCTCGGCCGCCTCAAGAACTTTGCCATTAGCCCCGAGGACCTCGAGGTCGCTTTTGAGGAGGGTATTGGCTTTGACGGCTCCGCCATCGAGGGCTTTGCCACGCCCGAGGAAGCCGACATGCTGGCGTTTCCCGATGCTTCGACCTTCCAGATTTTGCCGTGGCGCCCGAGCCACAACGGCGTCGCCCGCGTGTTCTGCGACGTGTGTACCCCCGACCGCAAGCCCTTCGCCGGCGACCCGCGCGATGCCCTGCGCCGCATGTTCTACAAGGCCGAAAAGGCCGGCTATCTGCTCAACGTGGGCGCCGAGCTGGAGTATTACTATTTCCCCGACGAGCACACCCCCGAGCCGCTCGACAACGTGGGCTACTTCGATCTTTCGGTGAGCGATGCCGCTCGCGACCTGCGTCGCAACACAGTCCTCACGCTCGAGAAGATGTCCGTGCCCGTGGAGTACACCTTCCACGCCGCCGGCCGCTCACAGCACGGCATGAGTCTGCGCCACGCCGAGGCCCTGAGCATGTCTGACGCCATCACCACGGCCAAGCTCATCATTAAGCAGCAGGCTTACGAGAGCGGTTGCCACGCCTCCTTTATGCCCAAGCCGTTGGCAGGCGAGGACGGCAGCGCCATGTTTTTGCATCAGTCGCTATTCGACCACGACGGCAACAACGTCTTTTGGGGCGAGGACGACGAGAAGTACCACCTCTCCGATATCGCCAAGCACTACATGGCCGGCATCCTGGCGCACGCGCGCGAGATCAGCGCCATCACCAACCCCACGGTAAACTCGTACAAGCGCATTACTACCGGCGGCGACTCCGTGCCGCAGTACGCCACGTGGGGCCTGCGCAACCGCGCGAGTATGGTCCGCATTCCGGTCTACAAGCCCGGCAAGCAGCTGTCCACGCGCATCGAGCTTCGCAGCCCCGACCCCATGGCCAACCCGTACCTGGTCAACGCCGTCACGCTGGCGGCTGGTCTGGACGGCATCGAGCGCAAGCTGGAGCTTCCGCCCGAGGCAACGGCTGAGACGCTCAAACTCACCGACCGTCAGATGCTCGAGGCCGGCTACACGCCGTTGCCGCGCTCGCTCAAAGAGGCGCTTGATGTCTTTGAGGACTCGCAGTTTATGAAGGATGCCCTCGGCGAGCACATCCACAGCTTCTTCCTTAAAAAGAAGCGCGACGAGTGGCATAAGTTTGAGTCTACGATCACCGAGTGGGAGATCAAGCACTACCTGGCGAACTCCTAATCGCGCTGGCTTGTTCCAGTACGATTGAGCTCATTTCTTTGGAGGCCGATATGTCCGAAAAGAGTGCCCTGTTCATGGCGCGCACGACGCGCTTCCACGAGTTTGCCCGCAGTTTGACGACCACCCTGGGTGTCGAGGTGAGCCTGGCCACGCCCGATTCGCCGACTGCGGCGCACGACTTTGACCTGCTGATCCTCGATTCCGACGGCATCCGCAGCGACCGCATCGATCAGATTGCCAAGTGGCTTGACGATCGCGGCGGCGTCCCCATGTTGGTGATCGTCGACGACGAGGCGCTCGGCACCCTGCGCCTGCCCAATCACGCGCATGCCGACTTTGTGTGCCCCACGGCGACGCCCAACGAGCTCAAGGCTCGCGCGCAGCGCTTGATGGGCGAGGAGGAGACCGTTACCGCCGACGATGTGCTCAACATCGATAACCTCGAGATTAACCTGGCCACCTACCAGGTGACGCTCGATGGCGAGCCCATCGACCTGACGCTGATGGAGTACTCGCTGCTGAGCTTTTTGGCGACGCACCCCAACCGCGCCTACAGCCGCGAGGTGCTGCTGCACCGCGTGTGGGGCTTTGAGTACTGCGGCGGCACGCGCACCGTCGACGTGCACATTCGACGCATCCGTTCCAAGGTGGGCCCGCAGATTGCGGCACACATCACCACCGTCCGCGGCGTGGGCTATCTGTTTAAGGACTAGCTTTTCACCACAAAGGGGACAGGCACCTTTGTGGTGGTATTGACGCAGGCCGGGTCCTTTTGGGTCTGCAGCAGAACTTAAGCCTTCCTAAAAGATTGCGTTCTCATACACGTTCGCCCGCATATTGGGGTACAACTCAACGTGAACAATGATGGCCCGCCACATGTTTGGCGGGCCTTTGGTTATTTGACGAAAGGATCGCAGCCATGAGCGAGAACGATTCCCAGCGTCCCCAGGATGCGGGCAACGCTGGCGAGACCCAGCAGCAGCCGCGTGTGCAGGTGGAGTCGACGCCTGCCGGTAGCAACATTCCCTACGTGCAAGCTTACGACACGCAGACCGGCAAGCCGCTGGGCGGCCAACAGGTCGTGAACAAGCACACGGTGGTCAAGACCAAGACCAAAAAGCTGCCGATTTTCATTACGGCGCTCGCCGGCTGCGCCTGCGGCGCCCTGTTGGTCATCGCGCTCATTATGAGCGGCACGCTCGATATCGGTGGCGGCAAGAATGCCGTGACGGCGGGTGCTTCGGGCTCATCGACGCAAAAGATTACGATTGATTCCGAGGACACCACGTTGGCCGAGGCCGTTTCTGCCAAGGCCCTGCCCTCCGTCGTTTCCATCACCGCCACTTCGAGCGGCAGCCAGAATGGCTCGCTTTCGCAGTCTGCTGATGAGTCGGATAGCTCGGGCAGCGTCGGTTCGGGCGTAGTGCTCGATACCGAGGGCCACATCCTCACCAACAACCACGTGGTCGACGGCTACGACCAGTACGTGGTCACCATGGACGACGGCACCACCTACGAGGCCGAGTTCGTGGGCAACGATGCCTCGAGCGACCTGGCCGTCATCAAGCTCAAGGACGCCGACGCCTCCAAGCTCACGCCGATCGAGATCGGTGATTCCTCCAAGCTCAACGTGGGCGAGTGGGTCATGGCAATCGGTTCGCCGTTCGGTAACGAACAGTCTGTCTCCACGGGTATTGTGTCGGCGCTGTATCGCTCCACGGCTATGAGCTCTACCAGCGGCAACACTATCTATGCCAATATGATTCAGACCGATGCCGCCATCAACCCGGGCAACTCCGGCGGCGCGCTCGTCAATGACAACGGCGAGCTCGTGGGCATCAACTCGCTCATCGAGAGCTACTCGGGCTCCAGCTCGGGCGTGGGCTTTGCTATTCCCGTTAACTACGCCAAGAACATTGCCGACCAGATTATCGACGGCAAGACGCCGGTGCATCCGTACATGGGCGCTACGCTTTCGAGCGTCAATGCGCTCAACGCCCGCACCAACAAGCTGAGCACCGATAGCGGCGCGTATGTGGCGAGCGTCGTTGAGGATGGTCCTGCCGCCAAGGCCGGCATTCAGGAGGGTGACGTTATCACCAAGCTGGGCGACGATGAGATTACGAGCGCCGATGGCCTGATCATCGCACTGCGCAGCCACGAGGTGGGTGAGAAGGTCGAGATCACGCTCATGCGCGGCAAGGAAGAGAAGAAAGTCACCGTCGAGCTGGGCTCCGACGAGGAGCTGCAGAACCAGCAGCAGGACGACAGTTCGACCGACACCGGCAACGGCGGTATTACCGACGAGCAGCTGCGCCAGTATCTGGAGGAGCTGCTAGGCCAGCAGGGCCAGGGCCAGGGCTACGGCCAGGGTTTCTAACGAGCTGTATCGCACATACCGATGCCAGAGGGGCTGTCCCATCAACGTGGGACAGCCCCTCTTTTCTTATTGATCCGTTGGGGACGGAGGAAAACGGATCATTTAGAACTGACAAGGGCATGGGTTGATCGCGCGATCCGCCCCGGTCCGGCGGCTGCCGATTCGGTGCGGTTCGAAAGGGCTATTCGGCCCCGTTGCGACCGGTGGTACTCTTGTATCCGTTTGAAATCGAGCGAAGGAGTGCCGCTATGGAGCAATCGAGCCTGTTTGGTGACGGCGTGGACATCGATACCGAAACGCCCACGAGCATGGATACCGCTGCACCGGACGATGCCCGTGCCCAGGCGGCAGCGCGTGCGGCCGAGCTGCGCCACGAGCTCGATTACCACGCCTATCGCTACTACATGCTCGATGCGCCCGAGATCACGGACGCCGCCTTTGACAAAATGCTCGTTGAGCTGCAGGAAATCGAGGCGACCTACCCCGATCTGGTAACGCCCGACAGCTATACCCAGCGCGTGGGCGGCTACGTGAGCGAGCAGTTTACGCCGGTCACGCATATGGCGCGCATGTATTCCATGGACGATGCCATGGATCTGGACGAGCTCGACGCATGGCTCCAGCGCACCGAGGATGCGCTCGGTGCCGGTAGCGTCACCTATACCTGCGAGCTCAAGATCGACGGCCTGGGCGTTGCGCTTACCTATCAAAACGGCACCTTCGTGCGCGCGGCCACGCGCGGCGACGGCACCACGGGCGAGGACGTGTCGCTCAACGTGCGCACCATCAAGGATGTGCCTATGCACCTGTCCGAGCCGGCGCTCGCTCATATGGGCGCCGACCGCGAGCGTACCATCGAAGTACGCGGCGAGGTCTACATGCCCAAGGGCAGCTTTGTTCGCCTGAATGAAGAGGCCGATGCCGAGGGGCGCGACCCCTTCGCCAACCCGCGCAACGCCGCCGCCGGCAGCCTGCGCCAAAAGGATCCCAAGGTCACGGCGCGTCGCGACTTGGCCACCTTTATCTACGCCATCGCCGATACCGACCCGCTGCACGTCCACAGCCAGCGTGAGTTCCTCGATTGGCTGCGCAACGCCGGCTTTAGCGTCAACCCCAACGTGGCTCGTTGCGCCACGCCGGCAGAGGTCCACGAGTTCTGCGCCCAGGCGCTCGAGCATCGCGGCGACCTGGACTACGACATCGACGGCGTGGTCGTAAAGGTTGACAGCTTCCAGCAGCAGCTCGACCTGGGCTTTACCGCCCGCGCGCCGCGCTGGGCCATCGCCTTTAAGTTTCCGCCCGAGGAAAAGCAGACCATCCTGCGCGAAATTCGCATCCAGGTGGGCCGCACCGGTGTGCTCACGCCGGTCGCCGAGTTCGACCCGGTGACGGTTGCCGGCTCCACCATCGCGCGCGCCACGCTGCACAACATCGACGAGATCCGCCGAAAAAACGTGCGCGAGGGCGACACTATCATCGTGCACAAGGCAGGCGACGTAATCCCCGAGGTCGTGGGCCCGGTGCTCGATAAGCGCCCGGCCGATTCGGTTGACTGGCACATGCCCGAGGTTTGCCCCGTGTGCGGCAGCCCCGTGGTCCACGAGGATGGCGAGGTGGCCTACCGCTGCGTCTCCATCGATTGCCCCGCGCAGCTCAAGGAGCGCCTGCTCCACTGGGTGAGCCGCGGCTGCATGGACGTTGACGGCCTAGGCGACGAGATTGTCGACAAGATGATTGCTGCCGGCCTGATTCACGACGTCGCGGACTTCTACCAGCTCACGGTCGACGACATCGCAGGCCTGGACACGGGGCGCACCTATGCCAGCTCCAACAGCAAAAAGGGCGTCAAGAAGGGCGACCCCATTCCGGTAGGCCTCAAGACGGCCGAGAAAATCATCGCCGAGCTCAACAAGTCCAAGAGCCAGCCGCTCGGTCGCGTGCTGTTTGCCCTGGGCATCCGCCACGTGGGCAAGAGTGTGGGCGAGGTCATCGCCGAGCGATTCCTGTCGATCGACAAGCTCATCTTGGCGAGCGAAGAGGACATTGCCGAGTGTGAGGGCATCGGTCCCAAGATTGCGGCGAGCGTCAAGCAGTTCCTGGCCGTGCCCGAAAACCTTGCCGTGCTGGAGCGCCTGCGCCAGGCGGGCCTGTCGCTCGAGGTCGACTTGGGCGCCGCGCATGCACAAGCCGCAGCCGACGCGGGCGTGGCGGGCGAGCTCGCCGATGCACAACCGCTCGCGGGTCTGACCTTCGTGCTCACCGGCACGCTCGTCAACCGCACCCGCGACGAGGCGGGTGCGGCGCTCAAGGTACTCGGCGCCAAGGTTTCGGGCAGTGTTTCAAAGAAGACGAGCTACCTGGTCGCCGGCCCCAAAGCGGGCTCCAAGCTCACCAAGGCTGAGCAGCTGGGCGTACCCGTGCTGGACGAGGACGCACTCGAGCAGATCCTGGCTACTGGTGAGGTGCCGGAGGCGTAATGGATATAGAGAATCGCAATTGCTCGCAGGCGGAAGGGCGCACGAAGCACGACCAAGTGCAGGCAAAAGAGCACCTGATGGCGCGAATTCGCATTGCGGAACGTGAGCGCTCGGCAGGTGCGTCTCGCGATGCCTTTGAGGCGTTGACCGAGCTAGAGGCGAGGCTCGGTCTAGCCTAGAGAGACCGGCACCGTGATCTGCGTCACATAGGTCGCGGGGTCGTCGCTGATGATGTCGTCGATAAGGGCGATTTCGCGTCGTCCCGCTACGCTGCCAGCTTGTCAAAAGCCCCGCGCCGGTTGAGCACGGTAAACGCGACAACACAGATGACCGCCGACAAAATCGATCCGCACGGCGAGGCGATACCCATGGGAAACAACGTATCGGAATAGGCGTTCGACAGTAGCCACGCGCCCGGCACGCGAATGAGCGCCACGGCCAGCACGTTGTGCGCAAAGCCGATGTAGCTCTTGCCGTATGCAGCGAAAAAGCCGCTAAAGCAAATGTGGATGCCGGCAAAAATCGCGTCGAAAATATAGCTGCGCATATAGCCGGTGCCGGCCGCGACCACCGCAGCGTCCTTGGCAAAAAAGCCGATAAACGCCGGCGCCACCAGCCACATCAGCACCGTGATCAGGCAGCCGTACACCACCGAGATCGTCATGGCGTCCTTGAGCACCTGACGCGCGCGGTCGCCCTTGCCCGCGCCGGCATTTTGCGCCGTGAGTGCGCTGACGGTGGCGCCCATGGAACTCGGCACAATGAACAAAAAGCTGATCATCTTCTCGACCAGGCCCACGGCGGCGGCGTCGACGAGCCCTCGGTGGTTGGCGATGACGGTGATAAACATAAACGCCACCTGGATGCAGCCGTCCTGCACGGCTACGGGCACGCCGATCTTAAGGATGCTGCCGAGCACCTCGGGCTGGGGGCGCAGGTCGCTGCGCTTAACGTGGATGTTCGTGCGGCGGCTCTTGAGCCACACGAGCGCGAGGGCAACGCTGGCCGTCTGCGCGGTCACCGTGCCGAGCGCCGCGCCCACGGGGCCGAGCCCCATGTGCCCGATAAACAGAAAGTCGAGCGCGATGTTGATGATGCATGCCACGCCGATCACGTACATGGGCGAGCGCGAATCGCCCAGCCCGCGAAAGATGGCCGAAAGGATGTTGTACGCGGCGATAAAGGGAATGCCGACAAAGCAGATACGCAGGTAGGCGGAGGTACCTTCGACTGCCTCGGCCGGCGTGCCAATGAGTGCCACAATCTGCGGACACAATGCAAGCAGGATAGCGGCCAGCATCACCGAGACGCCCATAAACAGCGTAATGGTGTTGCCGATGGCGGCCTCGGCGCGATCGAAGCGGCGCGAGCCCACGGCGTGACCGACGATGACCGTCGTTCCCATGGCCAGGCCCACGAGCGTCACGGTAATGATATAGAGCGTCTGCGCGCCATTGCCCACGGCGGTGATGCCGGCGGCGCCGCTAAACTGCCCCATCATGTACAGGTCGGCCATGCCGTAGAGCATCTGCAAAAAGTACGAGAGCATATAAGGCAGGGCAAAGACCGCGATGGTCTTAAGGACATTGCCGCGTGTGAGGTCGTGTTCCATGGGCGGGGCTTTCTGGCTGGGTTCGTTTACGTACCAGTGTAGTGAAAACCCTACAACGATTGTAGAGTCAAGGTTTGTGTTGACGCCGAAGCGAAAAAGTCTCGCGCACCATTATTCCGAGTGAATATGGACACACATCACGAGAACTCGCCGCCGGCGCTAACCTTGCAGAAAACGATTTCGGAATACTTGACACCATTATTCGGCGCGCAATAATACGTGCGTTTGCGAACAACGTTTGATGGGGGTTGAACCTGCGTGCGCAATCTCAAAATACTGTTTTCCTATCTAGGGGCATACCGTCGCGATGCCATCCTCGGCGTGTTCTTTGTGTCGGTCGAGACGGTGCTCGAGCTGTTTATCCCGGTCATCATGGCCAACATCATCGATGTGGGCGTGCCTGCGGGTGATATCAACTACATGCTGCTGCAGGGCGCGTACATGTTGGTGTGCGCTGCGCTTTCGCTGGTACTGGGCTTGGGTTATGCCCGCACGTCCGCCCGCGTTGCCTCGGGCCTAGGCGCTAACCTGCGCGAGGCCGAGTACAAAAAGATTCAGACGCTCGCTTTTGGTAACCTGGACAACTACGACGCCAGCTCGCTTGTCACCCGCATGACCACGGACATCACCGTTATCCAAAATGCTGTGGGCAACGGCTTTCGCCCTATGGTGCGCGGCCCGGTGACGCTTATCGTCGGCCTTATCTACGCGCTGATGCTGTCGCGCCCGCTCGCCACCGTCTTTGCGATCATCTTGCCCGTGCTGGCAATCGTACTGGGCGTCATCACCTATCGCGTCAGTCCGCTCTACCGCCAACTCCAGACCTCGATGGACCACCTCAACGGCGTGGTACAGGAAGACCTCACCGCCGTGCGTGCCGTCAAGGCCTACGTTCGTACCGAGCACGAGGAGGCCAAGTTCGACGCAGTCAATACCGAGCTCGCGCGCACTGCGACAAAGACCTTTGGCAGCGCGGTGCTCAACCTGCCGGCGTTTCAGCTGTCGATGTACGTGGCTGCGCTCTCTATCCTGTGGATTGGCGGCCGCATGATTCTCGCCGGCAAGCTGGGCGTGGGCTCGCTCACGGGCTTTATGAGCTACGTGCTGCTGATCATGAACTCGCTCATGATGATTTCCAACGTGTTTTTGCTGCTCACGCGCGCTCTCACGAGTGTGGGCCGTATCGCAGAGGTGCTCGATGAGGAGCCCTTTATCGCCAACCCTGCGGGAGACCTCGCGACTGCGGCGCCAGCGGACGGCAGTATCGAGTTTCGCGACGTTTCCTTTAAATACCGCGCGGATGCAGCCGAGGATGTGCTCGAGCATATCGACCTTCGCATCGAGAGCGGCTCGACGGTGGGCATCCTCGGCGGCACGGGTTCGGGCAAGAGCTCGCTTGTGCAGCTGATTGCGCGCCTGTACGACGCCACCGAGGGCGCCGTGCTTGTGGGTGGACGCGACGTGCGCGACTACGACCTCGCGACTCTACGCGACGCCGTGGGCATTGTGCTGCAAAAGAATGTGCTGTTTACGGGTACCGTGCGCGAGAACCTGCAGTGGGGCAATCCGCAGGCGTCGGACGATGAGCTCCTCGCGGCTTGCCGCGCGGCGTGCGTGGACGAGTTCCTTGATCGCATCGGCGGGCTGGACGGCGAGTTGGGCCAAGGCGGCGCCGGTGTCTCGGGTGGCCAGAAGCAACGCCTGTGCATCGCGCGCACGCTGCTCAAGCATCCGCGCGTGCTCATTTTTGACGACTCCACCAGCGCGGTCGATATGGCGACCGACGCAAAGATTCGCGAGCACATCGCTCGGATTCCCGATACGACCGTGCTCATCATCGCCCAGCGCATCGCGAGCGTCATGGATGCCGATCGCATTGTGGTGCTGGACGACGGTCGTGTCCACGGCGTGGGCACGCACGAGGAACTGCTGGCGGGCGACAACATATACCAGGAGATTTACGCCTCGCAGATGGAGTGTGCGGGGAACGCGTGCACCGGCGACGGCAGCGATGATGACTGCGCGAAGGATCCGTTTTCCTCCGTCGCATGCGGATCACCCTTGGAAGGGGGTGAGCGCCATGCCTAAGACCGCAGCCCAAGCACGCCCGGCCGACCTCAAGCGCACTGTGTGTCGCTTGCTCTCCTACATGGGGCATGCCAAGTTCTCGTTGCTCGCTGTGGGCGTGCTCGCCTCCGTCGCCGCCATCGCGAGCCTCGCCGGCACCTACATGGTGCGCCCCATCGTTAACGGTTTGGCCACGGGCGGGGAGGAACTGCTTGCCAAGCAGGTCATCCTGACGGCGATCATCTACGCTGCGGGCGTGCTCTCGGCCCTGGGCTACTCGCAGATTATGGTGCGCGCGGCCCAACACGTGGTGTCCGATATTCGCCGCGACCTGTTCGCGCACATCCAGACGCTGCCGCTCAGTTATTTTGACAGCACGCGCTCGGGCGACATCATGAGTTTTTTCACCAACGACGTCGACACCGTCTCCGAGGCGCTCAACAACAGCTTTGCCAACGTGATTCAGGCCGCCATTCAGGTTGTGGGCACCACGGCTATGCTCATCATCCTTAACTGGCAGCTCACGATTATCACGCTCGCGTGCGATGTTGCCATTGTGCTGTATGCGCGCTACTCGGGCGCGCGCTCTAAGCGTTTCTTTGCTGCCCAGCAGGCATCGCTTGGCGACCTGGACGGATATATCGAAGAAATGGTCTCGGGCCAAAAGGTCATCAAGGTCTTTAACCGTGAGGCAGCGAATGTCGCCGGCTTCACCTGCCGCAACGACGAGCTTCGCCGCACCGGTACCGCCGCCGTGAGCTATGCCAACTCCATGGTGCCCATGACCGTCGTGATTGGCTACGTCAACTATGCCATCGTCGCCGTGGCGGGCGGCATGCTCTGCATCAAGGGGCTCGCCGATGTGGGCGCACTTGCAAGCTACCTGGTCTTTGTGCGCCAGGCCGCCATGCCCATCAACCAGTTTACGCAGCTTGGCAACTTCTTGCTCAACGCGTTGGCCGGTGCCGAGCGCCTGTTTGCGGCTATGGACCTTGAGCCCGAGGTGGACGAGGGCTGCGTGGAGCTGGTGCAGACGGGCGACGCCGCGTGGGCGTGGAAGATTCCCGAGGGCCAGGGCGTGGGCGCGTACGGGCATTTGCATGATGTGGCAGCCGTTGATGAGTCGGGCCGCGCGGTGGCCGCCGACGGCACCGAGCTCACGTGCGGCTTGGTCCCGCTTGCCGGCGACGTGCGCTTCCATGCCGTGGATTTTTCCTACGTGCCAGGTGCGCGCGTGCTCACGGACCTCAACCTGTTTGCCAAGCCGGGGCAAAAGATCGCCTTTGTGGGCTCGACGGGCGCCGGAAAGACGACCATCACCAACCTCATCAACCGCTTCTATGAGGTCGATGACGGCGAGATCACGTACGACGGCATCGACGTCAAGCACATTGCCAAGGCCAGCCTGCGCGGGTCGCTCGGCATTGTGCTGCAGGACACGCACCTGTTTAGCGGCACCATTGCGCAGAACATCCGCTTTGGCAAGCTCGACGCGACCGACGAGGAGGTGCGCGCCGCTGCCGAGGCCGCCTGCGCCGACTCGTTTATCCGCCGCCTGCCGCGGGGCTACGACACACCGGTCACGGCCGACGGCGCCAACCTGTCGCAGGGTCAGCGTCAGCTGCTCGCCATCGCGCGCGTGGCCGTCGCCGATCCGCCGGTGCTCATCCTGGACGAGGCCACGAGTTCCATCGACACGCGTACCGAAAAGCTCATCGAGCGCGGTATGGACCGCATCATGCGCGGTCGCACCACGTTTATGATCGCGCACCGCCTGTCCACTGTCCGCGACGCCGACGCCATCATGGTCCTCGAACACGGCCGCATCATCGAGCGCGGCACGCACGAAGAGCTACTCGCCCAGCACGGCGAGTACTGGCAGCTGGCGCATGGCTTAAAAGAGCTGGATTAACCCGTTCGAGCACGATGCTTTGACCCCTCCGTGCCCCTCACCTCGCCTTAAACCATCACAACATTCGACGTTTTTTGCCAAAAACGGGAAAAGCATCGAATGTTGTGATGGTTTTTCTGCCACTCGACCGGATGGAATCGCTTTCTTGCGCACGAAGGTGTGCGGACCCGTGGGCAGGGGAATAAGGTTGGTTATCCGACTCCATTGGAGGGCTCATGGACCTGCCGATCGTCCTGTCCCATAAGACTGCCTGGCTGTACCACAACGTGGCGCGCCCGTCCGAGCCGCTCTCGCGAGCAAGCAGCCTATACGATGAGGACTCGCCTGCTAACGAGGCGGAGCCGACCGCGAGCCTGCCCAAATTGGGACTCGATGCCAAGGGGCTGAGGGCTTCAACGGCAGTTGGGATCGTTACCGACTATCTGGTTTCGCTCGGTATTCCACGAGAAGAGCTCGATCATATCGACACGCTCGTCAACTTCGATTTTGAGCGTTCGACGCCGGCTGGATTTAGGTGCCACGTGTTTGGGGCGCCGATACCTCCAGGCCATCTTATCGAGGTGGCAGAGGGCCTTCTGGTGGTTGATGAGGCCATGTGCTTTGTCCAAGCGGGTTCGTGGATGAGCGAACCCGAGCAGCTGGAATATGGGTATGAAATCTGCGCCCGATACCATTTGAATCATCTGTCGACAGGCGATTATATCGAGATGGGGCAGAGGTATACCGTTGCCGACTTGATTGCCTATTGCAATGAGAACCGATCTCGTCAGGGGGCTATACGCGCGGCCGCCGTGCTCAAGCGCGTGCACGATGGCGCGCGGTCGCCCATGGAGACGGCCACCGCAATCATGGTCGTAGCAAAACGTTCCCAGGGAGGGCTGGGATACGCCAAGATCGAGCTCAACCATCGGGTCGATGTTCCCAGCGAGTTCAAATATCTCGCAAAGGCCGGGTATTTCGAGATCGACGTATATGCGCCTGCGAGCGGTACGGGGATTGAATACAACGGTTCGGACCATCTTGATAAACAGCGCAGCGCGTCGGACGCGGAGCGTATGACCGTGCTGAGCGCGCTGGGCTTTAGGATGATCGTCCTCACCGGGACTCAGTTTGCCCACCAGCTGCAATTGCACCGGGCGATGAACGCCATCGCGCTTGCTATGGGTCTCAAGTGCGATCGAAGCGAAGCGTTCCAGAAACGTCAGAACGACCTGCGAGAATTCGTGATTCGGCACTGGGACGGCGGCCTTTAGGGACGTTCTGGTCCTTCTGCGGGGTGCCGTGGGCAGGCAAACCATCACAACATTCGACGTTTTTCGTCAAAAACGGGAAAAGCATCGAATGTTGTGATGGTTTGTATGCTGAGGATGGGCTTGGAAAGTCCGTTTTGCTCGAAGTGACCTGTCCTGTCGTACGGGTGTCGGCATGATTCTCTCGTGGGGTATTATGTTTTCCGAAGAATAAAACGCCGCGTGAGGGGAGGGCTGCGTGGACGGGCGCGTGCAACATGACGGCTTTGGCCGCGATATCAACTACCTGCGCATTGCCGTTACCGACAAGTGCAATTTCCGCTGCATTTACTGCATGCCGGCCGATGGCGTGGCGCCCCGTGCGCACGACGAGCTACTCAGCGCCGAGGAAATCGCCCGCTTTGTGCGCTTGGTGGCGGGGGAAGGCATTCGCCGCGTGCGCCTGACGGGCGGCGAGCCTCTGGTCAGCCGCCGTATCATCCCGCTTATTCGTGACATCCGCGCGATCCCGCAGATCGAGGACATCTCGCTCACCACCAACGGCGCCCTGCTGCCCAAGCTGGCGCCGCAGCTCAAAGATGCCGGGCTTAACCGCGTCAATATCTCGCTCGACACGCTCGACCCTACGCTCTTTGGAAAGATCACGCGCTTGGGTCGACTCGAGCAGACCATGGCTGGCATCGATGCGGCGCTGGCTTGGGGCTTTGAGCCCGTTAAGGTCAACTGTGTCGTGGTGCGCCGGCTCAACCAAGATGTGGCGGCCCTCGCGCGACTGACCGTCGACCGCCCCATTCATCTGCGCTTTATCGAATACATGCCCATCGGCGACGAGCGCACGAGCTCGCATTGCGCTGTGGACCCGCATGCGCCCGCGCTCAATCCCGAGTTGTGGGACGCGAGCGACACCGTGCCGAGCGACGAGCTGCGGGCGCGCATCAATGCCGGGGCCACCGCGGTGGGACTGGGCGAGCTCGAGCCGCTCGACATCAACGACGCTCCTGCCGGCGCGGGCCCTGCGCGCTATTGGCGCTTTCCGGGCGCGGCGGGAACGGTCGGCTTCATTAGTGCCATGTCCAATCATTTTTGCGCGAGCTGCAACCGTTTGCGCCTAACGGCCGATGGCAACGTGCGTCCGTGCCTGTTCAGCGATGCCGAGTATTCGGTGCGTGAGGCGCTGCGCCGTGGTGATGATATGCAGGTGCTTTCGATTTGGCGCGATGCCGTGGCCCACAAACCGCAGGAACACGCGATAATTGAGGGCACGCAACGATTTATGTCTCAAATCGGAGGATGATCATATGGCCAAGAGCAGGTACGCCGATGCCACCAAGGCCGCTCGCAGGGCCGCGATGTCTGCCCACAAAGTCACGGCTGCGGCCAGCGATGCCGTTGCAGGCGCGCAGCCGACTGCCAGCGCTGTCGCCGAGCCCGCCCGCGACGCCCGTCGCGACGAGCTGACGCACGTGGACGCCAAGGGCGAGGTGCGCATGGTCGACGTGTCCGACAAGGCCGAGACCCATCGCATTGCTATCGCCGAGGGCACCATCCTCATGCATCCCGAGACGCAGGCCATGGTGCTGCAGGACCGCGCCAAAAAGGGCGACGTGCTTGCCTGCGCGCGCGTGGCGGGCATTATGGCCATCAAACGCACGAGCGACATCATTCCCATGTGTCATCCGTTGCTCATTACCAAGAGCAAGTGCGACATTGCGCCCATCGCTTCGGCGGGGACGCCGGCCGAGGACGTGCCCGAGGGCTGGGCGCCGGCGCGCGCGGACGGGCAGGTCGGTTTTCACGTGCTGGTTACGGCCGGCGTGACGGGCAAGACGGGTATCGAGATGGAGGCCCTGACCGGCGCGAGTGCCGCGTGCCTAACGATCTACGACATGTGCAAGGCGGTCGATCGCGGCATGGAGATCGTCGACGTTCGCCTGCTGCACAAGGAAGGCGGCCGCTCGGGCGTGTGGGACCGCGCCGAGCGTCAGGCCGCTGCCGTTGAGGCCGTGGCCGCTGACGGCGCCGCGCCCGCGAGCGCACCCGTCGCCGTCGCGCCCGCAGCTCCGGCACCGGCCGTCCCCGCGATCGCGTTTATCGGCTACCAAAACTCGGGCAAGACCACACTTGTCGAGAAGGTCATCGCCGAGCTCACCCGCCGCGGCCTGCGCGTGGGTTCGCTCAAGCATCATGGGCATCACGGCTTTGACATTGATGTGCCCGCTAAGGATACCTGGCGTCATCACCAGGCCGGATCCAAGCACGTGGGGCTCATCTGCGCCACGCGCTGGGCGGAGTACGCCGACACGCGCGAGGAGGACGAGATGCCCGCGCGCGAGCTGCTGTCGCGCTACAACGATGTCGACGTGGTGATCATCGAGGGCTACAAGACCGAGGGCTTCGACAACATCGTGGTCGCGCGCTCCGGTGTCGACCGTCTGCGCGGTAAGAGCTCGCTCGACCTGGTCGACGGTCACACGCTGGCCCTTGCCTGCAACGAGGCACTGGCGCGTCAGGCCTTCGACGCCGGCTTTGCGACCCGAGCCATCAACATCAACGACGCCCGAGCCATCTGCGACCTGATACAAGATTATCTGGCCTAAAACCTGCCAAAAAGGGACAGGTTTATTTTGGCAGGTTTTATCTGGGCAAACGTCACTTCCACCACAAAGGGGCCAGGCACCTTTGTGGTGGTTTTTGCTTTGGTAGATGTGTGGGACATGCCTTACAATCTACCAAGTAGTTCATGACGGGCGAAAAACGGAGAGAAGGGGCTTGATGCGTCCTTAATGTTTCATGCGGATAGATTGATTTGACAGACGGTGGCGAATGCCCGCCGTCCGCATTCGTATGAAACAAGGAGTCTCCATGCTCGCCCCTCTTTTCTCAAAGCCTCAATCATCGCTGTCCGTGCAGGCCAAGCGCCTGGTGGCGATGCGCTTTCTCATCTACACCGGTTTTCAGACCAGCTACTTTATCGGCGTCATCGGAACGCTCACCTATGCAGACGATGCCTCGGTCGTCGCGACATCGCTGGCCGTCCTGTTCATGAACGTTTTCGTGATCCTGGGATCCTTTGCGGGTGGCGCGGAGCTCGACGCCTGGGGTCCGCGCCGCCATTTCTTGCTGAGCATCATCGGCGCTCTCGCAACTGGCACGGCAATCATCGCCTTTGGTAGCGCGACCGGCGTCGTCCTGCTCGGCGCGGTGTTTCTGGGCTTTACGATGGGATTCGCCCAGTCTATTGCCACATCCTATCCGGCCTACCTCACCGATGATCCCGTCGAGCTCAAAGACATCAACTCCGCCATCGCCATGCTCTCAAACGTGAGTATCATCGTTGGCCCCACGCTGGGCGGCTTTGTCGCGGCGGCTGCGTCGTCGCGCGCGGTGTTCGTGCTCATGATGCTCTTTACCGTGCTGGCGTTCGTCGTCGGCTGGGGCTTTAGGCCACAGGCCAGCCATGTCGCCGGGCATGCGGATGCCGATTCGGCAGAGGAAGGGGAGCGTGCGGGACGAAGCTCCAACCCCAGCACGTCCTCCCGCGTCACCTTTGCGACCAGCATCAAGACGGTCTTTACCAATAGCATCCTCGCCCTGCTGTTCTGCATCATTTTTCTTTCGAACTTTGGCTATGGAGCCTTCGATCCGCTCGAGTCGTTCTTCTACCGCGATGTCCTGCACGTCGGTGTTGAGTGGATGGGCTGGCTCTCGTCGGCCTCGGGCGTGGGCGCGGTGCTGGGTGCCGTGCTCGCGCTCCGCTTGCCGCCGCACCTGGTCAACCTTAAGACGCTGCTCGTGGCGCTCATGTCCGTGGGCCTGGGAAGTCTGCTCTATGTGGGGACGCCGTACGTGGGCGTGGCCCTCGTCGGCCAGATCGCCCTGGGCATAGCTTGGGGTGTCGTCAACCCGCTCCACAACACCATCGTGCAAACGACGGCTCCGCTCGAGCAGCTTGGTCGCGTGAACTCGGTCATGGGCTTTGGCAACATGTTCGCCGGCGTAGCCCCGCTGGCGATTGCTCCCTGGCTGGCGGCGACGTTTGGCGTGCAGCAGACACTCGTAGGGGCGGGCATGGTCGTGACGGCGGTTCCCGCGGCGCTGCTGCTGTTTGGACGCCGGCATTTTGATCGTGCCGCAAGGCAGTAAAAACCATCACAACATTCGATGAAAATCGCGATTTTGCCGAAAAACGTCGAATGTTGTGATGGTTTGCGCTCCGGGCCAGGCCACCCTGCGGGTCCGGCCACCACAAAGGGGGACAGGCACCTTTGTGGTGGTTTTGCGCCAAAGTGCCCCGTGCGCGCCTTGGTATACCATGTACGCCGTTCACGAATGCACCCCACACCGCCGCACAACCCAGAAAGGCCCCCATGGACACCACCTTCAGCCACATCAAAGCCGTGTTCTGCGATATCGACGGCACGTTGCTCACGAGCCAGCACACGGTGTCCCCGCGCACCGTGGCGGCGATCCGCGCCCTGCGCGAGCGCGGCGTGCTCTTTGGCCTGTGCACCGGGCGCGACGCCCACGCGACTGAGGCCATGTATGAGCTCTGGGGCATCGAAGGCCTGGTGGACGTGCTCGTGGGCTGCGGTGGCGCCGAGGTCATCGACCGCGCGCACGACATCAACGAGCTGAGCTATCCGCTGCCGGGCGAGACCATCGCGCGCATCTGCAAGCACATGGCGGACCTTCCGGCAACGCCCGTCTGCCCCCGAGACGGCGTGTTCTACGTGCCCGAGAGCAACGCGTGCGTCGAGCACCTGTCGCGCGTCGACGGCGTGCCCTACCAGGTGGTCGATTTTGCCGAGTTCTTGCGCGAGCCGCAGCCCAAGGTGATGTTTACCATGGCGCCCGAGGTAATGCCGCAGGTCATCGAGCGGGCATCGACGTTTGCCGATGACACCGTTAAAGCGGCGGCTCTGCAAACCACGCAGCGGCTCTACGAGTTCATGGATCCGCGCGTGTCCAAGACGCGCGGCCTTGTGCGCGTGGCGGAGCTCAACGACATGGAGCTCCAGGACATCTGCGTGTTTGGCGATGCCGATAACGACACCTGCATGGTGGCCGACGCCGGCGTGGGCGTGGCCATGGCAAACGGCAGCGACGCCACCCGTGCCGCCGCCGACTTTGTAACCGCGAGCAACGACAAAGACGGCATCGCGATCTTTATCGAGGAACATCTGCTGTAGCGCCGGAGGAGAACCACCGCAAAGGGAACAGGCGCCTTTGCGGTGGCCTCTGGCGATTTGGGTGAATTGATACCTAAAAACTGCGCGCAAATTCAGATATGGTTGTCTGAACATTACGCTTCTAACTACCGATGGGTTAAAGATATTCCCATCAATTTGGTAGTCTATTCCTCCCGGTTAATGACCTACCGCTCACGGTCGATTTTCGACCGTTCACAGGATGTTTACTCTTGAGCAAAATGTTGTGCAAATAAATAAAATGCTATTAAAAAATGATAGGCAACTAAATTACCAGCAGAAATAAAAACTAAATAACGAATAAACGAAAGCAAATCTGAGTAAATGTCAAGAGAATTGAGAATTCGCTACAAAACTATCGGTATTTTTGCTTAGATGTTCAAACAATCGTTACAATATGTACTACAAGCGTGCGCAATTACAGATTGCGCAGATACGTTTGATAGTGAAAGAGCAAGATCGCGGTCTCTTGGGGAGGAGACATCGATGAAAGCGAATTCAGAAAAAACTAAGCAGAGTAAAAAAGCGACGCGCCGTGTACTGGCAGGCGTTTTGTGCGGAGCCTCCGTGTTGAGCTTGGTACTGTCGCTCGTCATGCCTCCGATCTCGCAGGCCATTGCCAACGATGCCCCTGCCGAGGAAACTGTGATGGAGGGGGGGGGTTCCTCAAGTGAGTCTTCTCGTGTAGACAACGCTACCAACGGGGGCACCGAAAACCAGAATAGCAGCGACGCCGAGAATGAGGCGAACGAGGATACCGTTGCACCAGACTCGACAGCCGATGACGCGGAGGCCGAGGGCGCCGCGCAGCCTTCCGATGCACAGACTTCTGATGATAATAGCGACGAAAGCGCAATTGCCCCCGCCAGCGTCAGTGCCGATGACTATGCCAAGGTAGAGGGTGATGTTTCTGGGAAATTCGACAAAGGCGGCAAGTTCCAACTGACGGGTCCTGCCCATTCGGATCAGCAGATTATCATCAACAAAAACACCACCATTAATCTTGCGGGAAACATGCTCTACAACTGCTCCGGCGGCTTGGACTCCTTCTTTGTGGTCAAAGACAAAGCCACGCTCACTATCGAGGACGCTATCGGGGACTCAGATAGCGCAAAAGACGAAAAGACTCCGGTCAACAATACGTCGGCGGGCCAGCTTGCGACTATGGCATGGAAAAAGGGGGACGGCTCTAATCTCGGCACCCCTAAGAGTCTTACTTACTATGAGACTAAGAGCACGCCCAATACAGATGGACTTTGCACCACCGAGACTACGTACGAGCATGACGTTACGGGCTTTGGCGCTATCGTTGCGGCATCGGACAAGGGTTCCGTAAGGCAAGTGGTCACCGTTAATGAGGGCTGCACGCTCGATCTCAGGGGCGGCATGATTACCACGGCCGCCAATCTGAGCGATAACGGCCATGTGATTCTTTCTACGGGTAAGGTCAAAATCGAAGGCGGTTACGTCACCAACGGCAACCGCGGTGGCTGGGGCGGTGGTCTGTGCATAACGGGCGCGAATGCCAGCCTCGAAATGACAGACGGTGTGGTCGCGGGAAACAAGGCAGCTTCTGGCGGCGGCGTCTACGCTGACAATGGAGCCACCTTGAAGCTTACGGGTGGAATCATCTCTGGCAACGCTACGTATTCTGACTCGGATGGTCTCGGTGGCGGCATCTTGGTTTCGGGCGGTAGTGTGACCGTTTCTGGTGGCTACATCACTAACAATAAATACGCCAAGTTTTGCGGCGAGGATGGCCAGGGTGGCCATGGCGGCGCTGGGCTTGCTGCCAATAACGGCGCCCATGTCACCATTTCTGGTGGCCAGATTACTGGCAACTATTCCGAGGAAGCTGGCGGCGGCGTTTACGTTACCAATATTTTTCAACATGATAGGGCATGGCTCGACATTAAAGGAGGAATTATTGCCTCTAACGTGAGCTACCGATCTGAAGGTGCCGGCATCCGAGTGGGCCAGATGATTGACGCGATGATAAGTGGAGCGTCAAAAGATAGCCCAGTCTACATCACTAATAACCACTGCATGTCTCGCTTTGACTGGGGCGGCGGCGGCATCTTTGTTCAGGGTGATTCGAATGTTGCAGCATCTAATGCTGGCAGGCTCTTTGTGTACAACTCGTACATTAGCGCCAATACAGCTGGCGGCTACGGCGGCGGCGTTGCAGTCTGCCCCACGGGCAAGACGTTGGTAACGAACACTGAGGGCACGGCAATCTTTGGCAATTCGTCTGCCGGCGAAGAGCATGATGATAATCATTTTAATAATGAAAATGTTTACAACAAGGAGAAAAATACCGGCAATGAAGCTAAACCCCATCTTTCAGGTGGTGGTGGTGAAAAGACTGAAGATAGAGATGCATACGGATCGGAGGTGTTTCGCAAGAACGGTCATGCCGATTTCTTCCTTGCGGCAAAGAAGGGCCATACGGATCCGATTGCGGCAGTAATCGGCAAGATGCTCGGCGGCGGAGATGCCCAGTATTCGGGAAGTAAAGAGCTCAAGGAGGCGATTGATATTCCCGCCAATGGCGGTGTGCAGATTTATCAAAGTATAGGATTGACTTCGGGTGTTCAAGCCGGAAGCGATGAGGCGACGGCTGCGCAGAAAGCTGCGACAACCTTCATCACCGGAAATTATTCCTGGGATCATGGCGGTGGCATCATGTCGAATGGCGATCTGTACTTGGGTCAGCCTGCGGATACGTATGTCTACCCGAGCCTTAAGCTGAAGGCGACCAAGAAGCTAATCGATTCGCAGACTGATAAGAACAAAACGCTCACTGGGAATGAGTTCACCTTTACGGTCTACCGCAAGGATTCGAAAGATCCTTTCGTTAATGGGAAATTCAATCGCGACGCTTGCGCTGAGGTGGGAACTGCAAATAATGATGCAAGCGGCAACATCACGTTTAAGCTTGGTGAACAGTTCGCAGCGAGCGGTACGGCTGACAAAATCACATACTACTTGGTCGAAGATACCGGCGAGGACTCCGACATCACATACGACTCTGCTGTGTATGAGATTGTGGCATCGGTTAGGGATACAAAGACCGAGCTCATGACTGTTCCGACAAAAGAAAACCCGAACAGGCAGATACCCCTCAACATCCATAACTACACGATTGAAAACGTCAGTGTGACCAAGCATGAACTCGACAAGTCATCTGGGGAGTGGAGTGCCACAAATTCATGGGACAATGTGCAGAATAGAGATGGCTATTATCTAATTGCCTGTGAAGATAGCTCGGTGACTTTCACTAACGAATACACTCCGTACAACTCGTACGGCTCCTGGACTCCTAAGGCGACCAAGGTCGTTAAGGGTGGCGAGATGAAGGAGTTTACGCTCGAGTTTGCGGATAACGAGGAGTTTGAGGGTAATAACGTCAGAACTGTGAAGACTGATGCAACGAGAGGCGCGACTCAGACACTTCCGTTCTTAAACGATTCTAACGAAGGGATCAAGTATTCACTTTCTGATATCACGAAGGACCCCTACACTCCTGGTGACTCCACGGGTCGTGGCGCTTCTAAGACCTTTACGTACTATGTGCACGAGAAAGACGAGAGTTCGCCTCTCTCGCACTACAAGTATGACAAGTCGGTTTACAGGTTCGACGTTACGATGACGGACCAGAAAAACCGCTCAATCGTTGCCACGAGGGTGACCTACACCCAGATCAAGGATGCTGACGGTGAGAAAATTGATCCCAATAAGCAGGTCTCCGTCAACTTCGACGGTACCAAGCCCGCCTCCATCCCCACCTTCACCAACACCTACTCCACCACTCTGCCTCTTTCCGGTATGTCGGGCGTCACTCCGACATACCTTGCCGGCGCGGCGGTGCTTTGCGCTGCTGCGGCCTGGATGCACATTCGTCGCAAGGCGAATGCGAAGGGAGGCGAGCGTCGTGAATAAGAAAGTTTGCTCCTTCCCAATCTTGTTTGCGCTGCTTACCCTCCTGATCGGCACCTGCGCGGTTGTGTTCCCCGCTTCCGCGCAGGCCGCGCCGACCTCGACCGGTTCCATCACGGTGAGCGGTACCGTGGCGAGCAGCTACGATGCCTACCAGATCTTTAGCGCCAATGTCGTCGACGGCGACAGCGACGCCAAGATCGCCACCGACCTCGCCTGGGCAAGCGACGCCGTGCGCGACGCCGCGCTGCCTGTGCTGCACAGCGCCGGCATGCCCAATTCCCAGACCACCGCGCAGGAAGCTGCCGAGTGGCTCAACACCGATTCCCACCTTACGAGCGCGCTGAGCGCACAGCTCGCTCGTTCCCTCCAGAGCTCTGGTGCCGAGTCTGTGGCCCTTAACGCGGGCACGGCGGCCGAGCTGTCCTGCGGCTACTGGCTCATCGTCGCCAAAGACGACGCTATCGCCCAAGGCGAGGCCGGCACCGCGCCGATCATGGCCCTGGTCGGCGGCGGCGCCGTCACCGTCAAGCCCAAGGCGGCGACCCCCAAGGTGTCCAAGCATGTGCTGGAGGACGGCACCGCCGCCTGGCAGAAGGCCGCCGACGCCACGGTCGCCGACGACCTGTACTGGCGCCTCTCCGCCACGGTCCCGGCGGGGCTCACGGCCTACGACACCTATACGGTGCGGTTCGTCGACACCATGGGCGCGGGGCTCGACCCCTCCAAGGTGGCCACGAGCATGCGCGTGTACGTGGCGGCGGGCGCGGACGGCGGCTTCGACGCGGTCCAGACCGGCAAGGACGGCCGCGCCGGCACCGAGCCCGCGAAGGGCTGGACCGACATCACGGCCCAGTGCGCCACCAAGGTGGCGGCGGACGGCAAGACCTTCACCGTGCGCACCGGCGACCTCATCGCCGCGCTCGGCGGGGCCGACGCCTTTACCGCGGGCGCCCGCGTGGTCGCCGTGTACAATGCGCCGCTCAGCAGCGCATGCAACCACGGCATCGCGAAGGGCAACCCCAACGAGGTTTACCTGCGCTACCCGCGCTCTCCCTTTGCCGATCAGTCCGGCGACGCCGGCTTCACCCGCACGCCGAGCGACGACGCGTGCGCCTACACCTGGGATCTCGCGCTCACCAAGCGCGGCAGCGACGGCGACAAGCCGCTTGCCGGGGCGGTCCTGAGCATCGCCGACGACCGTGGCCGCACGCTGGCGGCCGACGGCACGTGGGATGGGGAGGGCAAGGCCACCGTCACCACGGGCGAGGACGGCCGCGTGACCGTCTCGGGCGTGGACTCGGGCAAGCTGGAGGTCCGCGAGATCAAGGCGCCCAAGGGCTACACTGCCTTTGAGGGCACGCGCTCCGTGACGGTCAAGGCCGAGGGCCTGGACGTCGACCAGGTGGCCGCCGCCAAGCCCAAACTCACCATCACGGCCGAGTCGCCCCTGCGCGCCGACAGCGCGGACGGGTCGACGGGCAGCCTGGAGGCGTCGCTCATCAACACGCCCACCGGCACACCCCCTAGCATTACCACCGGAGGCTTTATGCCCTCGACTGGCGATATGGCAATGTACGCCGCGGCCGCCGCAGCGGTCGCCGGAGCCGCGCTCATCGTGGTCGCGCTCCTGGTCAAGCGGGGAGGTGGCAGCCATAAAGAGTAGCTGGCAGCCCCACAGAGAGCGGGGCGAGACGTAGCGAAGTAAATGCTAAGACACAGACAGACAGATTTAGATCAAATGGAATTCGAGCAGAAAGCAGAGGAAAAGAAGATGAGCATGAGCAAGAACATCGCACGCCTGGCAGTAACCGCCGGCCTCACGGCGGCGTTGAGCTTCGGCGGCGTGATGGCCCCGGTGACCATGGCGTTTGCGGCGGGCACGCCGACGGTGGCCACGGAGAAGGGTAAGGTGGCTATCACCGACGAAACATACACCGGCACGACATTCAAGGGCATTCAGATCTTCACCGCGAAGGTCACGCAGGATCAGAAGGGCGATGGGAGCTGGGATGGCTCGGCCGCTAAGACTCTTTCCGATATTCAGTGGGCTCCGGGTAATGTGAAAACCCTCGTTACGACTGCGCTCAAAGACGTTACTGGAGCACCTGGAGTAGATGCTGACGCCCAGACGTGGGCGGAGTTCATCAGCACGACTCAGGGCTCTAATTTTGGAGAGACTACGGCGGTTGATACTGGCACAACTCTTGACTTGATTGCCAAGGCCTTGGAAGGGGACAAGACCCTCACGTGGACAAGCCCAAGCGATTCCACCAAAGGTAGCTTTAAGGATCTTGATAATGGCTACTGGCTTTTCGTGACCGATGCGCCCAGTACGACCAGCGGTGCTAATGGCAATACTGATGCGTATACCTCGCCGATTTTCACCATCGTCGGTGGCTCTGACGTTAACGTGACCCCCAAGAAGGGCGTCCCCAACGTGACCAAGGCCGTCAAAGACGACGAGGACGACACGTTTGGTACCGATGTGTTCACGAACCCCAATAAGGCGGCCGATTCCGCTATGGACCAGTATGTTGACTATCAGCTGGCCGGCACGGTTGCGAGCAACATCAACACCTACAGCACCTATAAGTACACCTTCACGGATGAGCTGCCCAAATCCATGACGCCCATGTTCACTGATGAGGCCAACAGCACGACCCCCGCTGTGACAGTTAAGATTGACAACAAAAAGGTCATTTCTGGCTATACCGCTACCTTTGATGGCAACAACGTGCTCACGGTTGATTTCCGCGACCTTAAGGCTTGCAAGGGTGAGAATAATGCCGATATTACTGTCACCGGCACATCTACTGTGACTGTCGAGTACCAAGCCAAGCTCGATTCGAGCAAGATCTTCGAAAACGGCTCGATTAAAGATGATTTCAAGAGTCTTCTTGGCAAGGCCCAGAAGAACAAGGTTAAGTTGACCTATTCCAATAACCCGCACTCTGAAGGTACCGGCACCACGGTTGACCATCCTGCCTATGACTACACCTATGGAATCGACGTTACCAAGGTTGGTAACGACGAGGATGAAGCAGGCAATCCCAAGACCCTCGAAGGCGTTCAGTTCACTCTTCAGGAGCAGGGCACCAGTGTTTTTATCAAGGTCGACGGTACTACGACGTCAGATGAAGATGCCGCGCTGCTGACTACCAACAGCGAAGGTAAGATCAACGTCGTTGGTCTTGATGAAGGTACTTATATCCTCAAGGAGGTTAAGCCCGCTCCTGGCTATAACAACTCCCACAGTGATGGCATCACGTTCACCATTACTCGCGGAACGCTTCCGGCAGACGATACGACTGTGGTCAACCCCGGCTGCACTCTTTCTGCTGGTACCGACGAGAGTCTCGTCAAGGTGGCTCAAACTAATACCGAGGCCGCTGACGGTAAGGTACACCTCACTGTAACCGACAAGAAGGGCTCCGGCCTCCCGCTCACCGGCCTCAACGGTGTGACGTTCACTTGGATCGCTGGTGGCGCGGTGCTGTGCATTGGCGTGGCGCACCTCATCCGCAGCCGTAAGCAGGCTGAGGAGTCCGAGCAGGAGTAACGCTCGCTCACCCATCCCTTTGGCAGGTGGGATGTGATGGCCATGAGACTTGCGGACACTTTTCTCGTCCATCGACGTTCTTGCTTTGCCATTCTCTTTTCGGGGCAGATTCCGCACTGGAGTCTGCCCCGTTCTTTTTTGTGATAACGCGGCCAGCCTCCATCGTCCGATGGATCAAGCATATGAATATCGAACAGATGTTTGCAAATATTGCGTTTACCAGCTGTAAGTGCGAGTGCTCGCAGTAAAATATCCTTGCGACGCATCCCGTGCGCGGGCGGCCGACGACTCGATCGGAGGTCCCCAAATGCTGAAATTCCTTAACGCGCTCGCCGCCCTCGCGGCGGTGGGCACGTTCGTCATCGCGTTTCTTGACTCGTATGAGGTTCGGTTTAAGGTCCGTAGGCGCACGCGCGGTGCGGACGGTAGAAGGCATTTGCGCCGCAGCAAGCGCAAATAAGAATGCCCGGGGTTAGAGGCCCGGGCATTTAACAACACCGGAAACTGGTCGCCCGCGCTCCAAAGTACTTACGCGGGGTGCGTCGTTTCCTGTAGCTATTGTATCCCGAATCGCCCCGCCGATTCGGGACATTTTGAAAACGCAAACACGTCGGGCAAACCCGGACAATGCGGCCAGGCTCCTCTGGAAGAGGAACCGTGTGGGTAACTATCGAACAAATGTTTGTCAAAATCGCGTTTACCAGCCGTGGGTGCATACACTCGCAGTAAAATGACATTGCGACGCATCCCGTGCGCGGGCGGCCGACGACTCGATCGGAGGTCCCCATATGCTGAAATTCCTTAACGCGCTCGCCGCCCTCGCGGCGGTTGGCACGTTCGTCATCGCGTTTCTTGACTTGTATGAGGTTCGGTTTAAGGTCCGTAGGCGCACGCGCGGTGCGGACGGTGGACGGCATTTGCGCCGAAAGCACAAATAAGAATGCCCGGGGTTCGGAGCCCGGGCATTTAACAAAACCAGAAAACTAGGCCGCCCGCGCTTTCGAACACTTACGCGGGGTGCGTCGTTTCCTATTGACATTGTATCCCGAATCGCTCAGCCGATTCGGGACATTTTGAAAACTCAAATGCGGGCCCATACTCGCGCTGCGCAATGCTGCTAGGCTGCGTTGTCCGGCGCATGAGCTCGCTAATCGGCTATTATTTGTTTAGACAACTTGAGTTGTAGAGGAGTGACCGGCGATGGTGCAGGGCGCCAAACATATGAAGAGCAATAACGCCGCGGTTAACGGTGGCTCAAGCCCTCAGCCCAAACCTCAACCAAAGCCCAAGCGCCGCCGCAAGCGACTGCCGCGCTGGGCCGACCGGCTCATCACCATCGTCATCATCCTTATTGGCGTGGGCCTTATGACCTGGCCGTGGATCTTGGACCGGCTCGAGGCCTCGGGCGTGTTCAACCAGATCAGCACCGTGTCCAGCACCGTGGACGCGCTGTCTGCCGAGGAGCGCGAGCGCATCCTGCTCCAGGCGCGCTCCTTTAACGAGCAGCTGGCGGGCGAGGCGACCGAGCTTCCCGCCGACCAGATCGAGCCCTACGCCCAGCAGCTTATCTTTGACCGCGACCCCATGATGAGTTGGGTCGAAATCCCTTCCATCGACGTGAGCATGCCCATCTACCACGGCACGAGCGAAGAAGTCCTCATGGCGGGCGTCGGCCACCTGGAGGGCACAAGCCTGCCGGTGGGCGGCACCTCGACGCATTGCGTGCTCACCGCGCACTCGGGCATGCGCAACCTGAGCATGTTCGACGACATCCACTCGCTGGAGCCCGGCGACCTGGTGCTGCTGCACACCATGAACAAGACGCTCGCCTACAAGATGGTGGACTCCGAGGTGGTGCTGCCCGAGGAGATGGAGTCGCTGACCATCGAGCCCGGCGCCGACAAGGTGACGCTCGTCACCTGCACGCCCTATGGCGTGAACGACCACCGCCTGCTGGTGCATTGCGTGCGCACCAAGTACAACAAGAAGGACGTCGACAAGCAAAAGTCGCTGGCCGGCCGCCACTGGGGCAAGCGCGAGTTTGCCGTGCTCATCGTGGCCGTGGCCATTGTGCTGTTGCTGCTGGACATCGTGATCCACGCGGTCCGCAAGCGCCGCAAGGCCAAAGCCTCGGCATAAGACATTCTCCAGAACCACCACAATGGGGACAGGCACCTTTGTGGTGGTCGGGGCTTCCAAACCATCACAACATTCGATGAAAATCTCGATTTTGGCGAAAAGCGTCGAATGTTGTGATGGTTTTCGTTGTGGGCGAGACGGTTTTCGCTGTGGACGGGACGGTTTTCGCTATGGACGGTGCGGTTTCGCTGCGGAACCGCCAGCTCGCCGCCTGCCGGCCCGCTGCCCTCGTTACGTTTTCGCTGCATTTGGGTAAAGCGCCTGCTCCAAGCGGCGTTGCCTTGTATACTAGAGCGGTTTATCTGTTATGCGGAAGGGAGCGCCTATGGCACTCAGCGAGAAAGACGTGCGCGGCATCGCCGAGTACGCAAAGATCGCACTGACCGATGACGAGCTCACCCAGATGACGTCCTACCTGAACGACGCCGTCCAGATGCTCGAGCCCGTCCTGCAATATGACTTGCCCGACGTGGAGCCCACGTTCCATCCTATCGGAAGCCTGTCCAACGTGATGGGCGACGACCTGCGCGAGCCCGAGCGCGACCTGCCGCTCGACGTTGCGCTGGAAAACGCCGGCAGCGCGCGTGACCGCTACTTCCGCGTGCCGTCCATTTTGGGAGAGGGGGAGAGCGAGTAATGGCGCTAAGCTTCGATTCCCTTACCGCCGCCCAGATCGCCGCGGGCGTTGCCGCCGGCGACTTTACCGCTACCGAGGTGGCCCAGGCCTCCCTTGCCGCCATCGAGGCGCGCGAGGGCGGGGTCCAGGCATTCCTGCAGGTGGCGCCCGAGCTTGCGCTCGAGGCCGCTGCGCGCGTGGATGCCGACCGTGCCGCAGGCAAGCCGCTGCCCCCGCTCGCGGGCGTGCCGCTGGCCATCAAGGACAACATGAACCTCGTGGGCACGCGCACTACCTGCGCTTCCCGCATGCTCGGGGACTACCAGAGCGTCTACACCGCCACCTGCGTCCAGCGCATGCTCGATGCCGGCTGCCTGCCCATGGGCAAGGCAAACATGGATGAGTTTGCCTTTGGCAGCTCCACCGAGAGCTCGGCGTTCCACCGCACCAACAATCCCTGGGATACCGAGCGCGTGCCCGGCGGCTCCTCGGGCGGCTCCGCTGCCGCCGTCGCTGCGGGCGAGGTCGCGCTCTCGCTGGGCTCGGATACCGGCGGCTCCATTCGCCAGCCGGCGTCGCTGTGCGGCGTGGTGGGCTTTAAGCCCACGTATGGCGCCGTGAGCCGTTACGGCGTGGTTGCCTTTGGCTCGTCGCTCGACCAGGTGGGTCCTTTTGGCCGCACGGTCGAGGATGTCGCGCTGGCCATGAACGCGCTTACAGGCGCGGGCCACGATCCGTACGACTGCACCAGCCAGGATTGCGCCGTCGACTTTACCGAGCATCTCAACGACAGCATCGAGGGCAAGCGCGTGGGCATTATCCCCGCGTTTATGGAGGCCGAGGGTCTGACGCCCGAGGTCAAGGCCGCTGTTCAGCGCGCCGCCCAGGAGCTGCAGAACCAGGGCGCCGAGCTGGTCGAGGTCGACCTGCCGCACCTGGACGCCGCCATCGCCGCCTACTACGTCATCGGCCCGGCCGAGGCGTTCTCCAACCTGGCCCGCTTCGACGGCATTCGCTACGGCTATCAGGAGGAGGGCTGCGCCAACCTGTCCGACCAGAGTTCGCTGTCGCGCGCCCACGGCTTTGGCGCCGAGGCCAAGCGCCGTCAGATGCTCGGCGCCTACCTGCTGAGCTCGGGCGTGTACGACAAGTACTACTACGCCGCGCAAAAGGCCCGCACGCTCATCACGCAGGACTACGACGCCGCGTATGCCAAGGTGGACACCATCCTCATGCCCGCCTCGCCGCGCACGGCCTTTAAGTTTGGCGAGATCAGCGACCCCACGCAGATGTACCTCTCCGACCTGTATACCATCTCGCTCAACATCTGCGGCAACGGTGGTATCTCGGTGCCGCTGGGCCTGGGCGAGGATACTCAGCTGCCCGTTTCTGCCCAGCTGGTGGGTCCGGCCTTTAAGGACCGTCAGCTGCTCACGTTTGCCCGCGCCCTGGAGCGCGGCTTTGCCGATGCCGCCACGGGGGCGCCCGCGCTTTCCGTCGCGCCCGATTTTGCCGGGAAGGGAGGCGAGCTGTAATGAAGGAGCTTTCCGAGGTCCTGCAGGATTGGGAGGCCGTGATCGGCCTGGAGATCCATACCGAGCTCACCGCACTCGATACCAAGATGTTTTGCAACTGCAAGCTCAGCCACGATGACGAGCCCAACGCCAACGTGTGCCCGGTGTGCCTGGGCCTGCCCGGCGCCTTGCCGGTGCCCAACAAGCGCGCCATCGAGAGCATCGTCAAGGCCGGTCTCGCCACCAATTGCGAGATCCAGCGCCACTCGATGTTCTACCGCAAGCACTACTTCTATCCCGACATGGCCAAGAACTTCCAGACCACGCAGGGTCCGGTCGCTTTTGCCATGTACGGTCACCTGGACCTGGACGTGACCGGTCGCGGTGCCGCCGAGCGCCCCGACTGCGCGTTTGGCGAGGCCGAGGCCCAGAGCCTGGCGAGCGCCTCGGCCAACGCCGAGGGCCTGTCCACATCCATGACGTCGACCATGCGCGAGGGCAACCAGCGCGCCGGCCACCTGGCCAGCTATGACGCGTCCAACCTGCGGATGCCCGAGCGTCGCGAGGATGGTTCCTACACGGTGCCCATTCGCATCCTGCGCATCCACATGGAGGAGGACGCCGCCAAGATGGTGCACGTGGGCGGCGCCGAGGGCCGCATTACCGCCGCGGCCGAGTCGCTCGTCGACTACAACCGCTGCGGCACGCCTTTGATTGAGCTCGTGACAGAGCCCGACCTGCGCACGCCCGAGGAGGCTCGCCTATTTATGGAGAAGCTCCGTCGCATCTTTGTGACGCTGGGCATTTCGGACTGCTCCATGGAGAAGGGTTCCATGCGCTGTGACGGCAACGTGTCGTTGCGCCGCCGCGGCGAGACCAAGCTGGGCACCAAGACCGAGCTTAAGAACCTCAACTCGTTTAAGAGCCTGCATGACGGCCTTGCCTACGAGATCTGCCGTCAGGCCGAGGTGCTCGAGGAGGGCGGCATCATCTATCAGGAGACCCGCCACTGGGAGCCCAGCCGCAAGCGCACCGTTGTCATGCGTGTGAAGGAGACGGCCGACGACTACCGCCTGTTCCCCGATCCCGACCTGGCGCCGTTCGATCTGGACGACGAGTTCATCGACCGCTGCCGTGGCGAGATCCCCGAGCTGCCCGATGCCAAGCGCGCCCGTTTTGAGGCCGACTTTGGAATTAAGGCGGCGGACGCCGAGCAGATTGCCGGCGACCCGGAGTTTGCCGAGTTCTTTGAGGCTGCCGCTGCCGGTATGGCCGGCAAGGAGGCCCAGACGGTCGCAAACCTGTTGGTCAACGAGATGATCGCCTACCTTAAGGGCGCGGGTGTGTCGCTCACCGAGTCCGGCATTGCACCGGCTCAGGTGGCAGCTCTTGCCAAGCTGCTGGCGACCGATGCCATCAGCTCCAACCAGGCGCACGAGGTCTTTGAGGCCATGGCCCAGACCGGTGACGATCCCAACAAGATCGTCGACGAGCGCGGTATGCGTCAGGTGAGCGATGCCGGCGCGCTGCAGCCGATTGTGGACGAGGTGCTGGCAAACTGTGCCGAGCAGGCGCAGCAGTACCGCGACGGCAACCAGAAGGTTATCGGCTTTTTGGTGGGCCAGTGCATGAAGGCGAGTTGCGGCAAGGGCAACCCGAAACTCTTCAACGAGTTGCTGAGAACGTCGCTCTCGTAAGCGGGAACCGAGGGGCCGGGCGCAGGGCCTTGCCTCTCAATTTCGGACAGTCTTGACTCACGACGGAGGCGCCACTGGCGCCTCCTGTTCGTGCGGAACTCA
>CABQXN010000010.1:0-65488 GCA_902468085.1 uncultured Collinsella sp.
TTCGCTCATATGACCCAATCCGCTGTCAAGAGCCACAATGGCCCCGCCGACCGCTTGCAATCGGTCGGCGGGGCCTGCCGTTGAACCCGTCCCGGTCCGCCCCCGGCATGTCGTCGACGCCTTCGGCTCAGTCTCATATCCGCGGATACCGTTCTGTCGGCCCGCACTCCATTCCTTCGGCGGGGTTCCCCAAGTCTGTCGAGGCGCATGCGGAGGGCTCCGCGCGCACAGCGAAATAGGGGGTATCCCCGAAGGCCGCCCGGCTCGCCGGGACGGGGGCTATGTCTATTCCGCGCCCTCCCGGCACATCATGCCGAGGGCCCAGAGCCACCTCACGAGCTCGGCCGCGGTGGCCGCGTTGGCCTTCGCCGCGGGCATGCCGCGGGCGAGCATCTCCTCGCGCCGCCGCAGGAGCCGCTCGGACCCCTTCCTCCCGTGCATCCTTATCTCGAGGGGCACGCCCGTGTCCCTCGGCATGAGCTTCGGCTGGTGCCGTGCCGCGGCGTAGCACCATGAGCCCTCAACGGCCAGCTTCCTCACGAGCGCGTTGCCCGCGCCGCTGATGCCTCCGAGCCGCACGGAGTCGCCGCTCGACCTCTGACTCGGCGCGAGGCCGAAATAGGCCGTGACCTGCCTTCCGGAACGGAACCTCGTGAAGTCGCCGACCTCGGCCGAGAAGGCCGCGGCCAGCGCGAAGGCGCAGCCCTTGATCGACTGGAGGGCGGCCACCTCCGCGGCGATCGGGCTGGCATCCACGGCGGCCCTGTACTCGGAGAGCAGGTCCGCCCGGGCCTCCGCCGCGGCCTCGACCTCGTTCCTCAGGGCGGCGAGCGTCCGAACCCCGCCGTCGTCCTCCGGCCTGACCTTGTCGAGCCACCTCAGGAAGTCGTAGGTCCAGTACTTCCTCGGGTTGCCGGCGGGCGCGGTGCCGCCGTAGACGAACCCCCGCTTTGCGAGGAAGGCGAGCAGCCGCTGCTTGGCGGTCGCCAGGCGCGCGGTCGCCCCGTCGTAGGCGCCGGCGAGGTCCCTGATGCCTTCGACCTCGGGGGAGGGGACCCATGCGGGGGAGATGTCGTGGGCGAGTATCGCCTTGGCCATCCTGGCGGCGTCGTTCCTGTCGTTCTTGGAGGCCGAGTCGGCGGCCGACCTGGGGATCTTCGAGACCGCGGCGACGACGCACTCGACGCCGAGCCCGGCGAGCCCCCTTTGCGGGGCGAAGCCGAGGTAGCCGCTCTCGTAGGCCGCGAGCGACGGCCCGGGGAACCCATCCATCCACCCGGCGATCTCGCCCCAGGGGTTGCCGGGGAACCTCCTCGTCACGGCCTCGCCGGTGTCCGCGTCGAGGGCGCAGACGGTGGTCGACCTCAGGTGGACGTCCATCCCGAACGCGGTAGAATACTTTGGCATGGGAGCCTCCCAACCTCGTTGCGGCGCGGCTGCGCCTATGGCACTTCGACATCATTGTCGCAGCCCCGACCCGCGGTCACGAGCGGGGGCTCCTATCTTTTTAGTGCCCTCGGATTGGGTCATAGTGTCTGTCGTCGCCAAAACATCGGCGTTGCCGGGGTAGTCATTGGGGACGTTCTTAAATGACTAGTCAAACAAGAACGTCCCCAATGACTACTTTGCTCTGGTGTAAAAGGTGCGCCATGTTCGGCGCTGGATTGTTATCCGTTTGTAAAGGCTGGGCAGAGCTTGCGGTAAGGGTCTATCAATAGCCCGTAAGAAACCGCAGATAAGGCGGTCGTCGCCCGATCGGGGTCGTATCTTTCCAAACAGCAAAGCGGGCGGGGTGCCCGCGAGTCGCATGTATGAAAGGAAGATCATGCTCGATCAGGCTTATTCTCGTCGTCAGTTCCTCGGCCTCGCTGGTGGTCTTGCCAGCATCGTCGGTCTCGGTCTCGTTGGTTGCGGCGGCTCCGGCGCATCCGACGCCGCCGACAAGGGTAGCGCCGCTGCTGCCGAGTCCGTCTCCGGCGAGGTGACCTACGACGGCGCCTCCTCGTTCCAGGCTCTCGTCGAGGCCGCTGCCGAGAAGTTCATGGATGCCAACCCGGACGTCTCCGTCTCCGGCTCGGGTAACGGTTCGGGCAAGGGCCTGACCGCTGTTGCCGCCGGCACCGTCACCATCGGCAACTCCGACGTCTTCGCCGAGACCAAACTCGAGGCCGACCAGGTCAAGAAGCTCGTCGACCACGAGGTTGCCGTCGTGGGCATGGGCCCCGTCGTCTCCAAGAACGTGACGGTCGACGACCTGTCCCTCGAGCAGCTCAAGGGCATCTTCTCCGGCCAGATCACCAACTGGAAGGAGGTCGGCGGCGACGACGCCAAGATCGTCGTCCTCAACCGCAAGGCCGGCTCCGGTACTCGCGCCACCTTCGAGGCTGCCGTCTTTGGCGACGAGGCTGTCGACTTTAAGGGCGACGCCGAGCTCGACAAGTCCGGCGACGTCCAGACTCAGATGGGCAGCACCGACAACGCCATCTCCTACCTCGACTTCTCGCACTTCGACGACTCCAAGTTCAACGCCATCAAGGTCGAGGGCGTGGAGCCCAAGAGCAAGAATGTCACCGACGGCTCCTTCAAGATCTGGGCGACCGAGCACATGTACTGTGCAAAGGACGCCGACGAGGCTACCAAGGCCTTCCTGGAGTTCATGCTTTCCGACGACGTCCAGGGCAAGCTCGTCGAGGAGCAGGGCTTCATCCCCGTCTCTGCCATGAAGGTCGTCAAGGACGCCAGCGGCAAGGTCTCCGCTAAATAAGTAGTCGCCCCCGGAAAGGTTTGCAATGGCAAAACAGCTGCCAAAGCGCGACCTTGAGAACGTGGGCCTGTGCGTCACGGGCGCGTGCGTAGCGCTCGTGACGCTTGTCGTTGCCGCGCTCATCTTTATGGTCGCCCAAAAGGGCCTCTCGGCTTTTGTCAAAGACGGCGTCTCGGTCGTCGAGTTTTTCACCGGCACCAAGTGGGACCTGGCCAACACGGCTAAAAACGGCCTGCCCTACACCGGCGCCCTGCCCCTGATCGTCACCTCGTTTGCGGTCATGGTGCTCTCCACGCTCATCGCGTTGCCCATCGCCATCGGCTCTGCCATCTTTGCGGTCGAGATCCAACCAAAATTTGGCTCCAAGATCTTTCAGCCGCTCATTGAGCTTTTGACCGGCATCCCCTCGGTCGTCTTTGGCCTGATCGGTTTTCACGTGGTCGTCGGTCTTATGAAGAGCGTTTTCCATGTGAGCACGGGCCTGGGCATCTTGCCCGGCGCCATCGTGCTGGCGGTCATGATTCTGCCGACGATGACCACGCTTTCGGTCGATGGCCTGCGCGCCGTGCCCGACGGCTACCGCCAGGGCTCGCTCGCGCTGGGCTACACCCGCTGGCAGACCATCTGGCACGTGGTGCTCAAGTCCGCCATGCCGTCGCTCATGACCGCGGTTATCTTGGGCATGACCCGCGCCTTTGGCGAGACGCTCGCCGTGCGCATGGTCATCGGCGGCATCGAGGCCATGCCGACGTCGCTGCTGTCGCCGGCTTCGACCATCACCACCACGCTCACCACGTCCATGGCAGTCTATGCCGAGGGCTCGGCCCAGGACGATGTTCTGTGGGCACTCGGCCTGCTGCTGATGGGCATGAGCCTCATCTTCATCCTGATCATCCATCTCATTGGCCGCAAGGGGGCGAAGGCTCGTGGCTAGCACGCGTATCCACATCGACGAGGCGAGGCTCGGGCGTGTCCAAAAGCAGGACCGCTTCGCCACGGGCGTGTTGACGGCGATCGTCGCCATCGTCATGCTCATCGCCGTCTCCATGGTGGCCTATATCCTGTTCGAGGGCATCTCGACGCTGTTCCAGCCGGGCTTTCTCACGGAGCCGTCGCGCGCCAACGGAACGCAGGGCGGCGTGCTCTACCAGCTGTTCGACTCGTTCTACCTGCTGCTGATCACCCTGATCATCTCGGTGCCCATCAGCCTGGGCGGAGCGGTCTTTTTGGTTGAGTACGCGCCGGACGGACCCATCCGCGACATCGCCTCCACCGCCATCGAGACGTTGTCCTCGCTGCCTTCCATCGTCGTCGGCATGTTCGGTTTTCTGGTGTTCTCGGTGCAGCTGGGCTGGAAGTACTCCATCATCTCCGGCGCCGTCGCGCTCACCATGTTCAACATCCCCATCCTGGTGCGCGTGATCCAGCAGGCGCTCGAGGACGTGCCGCAGGCCCAGCGCGACGCGTGCCTGGCCATGGGCCTCACTCGCTGGGAGGCCACGCTGCACATCCTGATCCCCGAGGCCATGCCTGCCATCGTGACGGGCATCGTGCTTTCGGCCGGTCGCGTGTTTGGCGAGGCCGCAGCACTGCTTTTTACCTCGGGTATGAGCTCGCCGGTTCGCCTGAACTTCTTGAGCTTTAACCTGTCGAGCCCCACCTGCGCTTGGAACGTGTTCCGTCCCGGCGAGTCGCTCGCCGTGCACATCTACAAGATCTATGGCGAGGGCAGCCCCGAGGCCCAGCAGATCGTCTGGGGCACCGCTGCACTGCTGATGATTTGCGTGCTGCTGTTTAACGTAATCGCCCGCATTGTGGGCAAGCAACTGGCAAGGAAGATGACGGCCGAATGAGCGAGATGAAAGCAACGCCCGCAACCGAAGCGGCATCGTCCGAGACCCAGGACTTCCTGTCGAGCGTGGGGGAGAGCGAGAGGCGCGTGCGCGTAAGCGGCAAGGCCGTGAGCGACGAGGTCGTGCTCTCCACCAAGGACGTCAACGTGTACTATGACGACCACCATGCACTGCACAATACGTCGCTCGACTTCCACAAGGGCGAGATCACGGCGCTCATTGGGCCTTCGGGCTGCGGTAAGTCGACCTTCTTGCGTAGCCTCAACCTTATGAATCGCGAGATTCGCGGCTGCCGCGTGGAGGGCGAGATCAACTATCGCGGGCGCAACGTGAACACCAAGACCGAAAACACCTACGAGCTGCGCCGTTCCATTGGCATGGTGTTCCAGCAGCCCAACCCGTTCCGCAAGTCCATTCGCGACAACATCACGTTTGCGCCTAAGCGCCACGGCATCACCGACCGTGACGAGCTCGACCGCATGGTCGAGGAAAGCTTACGCGGCGCGGCGCTGTGGGACGAGGTCAAAGACAAGCTCGATAAGAGCGCCTATGCGCTTTCGGGCGGTCAGCAGCAGCGTCTGTGCATCGCGCGCACGCTGGCGCTCAACCCCGACGTGATTCTGTTCGACGAGCCCTGCTCGGCGCTCGACCCCATCTCGACGCTGGCGATCGAGGACCTCATGTCATCGATCGTGGCCGACCGCGCCATCGTTATCGTGACGCACAACATGGAGCAGGCGTCGCGCGTGTCCAACCGCACGGCGTTCTTCTACATGGGCGATATGGTCGAGTACGACGAGACTGACGAGATTTTCCAACGGCCCAAGGATAAGCGGCTGAATGATTACCTCACCGGCATGTTCTCCTAGTCCGGGACATGCTTGAGGCCTGCAGCGGCCACGGTTGCCGCAGGACTGATTGGAGAGGCGGGTCATCTCTTGCGGGAGATGGCCCGCCTTTTGCTCTGCGACCGAAACGACCACCACAAAGGGGACAGGCGCCTTCGTGGTGGTTTGGGGTGGGGCTCGCTGCTATCATGGACAACGTTGAATTTCTACGAAGGAGCAGGGCATATGGCGATTCTTTTGGGATGCGATTCCGTCAGCCTAGAGTTTCCCACCAAGCATATTTTCGATAGCGTTACGCTCGGCGTGGGCGAGGGCGACCGTATTGGTATTGTCGGCAAAAACGGCGACGGCAAGTCGACGCTGCTGAGCGTGCTCGCCGGCACGCTGGAGCCCGACAATGGCCGCGTGACGCATCGCCGCGACACCACGATCGGATTGCTCGGTCAAAAGGACAACCTGGTCGATACCGATACCGTGCATCATGCCGTTGTGGGCGACACGCCCGAGTACGAGTGGGCCTCGAGCCCGCGTACGCGCCAGATCCTGGCCGGTCTTATTAGCGACGTGCCCTGGGAGGGCACGGTGGGCGAGCTCTCGGGCGGCCAGCGCCGTCGCGTGGACCTCGCGCGCCTGCTGATCGGCGACTACGACGTGCTCATGCTCGACGAGCCTACCAACCACCTGGACATGCGCACCATCAACTGGCTCGCGCGCCACTTAAAGGCCCGCTGGCAGCGTGGTCAGGGCGCGATGCTCGTGGTCACGCACGACCGCTGGTTCTTGGACGAGGTCTGCACCAGCATGTGGGAGGTCCACGACGGCCAGGTCGACCCCTTCGAGGGCGGCTACTCGGCCTACATCCTGCAGCGTGTGGAGCGCGACCGCATGGCCGCCGTTACCGAGGAGCGCCGTCGCAACATGGCACGCAAGGAGCTCGCGTGGCTGAGCCGCGGTGCTCAGGCGCGCTCCACCAAGCCCAAGTTTCGCGTGGATGCCGCTCGCGAGCTGATCGCCGACGTGCCGCCCGTGCGTGACGAGCTGGAACTCAAGCGCCTCGCCGTGAGCCGCTTGGGCAAGCAGGTTATCGATGTGGTCGACGTGGATGCCGGCTATGCGGATACCGATGGCGCGCCCAAGCAGGTGCTCTCCGATGTGACCTGGCTCATTGGTGCGGGCGACCGCTATGGTCTTTTGGGTGAGAATGGCGCTGGCAAGTCGACGCTGCTTGATGTGATCCAGGGCAAAATTGCGCCCACGCGCGGCCGCGTGAAGATTGGCCAGACGGTACGCTTTGGCGTGCTGTCGCAGCAGCTCGAGGAGCTCGAGCCCTACATGGGCGACACGATCCGCGAGGTGCTCAGCAACTATAAGAAGTACTACGTCATCGACGGCAAGGAGACTTCGCCCGAGAAGCTCTGCGAGCGCCTGGGATTTACGACGCAGCAGCTCTGGAGCCGCATCGGCGATCTTTCGGGCGGCCAGCGCCGTCGCCTGTCGCTGCTGCTGACGATCCTGGACGAGCCCAACGTGCTCATCCTGGACGAGCCCGGCAACGACCTGGATACCGACATGCTCGCGATTGTCGAGGACCTGCTCGACGGCTGGCCCGGCACGTTGATCCTGGTGACACACGACCGCTTCTTGATGGAGCGCGTGACCGACCAGCAGTGGGCGCTGATCGACGGTCACCTGACGCATATGCCCGGCGGCGTCGACCAGTACCTGCGCCTGTGCAACGCCACCGCCGAGGGCGAGCCCGTGGGTGCGCCGAGTGCCAAGACCGGCACGTTTGACACCGGTGCCGCGGCGGCTGCGGCCGAAAAGCCCAAGTCGAGCGGTCAGCCCAACGGCCTTTCCAACGCCGAACGCCAGAAGCTCCGCCGCGAGGTGAGCTCGCTCGAGCGCAAAATGGAGACGCAGCGCGCACGCGTGGAGGAGGCCGAGGCCGCGATGGCCCAGGTCGATCCCACCAACTACACGGCGCTCGGCGAGCAGCAGGCAAAGATCGACGAGGCTCACGCCGCCATGGACGAGCTGGAGATGGCGTGGCTCGAGGCGAGCGAAAAGCTCGAGGGCGAGGAGTAAGCGAGAATGATCAAAGCCGCGTTTTTCGATATCGACGGTACGCTGCTGAGCTTTAAGACCCACCGGATTCCGGCGTCGGCGCAGCAGGTGCTCGACAGCTTTCGCGAGCAGGGGATTGCGTGCGTGATCGCCACGGGCCGTCCGACCTACCAGATGCCGGACTGGCTGTTCGACCTGGGCTGGGATGCGTACATTACGCTTTCGGGCCAGCACTGCTTTGATGCCGAGGGGGTTTACCGCAGCTGCCCGATCGATCCGGACGACGTCGCGGTGATTGTGGACCAGGTGGCGCAGGGGCGCTACGACTCGCTGTGCATGCAGGGCGAGAACTCGTTTGTGAACCGCCTGTCCGAGCGCGTGGTGACGGCTGGCAGCAACGCGGGAATCGTCTACCACGAGGAGTCGTTTGAGCACGCCTTTGACGCACCGGTCTACCAGTTCTGCGCCTTTGTGGACCCGGCCGACGAACATATCGTGACCGACGCCGTGTCGCATTCGCTCACCACGCGCTGGTGCGACCTGTTCTGCGACATTATTCCGGCCAACGGCGGCAAGGACCTGGGTGTGGCGGCGACGCTGGAGCGCCTGGGCATCGACGCGAGTGAAGCGATTGCCTTTGGCGACGGCGAGAATGACCTGTCGATGTTCTCGGCCGTGGGCACAAGTGTGGCCATGGGCAACGCGCAGGATACCGTGAAGGCCGCGGCGACCTACGTAACGACCGCCGTGGACGATGACGGCATCTACAACGCCGCGAAGCACTTTGGATTGATGTAACTGTGGGTCGGCACCCGGCGCCTGGGGACACTCCTTGCGGGGCGTCCCCATTTTGTTTTCGTCCCGCACGTTTTGTGAAACACGGCTAACTTTTAGACAAAGTAGTAAGACATGGGCAACTTTTGCGGTAAAGTTAGCCGTGGAAAGTATCCAAAGGCTAACTAGCAATCATCGCGAAAGGCGGCCCATGGCCCTGCGTGAATCCGGAGAAGACTATCTCGAATCGATCTACGTTCTGTCGGAACGTCAGGGCATCGTGCGCTCGATCGACGTTGCGGAGTACCTCGGCGTAACCAAGGCGAGCGTTTCCAAGGCCATGGCGACGCTGGAAAGCAACGGCTATGTCGAAATGGGCAAGCGCGACGTTCATCTGACGGAGCGCGGTCTGGAGGTCGCTCGCCAAATGTGGGAGCGCCACTGCTTTTTCGTGGGGCTGCTGGAGGATGCGGGTGTTTCGGCTGAGGTCGCGTCGCAAGAGGGCTGCCACATGGAGCACTGCCTAAGCGAGGAAAGCTTCGAGAAGCTGAGGGCGATGCTGGGACGGGACAGCGACCGGGACCAGTAGCCCCGCCAACTAAGTCCAACTCAGACAAGGAACCCCGCTAGCAAGCGATGCCCAAGAACCGCCAGCAACGTTACCGCAGGCCGGGGCCGGGCTTAGTTTTGAAAACATTCCGCAGACCAGAAGTGCCCCCGTTCGTAGCTCCGAAGGAGCAGAACGGGGGCACTTCATTGGTCGAGGACGTTTTCAAAACCAAGCCCGGCCCCGGCCGGACAGCCCACGAACGCTACAAGTTCTTGACACCCATCGCGCGCATGGCGTTCAGGATGGCGATGATCGCCACGCCTACGTCGCCGAACACGGCAAGCCACATGTTGGCGATGCCCAGTGCCGCAAGCACCAGAATCAGCAACTTAATGCCCAGCGCAAAGATGATGTTCTGCCAAACAATCGACATGGTCTTGCGCGCCACGCGGATCGCGCGGGAGATGTTGGACGGTTTGTCGTCCATGAGCACCACGTCGGCGGCCTCAATCGCGGCGTCGGAACCCATAGCGCCCATGGCAATGCCAATGTCTGCGCGGGTGAGCACGGGCGCATCGTTGATGCCGTCGCCGACAAAGGCGAGCTTGCCCTTGCCCGATTCGGCTGCCAGCAGCGCTTCAACACGCTCGACCTTGTCGCCCGGCAGCAGCTGCGCGTGGAACTCGTCGAGCCCCAGCCGCTTGGCCACCGCAGCAGCCACTTCCTCGCGGTCGCCCGTGAGCATGACGGTGCGCTTGACGCCGGCGGCGTGCAGGTCGCGGATCGTCTGCTCGGCATCGGCCTTTATGGTGTCGGCAATTACAATGTGGCCGGCATAGATGCCATCGACTAGCACGTGGAGGATGGTGCCGACGACCTCGCAATCGGGCGCTTCGACTCCGGCCGCGGCGAGCATCTTTGCGTTGCCAACGACGACGTGCTTGCCGTCGATGGTTGCCGTCACGCCGTGGCCCGCGTCGTTGGCAGAGTTGCTAACGCGCTTGGGGTCGACCTCGCCCTGGTAGGCGACACGCACGGACTGCGCGATGGGGTGATCGGAGAACGACTCAGCAAGGGCTGCGACTTCGAGCAGCGACTGCTCGGTATAGCCGGCCTCGGGGTGTACCGCGACCACCGAGAACGTGCCGTTGGTGAGGGTGCCCGTCTTGTCAAAGACGACGGTGTCCACGTCGGCGAGCGTCTCGAGGTAGTTAGAACCCTTGATGAGAACGCCCAGCTTGGACGCGCCGCCGATGCCGCCAAAGAAGCTCAGCGGCACGCTGATCACGAGCGCGCACGGGCAGCTGACGACCAGGAAGGTCAGGCCGCGCAGAATCCAGTCGGACCAGGCGCCGGTGACCAAGCCGCCGCCGAGCGCGAGTACCGCGGCAGCGCCGGTGACGGCGGGCGTGTAGATGCGGGCAAAGCGCGTGATGAAGTTCTCGGTGCGCGCCTTCTTTTCGCTGGCGTTTTCTACGAGCTCCAGGACGCGCGCGACGGTGGACTCGCCAAAGGGCTTGGTGGTGCGCACGTGGATGAGCCCCGTCATGTTGATGCAGCCGCTGATGATATCGTCTCCGGTTTTGGCCGGGCGGGGGACCGACTCACCAGTAAGGGCGGCGGTGTCGAGCTGGGTTTCGCCTTCGACGATGACGCCGTCGATGGGCACGCGCTCGCCGGGCTTGACCACAATCACGGTGCCGACGGCGATGTCATCGGGGAAGACCTGCTCGAGTGTGCCGTCGGGCTGCTCGACGTTAGCGTAGTCGGGCGCGATGTCCATCATGGCACTGATCGACTTGCGGCTCTTGCCCACGGCGTACGCCTGGAACAGCTCGCCGACCTGGTAGAACAGCATGACGGCGGCGCCTTCGGCCATGTGCGGGTCGGTATCGGGGAAGAGCACCATGGCAAACGCGCCGATGGTCGCGACTGCCATAAGGAAACTCTCGTCGAAGGCCTTGCCGCGGCGGATGTTATTGAATGCCTTTTGCAGCACGTCGTAGCCGGCAATCAAAAACGGTACGAGGAACAGCACAAAGCTGGCGTAGATGTCGCCCGGGGTACCGAATGCGGCGGTGAGGGTGCCGAACTCATCGAGGGCGTACACCACGGCAAAAATGCCCAGCGCTACCAGGATGCGGTTGCGCTTATGCTCGAGTGACTCTTTCTTCTTGCGCTTCTTCTTTTTCTTCTTGGGGTCGGCGGTGGCCATGACTCGTATCCTCCCATTTGAACGTATGAACACTCGCTCATATAATTTCGCGAGCAAAGGCCGCGGCAATCGCGGCCTTGCAGGTTGGCGTAAACCTGGGCTAGAGAATGATCTCGCAGTCCGGCTCGGCGTCGGCCGTAAACTCTACAACGCGGTTGAGCACCTCGTCGAACTCGGCGTCATCGGCCTCGAGCGTCAACTTCTGGGTCATAAAGTTGACGGACACGGATTTGACGCCCTCGAGCTTGGCCAGCTCGTCCTGAAGCTCACGCGCGCAGTTGGCGCAGTCGATCTCGTCGAGTTTAAACTGCTTTTTCATGGTGGGTTCCTTTCTCTGTATTTGCGGCTTGGGTGCAGGCCGCGCTGGTACCGTGGTTGGTCGCTATTCGCAGATGTGGCTCATGCCTTGGTTGAGCATGGTGTAGACGTGGTCGTCGGCGAGCGAGTAGAGGATATTGCGCCCGTCGCGCCGGAATTTAACCAGGTGCGCCTGCTTGAGTGTGCGCAGCTGGTGCGACACCGCGGACTGCGAGGTTTCGGTCGCTTCGGCGATGTCTGCCACGCAGAGCTCGCGGCCCATGAGGGCGTAAAGGATCTTGATGCGCGTGGTGTCGCTGAAGACCTTGAACAGGTCGGCGAGGTCGTAGAGAAGCTCCTCGTCGGGAAGGTCCTCGGGCGAGCAGGTGGTGGGGATCGCGGGTTCGGTGGCCTCGATGTCGGGTTTCGTTTCATCAACGCGGATGCTCATTGCAATATCCTTTCATATGAACATGCGCTCATATAACTTGCTTTCGATTATATGAGTGTATGTTCATATGTCAATACAATTTGCGTTAATTTCGATGACTGCTTGCCGCCTCTGCGATTTTCTGTGGGTTGGGAGACATCGACGCAATGCTCGCCAACATATTTCGAGATGTTCGGCTAGCATGCTAAGAAAGCCACCTTGAGAAGCATTGGAACTGTTCATATTTGTACTTTATCGTGTCAAATACCGCGAGAATCAGTTCTTCCTCTACGGGAGTTTCTGCAGAATCAGTTTTATCTAAAGTTATATTGAGCTTTGCTGCAGCCAATCTGGCACATCGGTGGCCGAATAAATCGAAAAATGTAGGTGGACATCCGCAGAGATCGCCTTTAGAAGAGCGAATTCTCAATTAGATCAATAATCGTGTCGTCTTCCGTGCGGTTTTCATCGATTTTTGCGAACATGTCGCATTCCCAAGCCCCATTGATTTCCTCAGCAAGGGCCCCGACGTGTTGCATGTCGTCGGGTTCGGGCACATCGTTGATGCTCGGGTCATCAGCTTGCGGATATTGGCTTGCAATTTCGCGCTTGGCGGCCTCTTCTTCTTTGAGTGTCTCCAGGACGCGGCGACCGTATTCGAAGTAGCGCCGCAAGACAAATTGACGAAGAGTTTCTTGCAGGATGGCGAAGTTATCCGGGAGTCGACCGGGCCATATCTTCTCGCGAATGCGAATCGCTTCCATGACCCGTTTAAAAGCGGACTGCTTGAAAAACGAATGACGATTAACTGTGATAACGGCATATCCCATGTTTCGCAGCGTGTTTCGGCGCTCCTCGTCAATTGATTGCTGCTCGGGTTCGTCGTGGTAAAAGCCGTTGTATTCGATATCGGTCATCGAATTTTCGAGCAGCGCGTCGAGGTAGAAAACCGTCCGTCGCGTTAGGGCGGCGTATCTTTTGGGGACTGGGATCGGATAATCCGTTTTGATAGCGCGTATGGCTAAGCCACCCATTGACTTGGGCATTGTCAGCATCATGACAAACGCCGTTTCGAGTGGGGAGCGACAGCCTTCGTGTACATAAGAAAGTGCCTTAAGTGCTTTATTAGATCCACGATACCCCGGTGCCTCTGAAAAGAAGGCTCTGAGCTCTTCAACGCTGGTTAGGGCTGGGCGCTCGCGATATTGAGTTTCGTCGGACGTTCCAAGCGCGTAGGAGCCGCAGATTTCAAAGTAATACTCAACGAGCTCCGAAAGGTTGAGGTCGGCTGTTGCTTCTAACGCGCACAGCTTGATATCGACGATGTAGACGTTCGGCTCGAGTTCTAGGTAGCTTTCTGCATCAAACGTATAGCGCGTGCAGTGGCAGATGCAGCCCTTGCGGTGCCTTTTGGCATTATTGGAAAACGTCAGCACATGGATACGTTCAGAATCGACATTCTTTCTGTTGAGCCATGCTCGTGCCGCTTCCAGGTCGGACGTGGTCGGCGCAGACACCCTGATCTTTTCCATAGGTATGGGACCGGTCGCGTAGCTTGCGAGCGAGTTGGCTGTTTGGTATACAGCGCGTGCCGTGGTATGTGACAGAATGATTCCCATACGCGCATGATGGCATAGCGGACGCCGCATACGCCCGAAACTTCGGGCAACGGTATTGGGGCGCGGCTTATCTTCTGCGAACGGTGGGTTTTTGAGCTGTCGTATTGAGGGAGCAGCTTTGGCTGGGGAGGTTTCTGCCGGCTGCCCCTTTTTGATGAACTTTAGTTGCGGATTCGTAGCTTCTAAGCGTTTTTGCCGACCGCTCAGATGCCTCACCAACATAATTTGAGTTATTCGGCCTTATCCTATACAAATGGTGCGATCGCAACGTCCTATTCGAATTGATTCAGGTAGATTTATGGGGCTTGGTTGCGAAATTAAGGCGATTTTAGCTTCGATTGCGGTTCAAGGGGCCTTGACTAGTGGTTCAGCTGGCCGAACAACTCGAAAAATGTAGGTGGGCCAACCTGCCGACTATGTGAAGCACGCGTATTTGCTCGTTTTGATGAAAACTAGGGTGCAGCCATAAGGCTGCGCCCTAGTTTACTGCGTGTCGGTGTGCCCAGACGGATTGCGCTGTGCCTGGCAGGCGCTCCCGCAGATGGATCGGTTATTTCGCGAATAGGTTCTTGAGGTTGAACTCGGCTTGGACGGTGCGGAGCATGAGGTCGGTGTCGTCCAGGCCCAGATGCTGCTCGTTGGCGTCGGCGGCGAGGGTTCCACGGCGGCGCGCCCAGTTCTCGAGCGCAGCGGGGGCGGACTCGCGGGGGAGCGAGCGCACGTCGGCGTCCAAGCTGCGGCAAATCTGGCGCGAGTCGATGACGATAATCTTACCCGCGCGGCGTGCCTCGGCGTAGCCGTCCAGGTGGATCTTGAACCAGCTGTCCTCAAAGGCGGCGTTGTGTGCCATGTACGGGTACTTCTTCATAAGCTTGAGCAGCTGCTTTTGCAGCTCTTTGTTCTCGCGGAAGGGCGTTTTGCCGTCGATGTCGTCCCAGGTGATGTGGTGGATATTCGACAGTGGCACATCCTCGCCGCGGTAGATATCGGGCAGGCCGCAGTAGTGTGCCTCGGCGTCATGCGGCACGGCGTCGCTGGTGAGATCCATGATCTCCCAGCCGACGTTGATGATGTAGCCGCGCTCGGGTGCACGGCCGGTGGTCTCGATGTCGATGCCGAGCACCGTGCCCTGGATAGGCTTGCGGGCGTACGCCACGCCGAGCGCGTCGCGGTCGCCGCGGATCTCGCGCATGACGGACGCGGCGGTGCGCTTTTGCATCTTGCCGATGGCGGCGCAGGTGTCGGCATCGGACAGACCGCGCGAAAGCGTCGCGGGCGTCACGTTGCGTAGACGCGCCTCGCCGATCTGGTCGCACAGGTCGCGGTTGCGGTCGGCCAGGTCGCGCACGGTGGCAAAGTCGAAGCCGGGGTCGCCCTCAGCGGTAAAGTACTCGGTTTCGAGCACCTTGAGGGCCTCTTCGCCCTTCTGGCGCTCGGACTCCATGGCACCGTGATCGCCATAGATAAACATGGGGATAAACGGCTGGCGCTCGTATTCGAGTGCTTGCGAAACGTTCATAGGATGCTCCTTGGACGGGCCGCGTCGCGCGGCTCGGGGTTACTGAGTTGTGGCGAGATGATAGTTTACCATGGGCAACTATTGGCACCGCGCCCGGGACAACTACAATACCCTAGTTGACCGCTAGGACTTTTACAATGCTGCCGAAAGACACGAAAGGTTCCATCCGTCATGGATTTACTGATAGATATTCTGCTCGATGCCGGCAAAGACACGCTCTCGCTGGTGCCGTTTTTGTTGGTGACGTACCTTGCGCTCGAGACGCTCGAGCATGTTGCGGGCGACCGCGTTAACGGCGCCATCAAGCGCGCTGGCGCTGCGGGCCCCGTGGTTGGCTCGTTGCTGGGCATGGTGCCGCAGTGCGGCTTTTCGGCAATGGCGGCCACGCTGTACGCCGGTCGCGTCGCGACGCTGGGTACCCTGGTGGCGGTGTTTCTCTCGACCTCCGATGAGATGCTGCCGCTGTTGCTCGCCGAGCAAGTTCCCGTGCAGACCATGGCGATGCTTCTGGCTTCGAAGGCGCTGATCGCGCTGGTCACGGGCTTTATCGTGGACGCCGCCATTCGCGGCCTGCGTCGTAACGCTCGCGCACATGCGGCGATTCGCCGTACCGTGCTGGGGACCGCTGCTAATCCGGCTCATGTGAACTGCGCGCACGACGACCACACTGGCGGTGACATCATCGACGAGGTGGCCGAGGCGGGCGTGAGCGCCGATCACATCCATGAGCTGTGCGAGCGCGACCATTGCGGTTGCGATGAAGACGAGGACGAGCACGAACACGGACATGGCCACGATCACGGTCATGAGGACGAGCATGAACACCATGATGGCCACGGTCACTCCCACTCTCACGAGGGCGCGCCCCTCCTGTCGATTATTCGCAGCGCCATCTCGCACACCGTGCAGGTATCGGTATTCATTTTTCTGGTGACGCTGATTCTGGTCGCCGTGCTCGAGACCTTCGGCGAGTCCGCGATCGAGCAGTTCCTGCGTGGCAACGAGACGCTTGCGGTCCTGGGCTCGGCACTCGTCGGCCTGATTCCCAACTGCTCGGCCAGCGTCGTCATCACGCAACTGTACCTGGAAGGCGCGCTGCAGCTGGCCCCGATGCTCGCCGGCACGCTCATCTCTGCCGGTGTGGGCTACCTGGTGCTGTTCCGCACCAACCGCAGCGCCCGCGAAAACGTCCTGTTCCTGATCATGATGTACGTCATCGGTGCGGGCTGGGGTCTTATCCTTTCTGCCTTTGGCCTCTAAGTAGATGCTTGGGGCATGCCGTAAAAACTGGGGCATGCCGTAAAATCTACCGCCATGACCTGGGCGTTGGATGCGTGTCAATCGCCAAAGCAAAAAAGCAGATTTCCGGACATGTCCCAAAAATCTACCTTGGTTAGCGCAGCAGCTCGGTGAGGTTGCGCTTAAAGCGAGCGCGGTCTTCGCTGGTAAATGCCGCCGGTCCGCGAGTGCGTCCCCCGGCGCGGCGTACCTTCTTTTCCTCGTGGCGAATAAACAACTGCATGTCGATGGTCGCTTTGTCGTAGACGCGCCCGCGCACGCCGATGGCGGCGGCATCGCGCCCGAGCGCCATGCTCGCCAAGCCAATGTCCTGCGTCACGACTACGTCGCCCGCCTGCAAGCGTTCGACAATGGCAAAGTCGGCGCTGTCGGCGCCCACGCTCACATCGAGCGTCGTGACCCAAAAGCCGCGTCGCGCGTGCTCGGCATCGCGCGGGTCGTCGCGGCGAATGTGCCGTTCCAGGTTTTGCGTGCTGTTGCCGGCGATAACAACGGCGACGCCCGCCCGCCGCGCGCAGTCAATCGACTCGCGCGTGACCGGGCAGGCGTCGGCATCAATAAAGAGCGTCCTTGGCATCTAGTGCACCAGTTTGCCAAACTGAATGGCGCGGACAATCAGCGTTACGCCAAACACCAGCAGTGCGGCGCCGCTAAAGATGACGAGCATCTTGGCCGACCACAGCGGATAGATAAACACGAACATGCCGGCGATGATGGAGAGCGCGCCGCTCAGGATGGCGAGGGCACGGTTGGACGAAAGCTCGGACTCCAGAATGGACATGACACCTTCGACGATCCAGCCAAAGCCGGCCACGATAACCACCATCGTGGTGAGCGTTGCGGTCGAGAAGGCCTGGTTGCGCAGGATTATGACGCCGCCCAAGATAATGAGTAGGTTGGAGATGATGCTCGTCACGCGCCAGCCGGTGGGCAGCAGTGGCTCGAAAACAGCGGTAAACAGCCTGATCGCGGCCGTGATCACAAAGTAGAAGCCCAAGACGGTCGTTAGGAAGACGAGGGACTTGGCGGGCGCAAACAGCAGTGCGATGCCGGCGACGAGCGCCAAGACGCCCGTGATGGCGTAAATCCAGCGTACGGCCTTGACGGCTTTGCCCGCCATGCTTTTCTCGTCAAATCCAAACTGGCTCGATTTTTGGTCATCGTTCTTAAAGATGCCCATAATGTCTCCTTTCCGTGCGGCGTAAGCCTTGATCGTTACAACCAGTATCGCCTAAAGGCGCTGGCGTATGGGTCGGGGGGGGCGAAACGTAACCCAAAGGTCCCGAATTGTTTCCGTTGTTCCCCAGGGCGCGATTTTCTATTCAACAGGTGTAGAACATTGCAGCTCTGTTCGTTATTGCCTACGTTTTAGGTTAGATTTTCTTAAGAACAATTGGCTTTTATTGGGGGGTCCTATGAACGAAACAGTTCCCGCGGCGCCGGTAAGCGCCGAATCGATGGCAAAGCAGGGTTGCGAAAAGCTCGGCTTGAACGCGTTTGATGCGTTGGTTCGCCGCGCCCGTACGTGCCGTCGCTTTGACGAGTCCATGCGCGTGCCGCGTGAGCTTTTGCTTGAGCTGGCGGAGCTGGCGCACCTGACTCCCTGTGGTGCCAATGCTCAGCGTCTTCGTTTTCATGTGGTGAGCGGTGCCGAGGATTGCGCGCGTGTATTTGATGAGCTCGCGTGGGCCGGTGCGCTTAAGGATTGGCCGGGTCCTGCCGAGGGTGAGCGCCCGACCGGCTACATCGCGATTTTGGCCGAGCGCGCCGTTCCGGGTAAGCCCGCCGCTCCCATTACCGAGGCCGACACGGGCATTGCCGCGCAGACGATGATGCTCGCCGCCCGCAGCGCCACGCCCGAGGTGGCAGCCTGCATGTTCAAGGCCTTTACGCCCCGCGCGATCGATGCCATGGGGCTCGATAACGACAAGTATGAGCTCAAGCTGATCATGGCGTTTGGCGTTCCGGCCGAGACACAGGTGATCGATGCGATCGACTCCAACCCCGACGGCTCCATCAATTATTGGCGCGACGAGGCGCGGGTGCACCACGTACCCAAGCGTCCGCTTGCCGACGTGCTGCTGTAGCTGTGCGTCGTTGCGGTGCAATCCGGCGGCAAAATCATCACAAAGGCTCCTGTCCCCTTTGTGGTGGTACGAGGGGAGGGTGTGTGGCAGATCTATATTTGGTGCGGCATGGGCAGACTGAGCTCAATGTGCAGAGCATTTTGCAGGGCTGGCACGATTCGCCGCTTACGGCGCGCGGGCGCGAGCAGGCGCTGACGGCGCGTACGGCGTTTGCGGCGCGTGGCGTGGCCTTTGATCATGTGTATTCCTCGCCGTTGGGCCGGGCGCGGCATACGGCCGAGCTTATCGTTGGCGAGGGCCGTTCCATTGAGCTGGTCGATGACCTGCGTGAGTGGCATTTTGGCTCGCTGGAGGGCACATCAAATCGCGAGATGCCGCCGCAGCCCTGGGGCGATTATCCGGTCGCGTTTGGCGGCGAGTCGGAAGTGCAGCTTCAGTCGCGCATGGTCGCGGCGCTGTCCCGCATCATGGCCAGGCCGCAGCACGACTGCGTGCTGGCGGTTTCCCACGGCTCAGCCTGCCAGGAGTTTCTTGAGTATGTGACTGGCGGGGGAGAGCTACCCGACAACGGTGCCGTGCTTCATTTTGGCTATTGCGACGGGGCGTTTTCGCTCCTTGATTGGTAACGAACGAAAGGACCCCCTATGAATAAAGACCTGTATCTGGTTCGTCATGGACAGACGATATTTAACCTCAAGCGCATTATTCAGGGTTGGAGTGACTCGCCGCTTACGCAGCTGGGATGCGACCAGGCGGCGCGTGCCGGCATGTTTTTGCGTGCGCGCGGCATTGAGCCCGATCATGCCTACACCTCCACACTTCATCGCACCGAGCAGACTATTGCCAACTTGTGGCCGGGCTTGGCGTACGAGCGCCTGGACGGTCTGCGCGAGTGGTACTTTGGCGACTTTGAGGCCGAGCGCGTGATGCTTATGCCCGAGCGCCCGTGGCGCGATTTCTATCGTCAGTTTGGCGGCGAGGGTCAGATGCAGGTGCGCGAGCGCATGGTGGCGACGTTGACCGATCTTATGCGACGCCCGGACCACGAGTGCGTCCTCGCGGTGAGCCACGGATCGGCCATCAAGGAGTTCATGGACCACGTGAAGGGTGCGGCGGCCGACGAGCGCGATCGCGTGCCAGGCAATTGCTCGGTGCTACATTTCGTGTTTGACGACGAGGCCGGTACGTTTGAGCTGATTGAGATTTTTACGCAGGAGGATTACGCGCGCGAGCTGGGGCTTGAACCGCTTGTGGCTACTGCAGGCCCGCAGCGCGGATAACGCGAGCGCGGCGGCACGGGTCGCCGGCATAATTTCTCGACGCAAAAGGGGCGGAGATGCATGTACCTGCTGCATCTCCGCCCCCTGTTTGTTGAGCTGCCGATTTTTGTGCTGGGCGGTTTGGTCTTGCTAGAACCGCGCGACCTGGTGCGTGAGCAGACCTGTCGGAACCTGCGGCGCGGCGCCGCTGACCTGCGCGGCGGGGAAGAGTACGGCAACGATAAAGTTGAACGGCTCCTTGCCGGTGTACGTTCCGGCGGCACGGGCCTCATCGGCCAGCAGCTGCGACGCCCCGGTCAGAGCGACGGCGTAGGCGGGGTCGTCAGCCAATGCCGGCTCCGGTGCTTGGTCGAGCATAGCGCGGATGGCCCCGACGGCGTCCTCGCGCTTGACCTCCCACACGCGGTGCGTAATGCCCGCAGGATCGGTGACGGCGTAGAGCGAGGCGCCCTCTTTGGCAGCGTTCAGGATGATGTCCATGACGGGCGACGCCTCGTAGGCGAGCGACATGGGGCGCGGCTGAACTTTGAGTTCGGCGATCGCGTGCGCAGCGGCGGCCACGCCAGCGCTGGCATCGCCCTTGCCGCCCGCAAGTACACTCGTCGGGCAAATCGCCACGACACCCGTCACGCGTCCCGGCTCGCCCGAGCATTCGTACACGTAATACGCCGCACCCGGGTCCTTGAGCATCAGACCATCGGCAATGGCTCCGCCCAGAGCATCGTTGCCGCTCAGGATGCTGCCCATTGCAGGCAGCGCCTCGAGCACGCGGTCCTGAGCTGGGCGGATGCAGGGAAACGGAAGTGCTTTCATGAGCGGTCCTAACGCACGAGTCGGTTTGTTCGCGGCTTATTATGCCCCAACTTGGCCGCTCGCGTCCCAGAGCACGTTATCGGCGAGCGCGATGAGCACGTTCTGACAACGAACGACATCGGCGTGGGGCACATATTCGTTGGGCTTGTGCGCGAGCGCGAGCGACCCGGGACCGTAGCTCATGCAATTGCGGTTACCTGTCTTGCCGGCAATGACGGCGGTGTCGGTGTAGCCGGTAAAGAAGCCGACGGTCGTGTCCGCGTCCGTCACGTCATCGGCGGCACGCTTGAGCGCTGCTAGAAGGGGAGAGTTTGGGTCGCGCTCGATGGCGGGGCGGTCGCCCGTCACGACGTAGCTGCCGTGGCAACCGGGAACGGCGGCTTCGGCGCTGGCGATGGCCTGCTCTACCATGCGCTTCGCGACGGCCGTATCAGTCGGCGGAGTCAGGCGCATATCGACCCAGACTTTGGCGCGGTCTGGCACCACATAGGGACGATAGCCGCCCTCGATCTGCCCAAACGTAATGGTCGAGGGCCCCAGCTCATCATGCTCGGGCAGTGCTGCGAACGCATGGCGCAGCGCGCAGACGGCCTCGGCCATGGCGGCGACGGCATCCGCGCCCTTCCAGGGCTGGCTCGCATGCGCCGTCACGCCAGCCATTTCAATCTCGAACCACGTACGTCCCTTGTGCGCCACCTGGATCTGTCCGTCGGTGGGCTCGGTGTCCAGCACCCATTCACGCGAGCCGACCCAGCCAGCATCGATCGCGGTCTCTGAGCCGCGCATAAAGTCTTCCTCGTCGACCGAGCAGATGAGCGAAAAGCCGCGGCGGGGCAGCGCGCCATCCGCCGCCACGCGCCCGAGCGTATGGATCAGTGCGGCAATGGCGCAGGCCAGGCCACCCTTCATATCGCAGGCACCGCGGCCGTAGAGTTTGCCGTCGCGCACGACCGCCCCGAGCGGCGCAATGTCCGCGTCCCAGCCGTCGCCCAAGGTGACGGTATCCATATGGCAGATATAGACGAGTCGCGGCTCGTCGCTTTGGCCCGGCACGGTGACCATAAGGTTGCGGCGCCCGGGGAGTGCTTCGAGCTCTGCAATCTGCACGGCATCGAGTACCGGATGGCTCAACCGCCCCAGTTGAGCTTCAACCAACGCTTTGATATAGCGTTCAATCTCGCCCTCATACGCACCTGGGTCGGAACTGTCGATCCGCACGAGTCCTTGCGTAAGCCGCCAAGCAAAATCTGTATCAACCATAGGCACCTCACAGATAGTTAGGTAAACATACAGATTGTATGTCAAGAAGCGGCTCGGTGCATTTAATGGAGTGCTCACAAAAACGGGGACGCCTCTCGTGCGAAAGGCGCCCCCGCGGGCATTCAATGTCAGCGACGGGCAGGCCACATGGGGAACTGCCCGTCAGATCAGCCGGCGCTATTTGATCACGCGCACGCGATACATCGACGGAATCTGCTTGAGCGCCTCGATGGTGCTGCTGTCCAGGTGCTCGTCGGTGTCGAACATGGTGTAGGCGTTCTCGCCGGCGGACTCGTTGGTCATACGCTGCACGTTGGCGTTGTCCTTGGCGAGAATGGCCGTGATCTGGCCGATCATGTTGGGCACGTTGGCGTGCAGGCAGGCGATGCGGCTTGCGGCGCGCGCCTTGCCCATGCTGCAGGCGGGGTAGTTGACGCTATGTGCGATGTTGCCGTTCTCCAGGTAATCCTTGAGCTCGCTGATGGCCATATCGGCGCAGTTGGCCTCGGCCTCGCCAGTGCCGGCGCCCGAGTGCGTGGTGATAAACGTGTTGGGCATCTTGACGGTCATGGGCGTGGCAAAGTCGCAGCTAAACCAGCTCAGCTTGCCCTCGCGCAGGGCAGCGTCGACGGCGTCCTCGTCAATGATGGTCTCGCGTGCGTAGTTGATGAGCACGGCGTCGGGTGCCAGCAGGTTAATCTGCTCGGTGCTGATCATGCCGATGGTGTCGGCCTTGCTGGGCACGTGTACGGTGAGGTAGTCGCAGCCGCGGCAGAGATCCTCGAGCGTGCCCACACGCTGCACCTCGCGGCTCAGCACCCACGCGTGCTCGACGGAAATGAACGGGTCGTAGCCGTAAACGTCCATGCCCAGGTCGACGCAGGCGTTGGCGACCTTGGAGCCCACGTTGCCCAGGCCGATGACGCCGATGCGCTTGCCCTTGAGCTCGCGGCCCACAAAGGCCTTCTTGGCCTTTTCGGCATCGACCTGAATCTCGGGGTCGTCGGCGTTGTCGCGCACCCAGTTCATCGATTGCACCACGCCGCGGCTCGAGAGCACCAGCATGCCTAGGACGAGCTCCTTGACGGCGTTGCTGTTGGCGCCGGGGGAGTTGAAGACGACGACGCCCTTCTTGGCGTACTCCTCGACGGGGATGTTGTTGACGCCGGCGCCGCAGCGGGCGATGGCGCGGATGCCCTCGGGCAGCTCGTAGCCGTGCAGGTCGGTCGAGCGCATCAGGATCGCGTCGGCCTCCTCGGCGGTGCTCACAAACTCGTAGCCTTCGCCAAACTCGACTTTGCCATCCTTGGTAATGTCGTCGATGGTCTTAATCTTGCGCATGAAAAACTCCTTAGCGGGTTTGTTTAAAACAAGTGGTTTGAAGTGGCTGGTCGGCCCGCGTGCTGCGGGCTAGTTAGATCGCGGGCTCAAACTACGCTGCGCTTCGAAATCCTTCATGTACGAGGCCAGTGCCTGCACGTCTTCCATGGTTACGGCGTTGTACACGCTGGCGCGCATGCCGCCGACGAGGCGATGGCCCTTGACGTTTTGGATCTGGTGCTCTGCCGCGCCCGCAACAAAGGCAGCGTCGAGGTCGGCATCGCCGGTACGGAACGTGACGTTGGCGATGGAGCGACTGTCTGTCTGCGCAGTGCCGTGGAATAGTTTGCTGTGCTCGAGCAGGTCGTAGAGCAGGTTGGCCTTGGCCCAGTTGCGCTCGGCCATGGCGGCAAGTCCACCGGTCTGCTCAACCCAACGGAACACCTTGCCGCACACGTAGATGCCAAAGGTGTTGGGCGTGTTGAGCATGGAGCCCTTGGCGGCCTGGGTCTTAAGGTCCAGGTACTGCGGAGTCTGCGCAAAGGCCGGACCGTCGGCGATCAGGTCGTCGCGCACGATAACCACGGTGACGCCCGCGGCGCCGGCGTTCTTCTGCGCGCCGGCGTAAATGAGCCCGTAGCGCTCAACGTCGAGCGACTGCGACAAAAAGCAGCTCGAGACATCGGCGACCAGCGGCACGTCGCCGCAATCGGGCAGCTCGTGGAACATGGTGCCAAAGATGGTGTTGTTCTGGCAGATGTAGACGTAGTCGAGCCCGTCGCCCGCGGCCTCGGCGGCAATGCGCGCGTTGATGTCGGCCATGTCGGGGATGCGGTCGAAGTTGGTGTCCTCGGAGCTCGCGAGCAGCACGGCCTCGCCGTACTTGGCGGCCTCTTTGTACGCCTTGTTGGCAAAGTTGCCGGTCACGACGTAGCCGGCGCGGCCGCGGCGCATGAGGTTCATGGGGATGCCCGCAAACTGCAGCGTGGCGCCGCCCTGCAAAAACAGGACACGGTAGTTGTCGGGGATGCTCAGCAGGCGACGCAGGGTTGCCTCGGCGTCGTCGATGATCTGCTGGTACATGCTAGATCGATGGCTCATCTCGAGCACGGACATGCCGCAACCGCGGTAGTCCATCATCTCGTCGGCGATCTCGGCGAGCACGCTTGTGGGCAGTGCGGCCGGGCCAGCTGAGAAGTTGTGCACACGTGCCATCTTCTAGTTCCCCTCGTAGTCGTTTGAACGTTCGGGATACTTTAGCACAGTGGAGCGCCGGGCGCGACCGCATCACGGTAAAACTCGAGTGCGCTGCTATGATTTACAGGATGGTTACATGGGGGAGGGGTGACCTTATCTGATGGCTCGCATCCGATCTGCCTCAGCTTTTGCTTGTTTCCAGGGGCGCACACGACCGTTGGTGAGGTCGTCGTAACCATGAGCGATGGTACGTTGAATGTGATCTTCGCGTTCCTGAATGGTAGTTAGTGCGCGCGTCTGATCAGAAATAGGCTTTACGACAGGCATACGAAACTCCTTACATAGAGGCATATGTATAACTCTATGTTGAATATAGCGGAGGGTGGCGTTGGGCGTGTGCGTGCCTGCATTCGTAAGCGCGGTTGTCTGGCAAGTGTGATTTGGGGCGACCTCGTTAAAGTTTCTAAGCTGCGAAAATGACCGTTAACCGGATTAAATTTTGTTGCTCAACATTTGACACTCTGGGCGTGGTAACTTTTTTACCAACAGGTATGATTATTGTCATGTGCGCCGCGCCTGCCCGCCGGGTTGCGGCGCACTTGTGACAGCCTTTGACACCCTTGGAGCGTGTACTGTGGATGTAACCACAAAAAGCGTTCGGGGGGGGGGTGCTCACCCGCGAGCAATTCCTCCCGCATGAGATGCGCATCGTCGCTGCCCTTCGTATGCAGGGCGCAAGCGACGAGCAGGTCATTGTACGCGTAAAGAGCGAGAACCTCTTTCAATATCCCACGGAGCGCATGGTCGCCAACCGCGCAACCGTGTGCCTTCGCCGCCTTGACGCCATGGTGCCCACGGACGCCGTATGCGCCGCGCGCGGCATCGACCCCAAAACCGCCGTCGAGGCTGCGTCATCCCTAACCGGGCTCATGGCATCCGGCGCTCCCACGCAGGCGGACCAGGCCATCTTCTACAGCATGATCTGCCGCTACGATATCGTGCGCGAGCTCGTGCTCGTCGAGGTAGGGGAGCGCCTACAAAACTTCGATTATGCCTTTACGGCGGTTGACCTCAACGCCTTTATGACACGCTTTACCACGGAGTATCCGGACGCGGCCCGCTGGACTGAGGCCACGGTCAAGCGCATTAAGGGCTCGCTCCGCCAGACGCTCCGCCATGCCGGCCTTATCGGCGAGGGCCAGGGCCCGGAGTCCGAGCGCCTGTCACCACTCTTCCTCGATTCCGATGTCGAGCGAGCCTTGGTTCAGCTGGGCGAGCAGTCGCTTATCGCGGCCCTTACCGGCAGGGCAGTGATGTAGCGTGGCTCCCGTCAAAAGCGCCGTCGGCCCTGTTATCACCCCGGCGACCGATCTCACCACCAATATCGGCATCCATTCCCGCAAGAGCGTCGTGGCGGCGCATGCCCGCTCCGAGCGCGCCTGTCAGGAATTTGAGCGCCGTGCGCAGCTTCTGCGCGAGTGCCTGTGCAGCGAGGACTTTTTGGCCAACAAGGGCATAGGCAATGAGATCGGCTTCCACACTTTTTGCTATGACCCCGCGCTGGAGTTTGAGGCGCGTGCATTATTTGACACCCTTTCACGCGATGCCGAGGCCGACAAGCTTCCGTGCACGCTCAAGGTCGTGAACCTTTACGACGCCGTGCTGGCAATTCTCGAAAAGCGCCGTGTCCTCAAGGCTATCCCGCACCAAGAGGAGCGCCGCGGTACCCAGCGCGTGCTCGAGGACGTGGCCAAGTTCGCCTCGCCCGAGAAAGTCGCCGCGTACATCCTTGAGCAGACCGAGCCGCACGCGCCTGGAGACGTCGTTCTCCTCACCGGCGCGGGCGAGGTTTTCCCGTTCTTTCGCATACACACGCTTCTTCACTGCATGCTTGCGGATTTTGATGAGGTGCCTGTGGTCGCCGCCTATCCGGGCAGTTTCAACGGCTCTTCTTTCCAGCTCTTTAACCGTCTGCCGGCCGACAACTACTACCGCGCCATCGATATCTCGTAAGCACGGCTCCTCGCAGGCAAGTCCCCGCCGCCGGTAACAACCCTTTGCCATAACGTTCCCAAACCCAAAGGAGCACCCATGGACAACACGATCATTCGCGACCTCTTTGCTAAAGACATCAACCGCTCCATCAACGGCGTGGTCAAGGTCCAGGATTCAAAAGATGGGTCCATCCGCCAGGAGCTTGACGAGTACGTGGTGACGCGCGAGTTGCAGAGGCACTTTGCCACGTTCTTCAAGGCCTACGGCGATGCCATCGATGTGCCCACCGACAAGATCGGTGTGTGGATCAGTGGTTTCTTCGGTTCCGGTAAATCGCACTTCCTCAAGATGCTTAGCTACCTGCTCGAGAATCGCCAGATCGGCGGCAAGAGCGCCATCCGCTACTTTGACGGCAAGATCGTCGACCCCATGGTCGAGGCTGCCATGGAGCGCGCCTGCTCGGTGTCCACGCAGGCCATCCTCTTTAACATCGATAGCAAGGCGGGCCAGTGGAAGCAGGGCGATACGGCTCCCACGGCGCTGCTTCGCGGCTTTGAGCGCATGTTCTACGAGGCGCGCGGCTTCTACGGCGAGGACCTCAAGCTTGCAAAGCTCGAGGAACACATCGATTCCCTGGGCAAGACCCAGGAGTTCCGCGAGGCCTTTGAGCGCGTCAACGGCGAGTCCTGGCTCCAGACCCGCGACACCTACAGCTACTTTGAGGACGACGTCGTCGAGGTGCTGCAGAGCGTGCTCGGCATGAGCGAAAAGGCCGCATGGAACTGGCTTGAGGGTTCTGAGGACGAGGTTTTGGCCCCCGATGTCTTTGCCAAAAAGGTCAAGGACTACGTAGACGCTCAGGCAGCGGCCCACGGCGGCAACTACCGTTTGCTCTTTATGGTCGACGAGGTGGGTCAGTTTATTACAAACGACCGGGATCCAAGCCTTATGTTGAGTCTTCAGACCATCGTCGAGGAGCTGGGTGCCGCCTGCGGTGGCCGCGTGTGGGTGATGGTCACGAGCCAGGAGGCCATCGACAACCTGAGCCTGCCCGTGGGCAACGACTTTTCAAAGATCCAAGGCCGCTTCAATACCCGCCTTTCGCTCTCCAGCTCCAGCGTGGACGAGGTTATCCAGCGCCGTGTGCTCGAGAAGACCGCGCCGGCGGCCGATATGCTTGCACAGGTCTACGAGCAAGACGCCGCCGTCCTCAAAAACAACTTTACCTTCGAGGGTGGCTCGCGCTCCGACCTTGCCGGCTTCGCCAACTCCAAGGATTTTGTGGCCAGCTATCCGTTTGTGGGCTACCAGTTTAAGCTTCTGCCCGACGTGATGACCGAGGTACGCAAGCACGGTGTTAAGGCCAAGCACATGTCCACGGGCGAGCGCTCCATGCTGAGCGCGTTTCAGGAGAGCGCTCAGGCCATCCAGCATGACCAGACTGGTGCACTCGTGCCGTTCTGGCGCTTCTTCGACACAATCTCCAAGGATTTGGAGCACGGCATCATTCAGGTCGTTGTCTGTGCGGAGCGCGCGGCTGAAAACGCAGAGGGTCTTGAGAGCTACGATGTCCGGGTGCTTAAGCTCCTGTACTTGATCCGCTACATCGGCTACGTCAAGGCCACGGTCGAGAACATCTCCATCCTTATGATCGATAGCCTGGACGTGGACAAGCGCGCCCTTAAGGACCGCGTCAAGGAATCTCTCGCCCGCTTGGAGCGCGAGAGCTACGTGGCACGCCAGGGCGATACCTATAGCTTCCTCACCGACGAGGAGCAGGAGATAGCGCAGGAGATCGCACGCGCCCCGATCGACAACGCGAAGGTGATTGAGTACATCAAGAAGCGCCTGTTCGAAAGCATCTACACTGCGCGCAAGCTCAACCGCGGGGCCAACGACTTTCCGTTTGACCGCTATGTGGACGGCTCAATCCACGGTACCAGCATGGGCGGCATGGAACTTTCCGTGGTGACCATGGCCAGCGATCTGGGCCGTTCGGACGATGCCGAGCTGGCATTGAAATCCGTGGATAAGGCCATCGTGGCCTTGAGCGACGAGGTGGATTATTGGGCCCCACTCGTCAACGCCGCTAAGATTCGCATGTACGCCCAGACGCGCAATCTGCAGGAGCTACCGCCGAGTACCCGCCAGATTGTCGAGGCCAAAATGCGCGAGAAGGACTTTAACGAGAAAGAGGCTGACGCCCTTTTGGCTGAGGCGGTGCTCCATGCACGATGCGCCGTCAACGGGCGCATGATTGAGATCCGTGCTGCCAAACCCGCTCAGGTCTTTGAGCAGGTGCTGGCGCAGCTGTGCGATGTGGTCTTTGAAAAGGCCGACTATATCGGCGCGCCGGTCACGAGCGATTCCGATATTCGCTCTACTCTGGTGGGCAACGTTCAAGTGGGGCTCGCTGGCATGGATGCAGGTAACACGCGTGCGCTCAAAGAGGTCGAGGACTACCTCAAAGTGCAGCACCAGCGCCATCTGGATACCGCTATGGGCGATATCCAGCGCCAGTACCAGCAAAGGCCCTTTGGCTGGCGCGAGGTCGACATCGCAAATGTGGTGGCGCAGCTTGTGGTGGAGCAGCGCGCGCAGGTGCTGTTTGGCGGTCAGACGGTTCAAGCCAACGACAGCCGCATGGTGGCGCTCCTGCGCAAGGATGCCGATAAGGCCCAGGTGCGCTTGCGCATGCGCATGAGCGACCGGTTGCTACGTGCCACGGGCGAACTCATGTGTGACCTGTTTGATCTCAAGACCGTGCCCTCCAACGAGGATAAGCTCGTGGCCGAGCTCAAAGAGCGCCTTGAGGGCTTGCGCGAGGCGTGCCTCGCCATGGCACGCGACTACTACACGGGCATCAAGCCGGCCTACCCGTATCCCGGTGAGGACGAGTGCGAGAAGATGCGCTCGGAGGTGGCCGACGTCCTTAAGGACCAGAACGAGGCCGAGGCGTTCTTGACCACGTTCGCCAAGCATGAGGAGCGTTTGCTCGATGCCAAGGAAGACTTTGACAAGGTGGTTGAGTTCTTCGAGTCCAATCAACGAACAGCGTTTGACCACGCCAGGGATTTCTTGAACCGCACCGAGGGTATCGAGTATGCCTCCGATGACATTCCCGGTGCGGTGGAGAACGTGGCAACGGTTCGTGAGATCCTCAAAGATCCCAAGCCCTACGGCCGTATTAAAGACCTGCAGCCGCTTATGGATCCCGTCGAGGATGACATGAAAAAGCACCTGGGCATTCGCCGCAACGAGTTTTTGTGTCGCATCGAGAGCGATCTGCAAGACCTGCGGACGCAGGCCGAGAGTCAAAAGGGCTTTGTCAATCAGGCCAAGGATGCCATAGCAGACGCCGGCACTAAATACGAGTCGTTCAAAAACCGTGCCCACAGCGCTCAAAGTCTCAACGAACTGAGCGTTGTTGCAACTAACTGGGGCGACTGGCTCAGTGCGGCGGCCAACGAGATGTACGACGCTGTGGATGAGGCCCGCGTGCGTATGGACAACGAGCGCCGCACCACCGAGGTCATGAGTACGGGCGAGGTGGTCAAGAAGGTCTCCAACAAGGGCGCCGCATCGTCTGCTCCCGTGCCCGCGCCCAAGCCCCAGCGCAAGATCAAGACTGTGCGCCGCGCCGATCTGGCCAAGCCGAGTCGTCTCTTGTCCGCAGAGGACGTGGAGCGCTACGTGGACGACCTGCGCTCCCGCCTTATGCAGGCGCTCGCTGCAAACGACGAGATCCGTATCAACTAACCCGCGGAGCCACCGGTGCCAAAGCGCGCACCGGTGGCTTATGGTGTTTAGAAAGGCTCATCAACCATGAACGATTCTGCTCTTAAGAGCTTCTGCACCTGGGCCCGTACGGAGCTCATCAAAGGCGTGGAGGCGCAGATGGTGCGCTACGGCGTCACCGAACCTGCACCCGCGCCCGTTGGGTCCGAGACCGTCAACGGCCTGCCCCTAAGTCCGGCTGAGATTGAGCAACGCGACGAACTGCTGCGCATGCAGGCGGAGGTGGGTCACGAGGCGCTGCGCGACCGTGCGGCCTACACCTGGTTCAACCGCATCGTGGCCATTCGCTTCATGGATGCATGCGGATGGCTTCCCAGCCGTATGCGCATGCTAAGTCGTGCGGACGGCAGCCATGGCAGCGAGGCCGTGGAGAACGCACTGGACGTGGAAATAACGACGGCCGATACCGATCGCATAGCCGAGCTCAAGATGGCGGGCTTGGATGAACCGTTGTGGCGCTACCTGTTTGTTGCTCAGTGCGAGGAGCTTGCCGATTGCCTGCCGGGCGTCTTTGAACGCGTGGGCGGAGCCATGGAGCTGCTGTTGCCCCAGGGCCTCATGATGGCTGACAGTGTGGTGGGCAAGCTCAATACCGTCCTCGCTGACGAGGACTGGCGCGAGGGCGTGACCGTTCTGGGTTGGATGTATCAGTACTACAACGCTGACGTTAAAGACGAGTTCTTCAAGTCTAAGCGCAAGGCAGCGGCGGCGGACATCGCGCCCGCCACGCAGCTCTTCACCCCCGAGTGGATTGTGCGCTATATGGTCGAGAACTCACTCGGCCGTCTGTGGATGCTCAACAATCCGGGGAGTTCGCTACGCGAGCGCATGGAGTATTACATCGAGCCCGATGCTGAGCACGAGGACTTCATTCGCATTCCGAGTCCCGAGGAGATAACCCTCTGCGACCCCGCATGCGGCTCTGGCCATATCTTGGTCTATGCGTTTGAGCTGCTCTTCCATATGTACGAGGAGCGCGGCTATCGTGAGCGCGAGATTCCCGAGCTTATTCTTACTAAAAACCTTGCAGGTATGGAAATCGATTCCCGCGCGGCACAGATCGCGGAGCTGGCGCTTGCCATGTGCGCCCGCGAGCACGACCGTCGCTTCTTTAGGCGTGGCGTTCGCGCCGACGTTACCGTGCTCTCGAGCATCCCGCTAGGGGAGGACGAGCTGCCGGGTAACAAGAAGCTCGCCGAGGAGCTGAGTCATTTGGGCGAGATCGGTTCGCTGCTCAATCCCTCAGAGGACGAGATTGACGAGCTCAAGGCTGCCGCCGCGAGTTGTTCCGATGACCTTTTTGCCGCTACGGCCAAAACTAAGCTCGAAAGCGCCGTCGCCATTTGCGAGAAACTGTCCCATCGTTTTATCTGCACCGTTGCGAATCCTCCGTATATGGGCAGCAGCAGCTTTAATTCATTCATGAGCAAGTGGATCAAGAAGAACTACCCCGACGTGAAGAGCGACCTCTGCACGTGCTTTATCGAGCGCGGTTTTAACCTTGTCGAGGATAAGGGCTACGCCGCAATGGTTACCATGCAGAGTTGGATGTTCCTGGGCAGCTTTGAGAAGATGCGCGCCAAGGTTATCGACAACAAGACAATCGTTTCCATGGCCCATCTGGGACCTCGTGCGTTCGATGCCATCGGTGGTGAGGTCGTCAATGTGACTGCCGACGTCATCTACAACGGCCGCGCGGCATGCGAGGGTGCCTATGTTCGCCTTGTTGATATCAACGGCTCTGAGGCCAAGAGGCTCAAACTGGTCGAGGCCATCCAAAACCCCGATTGCGGCTGGTTCTACCGCCGCGACGCCGACACCTTCAAGCAAATCCCCGGCACCCCCCTAGCCTACTGGGCCAGTGACGCTCTTCTGGATGCGTTTGGAAACGCAAAACAGCTCAGTGAGTATGGCAAGCCGCGCCAAGGGCTTGCTACTGGCGAGAACGCTCGTTTCGTTCGCGAGTGGTGGGAAGTCGATGATTGCAAGAGCGTCTATTCCTGTGGATCTATTCAAGAGTCGATTGAAAGCGCTTGCAAGTGGTTCCCCTACAACAAGGGCGGCGATTTCCGCAAATGGTACGGAAATAATAGCTCAGTTGTTAACTGGGAGAATGACGGACAGGAGATCCGTAATTACAAAGACCAGAATGGTAGATTGCTTTCCAGGCCACAGAATACAAACTGCTTCTTTAGCCCATCGATTACCTGGTCGAAGATTTCAAGCGGGTCCATTGCGTTTCGTTTTAAGCCTGCTGGGCATATCTTTGATGTGGCGGGCACGAGCGTTTTTAGCGACGAGGAGTCACTCAAGTATCTCCAGGGAGCTTGTAACAGCTCCGTGATCATGCGTGTCGCAAGCATGCTCTCGCCGACGCTTAATTTCGAGGTAGGCCAAATCGCAACCTACCCGATCATTCAGAACGAGGAACAGGAGCCGTTGGTCAACGACATGGTCGACTCGTGCCGCGAACTATCAAAAACCGATTGGGATTCGTTTGAAACCTCTTGGGATTTCAAACATAACCCTTTGGTGTAGGTGCTGGTTATGGACAAAGCCTGTATATCTTCATTTCATATGTCTCTGCATGAATCTAGCTATTGGACTCCGGATGAGATTTCTTCTATTTGGGATTTCTTTGTGACTAAATCTGTAGCTAACTCTGCTTCTCAAAGAAGAACCGCCTCTGATTATGGATTGAAACAATTGCCATTCGATACTCTTCTTGAGTATGAAGGGGTGCCTTCCGGGAAGCGTGAATTACTTATGGCTGATAATCTTGGAGATGTGATTGAGGAATATGGATTTAAAACAACTGTAAATCAAAAGTCGGCTGATGGAGTTAAACAAGAGATTGAAGCTCCGATTGATATCGTTAGTCCGAGGATCCTCTGTATTCAACCTTATACAATCTCTGGTCGCAAGGGTCCCGAACCTAAAGACTCAGGTAAAGGAATGACTTTACTAACTCATATCCGCAATTCACTTGCACATGGGTGTACGTATTACTTCCCTAATGGAATGATGCTTCTCGAGGATAAAGCTGGTGGTTCAAGTGGAAAAACGACTGCCATGATGCTTCTGCCTCAAAAGGCGTTTACCGACTGGATAAAGGCGATTGATATTGACGCTCGTTTTTATTTTAAGGACGCTGGCAGAGGCGAATTTGAAAAGCTCATTCATAGAAAGAGCAACAAACACTAGGGAATTAATAAACGACGCGCTTTAATCCGTAAAGAATTTAAATCTGTTAATTGTTTAGCTGGCTAGTGCAAATTTTAAATTTGCGTAGCCGCACTTTTCAACAAAGAAAGGGCGGTCTGTCATGGCCACTTTACTTCAAGATAAATACGAGGCTCGCAAGGCCGAGGTCAATGCTCGCTTTGAGCAGCTTCGCGCTAACGAGGAAGAGCTCAACCGAATCTTTGCCAAGATCTACAACGTGGAGGGCGAGGTGCCCATCGAGGTCGAGGATAAGTACGTCTCGGTGGCGCGCATCTTCGACACCGCCGACGAGATTCCCGAGAGCTATAAGGGTAACAAATACGTGCGTACCAAGCGCGATGAGATCACCTCGCTCATAAGCTATGCCGTGGGCTGCATGTTCGGCCGCTATTCGCTGGATGTGGACGGGCTGGTCCTGGCCGATCAGGGCGCCACGGTCGACGACTATCTGGCCAAGATGCTCGATTCCGCGCATGTGACCTTTATGCCCGATGCCGACAACGTGCTGCCCATCACCGACGACGAGTACTTTGACGACGACATCGTGCGTTACTTTATCGACTTTGTGCGCACCGCGTACGGCGAGGAGACACTCGAACAGAACCTGGCCTTTATTGCCGAGGCGCTCGGCGGCAAGGGCACCTCGCGCGAGGTGATTCGCACCTACTTTTTGAAGGACTTCTATAAGGACCACTGCCAGACCTATAAGAAACGCCCCATCTACTGGCTGTTCGACAGCGGCAAGAAGAACGGCTTCAAGTGCCTTGTTTACATGCATCGCTACCAGCCTGACCTGTTGGCTCGCATCCGCACCGACTATGTGCATGAGCAGCAGGAGCGCTACCGTGCCCAGATTGGGTATGCCAACGATGCCCTTGTCAGTGCCGAGCGCGGCGAGCGCGTGCGCTTGGATAAGCGCATCAAAAAGCTCAACGACCAGCTCAAAGAGACCATTGCCTACGAGGAGAAACTGCACCACTTGGCAGACCAGATGATTAAGATCGACCTGGATGACGGCGTCAAGGTCAACTACGCCAAGTTTCAGGATGTGCTGGCGAAGATTAAGTAACTGCAGATACGGTAAGGATATTCATGCCCAAGATCGATGTAGAAGAACAGCTCAAGCTGCGATTTTTGCAGCCGTTGCTCGCATGCATGCCCCGCCGTGTGGTGGTTTGGCACGATGCGGACGGCGAGTTTGCTCCTGAGTTTGAGCGATTGGCTGCCGAGGGTTTCGACGGCGTGGGGGCCGATGCCGGCGTAATGCCTGCTCACGGTGACTTTGAGCGCCCGGTGCGCTTTGTTGAGGCCTGCGAGGGCCGTATGTTTGCCGTCAAGAAGCTCATCAACCGCGATGACCTTGCGAGCGATATCTTGCTGTATCGCCGTTGCCCGCGCGGCAGGCTTGAGGGTGATTGGCTTGCCGATGTTGAGCTGTATGCCGATCAGTTCCAGGCTGACTATCTTTCGCTTTTGGCCGATCAGCTGGGCATCGAGAATATCGACGCCGTGCGCGAGAGCCTTCGCGAGCACAAGACGTTCTTTGATGCCAAGACCCGCTGCGCTAAGTTTGCCGCGTGTGTTCCGCATGCCTCGGGCGCATCCGATATCGAACTCGGCATCCTTACGGTGATTTTTGGCGGTAAAGAGCTTGGTGACGCGCGCCCCGCGTTTGTGCTGCGTGGCTGTATGACCATGCTGCTGCACGAGGGTCCCGAGGCGCTGGCCGAGTTGATGGACAAGTACTGCGTGCGCGATGTGCTCTCTGCCTTTATGCTTCGTTGCTATGGGTTTGAGGGACCGCTGTATGAGCGCGACTCATTGCTTATGCTTTCATCCCATGTGCTCCTTACAGCGGCGTCTACCGCGCTTCCCGAGGGAGCGCTCAAGGGACTCGAAAGCTATGTGGCTCCCGCCTACGGCCCCTATTGCCTTGAGGCAGTGCGTACGTGGGACCGGACCGCCGATACCCAGGCGTCGAGCGAGGACCTATTTGAGATCTGCCGTTTGGTTGAGGACGCCCGCGGACTCTTTGCACGGTTCGAGACCTTGCCTATCGATGTGCTGACCTCGCTTGATGTGTTTCCGTGCGTCAATGAGGCTGTGCTCTCGCAGCTGTTCTGTTCGTTTGCCCAGGGCGCGGACCGTGTTGAGGATGCGCGCGCATTTGCTGCGCGTCGCTGCGACCTAAGCTGGTACCGTCGTGTCGAGAGCTACTTTGACCTGCTTGCCGCTGTGGCCGATATGTGCGCGTTTAGGCAGGCGCATGCGGGCGGCTTCCATCTGGCGCAGCCCCAGCAGGTGTGGGATGCCTACACGTCCGATTGGTATGCCATGGATGCCGCCTATCGTCATATGTGCACCGCGTATCTACGGGCGCGCTCCGTCGAGTGCGATGTACTCGAGGAACCTGCCCGAGCTGTGGTGGATTGGGCGGAGAATCTCTACAGTAACTGGTTCTTGGTCGACGCCAATACCTGCTGGGCGGCCGCTGCGCAAGGGGAGTGGGCCGATTGCGGCTACATCGATGGCCCTGCGCGGCAGGATAAGTTCTACTGGCATGTGCTGCCCACCTATGTGGGCTCTGCCAAAACGACAGTCGTTATCGTGAGTGACGCGTTGCGCTATGAGGTGGCCCGCGACGTTGCGGCGCTGCTCGAGCGCGAGCGCGGCGGCAACGTCAAGGTTTCTAGTATGCAGGCGGTCTTTCCCTCCATTACCGAGGTAGGTATGCCTGCGCTGCTGCCACACCAAGCGCTTGAACTTGCAGCGGATGGCTCGTTTGTGTTGGCTGACGGCATGCCCACTGCGACGACTCCGCAGCGTGAGGCCGTGCTTGCCCACGTTGAGCCCACGGCCTGCGCTTTACGCTCGAGCGCATACCTCAACATGGCGGGAACCGAGCGTAAGGCGTTGCTCAAGGACTCAAGACTTGTCTACCTCTACCACAACAAGATCGATGCCACGGGCGAGAAGGCCGCTACGCAGGATGACGTCTTCGGTGCCTGTGCGGACACCGTGGAGGAACTTGCTGCGTTGGCGCGTCGCGTGTGCACCGACGCCCCGGGCGCTCGTGTTGTTATAACGGCGGACCACGGCTTTATCTACACGCGCCGGGAGCTCAGCGAGTGCCAGATGCTCGGCAAGCCGGACCTTCCCGTCCTTGACGCTCCCGTCATGTACGGCAAGCGTCATCTGGTGGTGCCCAACGAGGCCGTGGGCGAGCTTTCGGACGAGGTGCGCGAGGTGTTTGTTAATGTTGACATGGGACGTTTGGGCGCCGGTTTTGAGGGGTTTGCCCCGCGCGAGAATGTGCACTTCAAGCGTCCCGGCGGCACTAACAACTACGTCCACGGCGGCATGAGCCTGCAGGAGCTCTGCGTGCCCATTATCGGATTTTGGCGTGCGCGCTCGGGTTCCAAGGACTTTGTCGACACGCGCGCGGCGACGCTGCGCGTACTAAGTGAGGGACGCCGAGTGACCAACTCGCTCTTCTCGGTCAACTTGATCCAGGAAGAACCTGCCCAAGGTAAGGTCTTGCCGTGCGAGTACGAGCTGGTGTTTACCGATGCAAGTGGCAACGAGGTGAGCGATACGGTCAAGGCGCATGCTAACAAGACTTCTGTTAACTCGCAGGAGCGCGTGGTGCATGCCAAGTTTGCGTTGCATGCAGCGGATGGATTCTCGGCCAAGGGTCCGTACTATCTGGTCTGCCGCGAGCGCGAGACGGGCAAGATCGCTTGGCGCGAGACGTACACCATCGCTGTTTCGTTTGCACCTGTTGCTGATTTTGGTTTTTAGGAGTGTGCCCTATGTTTGATAGCAATGACGACGATCTGTGGGAAGTCCCCTCGATTGATGTGGATGTGCCGGTGGAAGGCGTGGTGCCCGTGGAGGCGCCGGCGGCTGAGGTTGTTGCGCCTGCCCCGGAGTCGGTGGCTGCTGCGCCCGTTGAGGCTGCCGCGCCCGCTGGGGATGAATCCTCGACCGATGGCTATGACCAGGCTGCGGCCGAGGCTCCCGAGGATGAGGGCTACGACATGGACGGGTTGGACGGTAAGCTGCTCGAGCACTTTGGCGGCAAGATCGTGCGCAAGGACCTGACGGCCTTTATGAAGCGCGGCGCCAACGTGCCCACCTTTGTGCTGGAGTACCTGCTGGGCATGTACTGCTCGACCGATGACGAGGAAGCCGTGGCAGAGGGCCTGGATCGCATCCGCAGGATCCTCACTGATAACTACGTGCGTCCCGACGAGTCCGAGCGCATTAAGTCCAAGATTCGCGAACTGGGCCGCTTTACCATCATCGATAAGGTGACGGCCAAGCTCGACGAGTACAAAGACATCTACGTGGCGTCGTTTGCCAATCTGACCATCGAGCCGTTTGCGATGCCGGCCGAGTACGTGCGCGACTATTCCAAGATTCTGCAGGGTGGTATTTGGTGCATCATGAGCATCGAGTATCGTCACCCCTTGGATGAGGAAGACGAGTTTGGCATGGATGTCTTTGGCGATGATGCGCCGCGCCGCGCCAAGGCCAAGCGTAAGAAGCGTGGGCCCGAGGACTCTCCGTTTAGCGTGGCGTCGCTCACGCCCATCCAGATGCCCAACCTGGACCTGGATGCCATGGTCGAAGAGCGCCAGTATTTCTCGCGCGACGAGTGGCTCAACATGCTGCTGCGCTCCGCTGGCTATGAGCCCAGTGAGCTTTCCGAGAAAGAGCGCCTGCACTTTATCGAGCGTATGGTGCCGCTCATCGAGCGCAACTACAACCTGTGCGAGCTGGGTCCCCGCGGTACCGGTAAGAGCCATATCTACAAAGAGGTCTCGCCCTACGCCATCTTGCTTTCGGGCGGCCAGACCACCACGGCCAACCTGTTCGGCCGTATGAACTCCATGCGCGCCGACCGCGTGGGCCTGGTTGGCCACTGGGATTGCGTGACGTTCGACGAGGTTGCCGGCATGCGGTTTAAGGACACCAACGCCGTGCAGATCATGAAGGACTACATGGCGAGTGGCAGTTACGCACGCGGCCGCGACCAGATCAACGCCGATGCCTCCATGGTCTTCGAGGGCAACATCAACGACACCGTGCAAAACGTCCTTAAGACCACGCACCTGTTTGATCCGTTCCCGCCGGAGTTTAACAACGATTCGGCTTTCTTCGACCGCATCCACTATTACCTGCCGGGCTGGGAGATTCCCAAGATGCGCTCGAGCCTGCTGACCGGGCATTATGGCCTGATCACCGACTGCCTGTCGGAGTTTTGCAAGGAGATGCGCCGCAAGGACTTTACGCACCATATCGACCGGTATTTCCGCTTTAACAGCGACTTTAACAAGCGCGACGAGATCGCCGTGCGCAAGACCTTTAGCGGCCTGGCCAAGCTGCTGTTCCCCGATGAGGCCATGGACAAGGACGACGTGCGCTGGCTGCTGGACTACGCCATCGAAGGCCGTCGCCGCGTAAAGGAGCAACTCAAGATTATGGCGGGCGTCGAGTTTATCGACGTTAACCTGGGCTATATGGATGCCGACAACCCGCAGGACGTGCACGTGGTGCGCGTGCCCGAGCAGAGCGAGGACACGCTGATTCCCGACGGGCCGCTGCTGTCCGGTCACGTGTTTGGCGTGGGCAGGTCGCAGGGCGGCGAGGTTGCCGTGTACAAGCTGGAGAACAAGGCGGTTGCCGGCGAGTGCAAGTTTAAGCACGAGGGCGTGGCATTTAACAAGCCGGTGCGCGATACGCTGGAGGCCGCGTTCGACAACTTTGTGAACCTGGCGAACCGCGTGGCACCGGGCATGCACATTGGCTCCAAGGATTATCTGCTGTTCTACAACGACCTGCAGAGCAAGGGGCTGTCCGAGGAAGTTTCGCTCGCCGAGTTTGTGGGCCTGTGCTCCGCGGCGTGCAACCGCCCGGTGATGCCCGCGCTGGCGATTCCGGGAATCTTGCGCATGTCGGGCTCTATGGATGAGATCCGCGGGCTCGAGGACATTATGCGCGTGGCCAAAAACGCCGGCGCCAAGCGCGTTATTTTGCCGCTGAGCGCCATCGCGGGCTTGCAGAGTGTTTCGTCCGAGATTATCTCGGGGTTGAGCCCGGTGTTCTACATGGATGGCGACCCGGTTGATGCCGCGAAGAAGGCGCTGGATCTGTAGAAGTGCGGGCGTGCGGGCTTGCGTGCGCGTGGGCCCGCGGGCGTGTTGGCGTGTTCGAGTAGGGAGGCCTTGCCATGGCGAGCGAGCGTTCTGTTGGCGAGTTGCTCGACGAGCTGTTTGGCTTTGAGTCGGTAGCCAAGCGTCAGACGGCGCTTGAGCAGTACGATCGCGGTGAGCTGGTGCGCAGGGCGCGCTCCCGCGAGCTGCTGAGCGTGCTTAGGGGCGTCGAGGCTTCCGAGCACGCTGCGCGCGAGTCTGCCGTGCGGGCTGTTGACGGGTATGTTCGCCGTGTTGAGGGCGCCGCGCTTGCACGCGCTCGCAAGCGGGCGGGCATTGTTGGTCCGCTGCGGATGGAGCGCCGCTATGCTGCCTTTTTGCGCATGGAGGACAAGGCCGAGTTGCTGACGCGACTGGAGCAGACACTTGCGTTTGTCGAGGTAAAGCTGCGGGCCAATACTGCGGCCAGGGTTCGCGCGGCGTACGATGCCGCGGGGGCTTTAGTGCTGCAGGACGTGGCGCGCCTGAGTGACGTGCGCGTTGTGGATGCTGTGCCCCTGGATGCCGACCTGCTGTGCACGCAGCTGGAGCAACTTCGTTGTGCCGCCGACGCAACGGACCTTGCGGGTATGATCACGGCGACGTTTGAGTCCGAGCTGAGTTCGACTGGGCCGCAGCACGCTGATGGGTTTACGGGTGATTTGGCTGGCGATGTTGCTGGTGACGTGGCGTTGGAGCGTGAGCTTACCAACGTGCGCGGTGCTGCGCAGCGGGCACGCTTGGCGGCGCAGGCGTATCGGGCCGAGCGTGCCGCCCGCGTTGCGGGGAGCATGGTGGAGCCGGTATCGTTGCCCGAGTCTGCGTGCGTTGCGTGCGAGACGGCGTGCGATGCCGGAGAGCTTTCCGAGTTGCTCGTTCAGGTTAAGAAGTTGTTTGAGACCTACCGTCGTGTTGTTGCCGACGGCGGGTTGTTCTGTGCGTTTGGCTCTGGCTCGCCGCATGGGATTTGCCGGGGCTCGAGCTATTTAGACTACGATTCTCGGCTTGACGAAGACGTGCTGGTGGGCGAGTACGATGGCGCTACCAGGCATGATGTTCGGCGGGAGGTCGCGATTCCCGAGCTTGTGGATGAGGCTTCGGCCGAGGGCGGCGACTCGCTCGAGGTTGCCGTGGCACGCATGCGTGAGTTTAACGGGCGTCACTACGATGGTGTGCTGGATGAGGATCCCGCGCGCCATGTAAATGCGTTCTGGTATGGACTCAAAAAGCTCAGCCAGTATTGCGAGGCAGCCGTGCGTGTGGACGAGCGTGCTTGGGATTGCTTTATCGATAAGGTACAGTTCGCCTACGATGAACCCGTGGGGCGCCTGGCCACGCAGATGGACGACAAGCAGGTTGCGGCTTTTGTTGCTGCCGTGGAAGTGCTTGGCGCTGACGAGTAAGGGCCTGGTTTGGCGGGAGGTTTTACCATGAATATCGAAGTTGATGTAGACCAGCTGCGCGAGAGCCTGCTCGACCGCGCGGGGAGTGCGGCTGGCGTGGGCTTTCCCGCCGCCATGCTCGACGTAGTGGATATCGAGGACGAGTCACCCCAAGAGCTCCTGGCCCGAGCCGAGCGCGAAGGCCTCGACCTCCGCGACTTTGCCGTCGACGACGACTAGGGTAGCTAATTTGGGAAGGGGCGTCTGCACCCGCAGCTGCGCGAAAATGCACGATAAGCCGTCGCAATGGAGCCTAATGAGCTCGCGACCGTTCTTTTTTTGACTGCTCGCTGGCTAAGCGAGTAGGCTTTATTGGAAATCCTGAGCACTCGACAAATTTGCTTCAACAAACCCGCAGGTCACAGACTTGTGCTTTGGTGGCGTGGTCGGCGATTTGGCAAAAGTCTACTCACTTAGTTTTGAGAGACGCTAATTGTCCGCAACGAGACCCCAGCCGGGGCGATTGATGCTCAAATGTAGCCAATTCGGGACGGCAACCCCCTGGTCGCTACGACGCCAGCGTTGCGATGACGGCTTCGTCGCCGGCGTATATGAGGGTGTTGCCGTCGGGGATGATGGTTTGGCCGTCGCGCTTGAGCATCACGACGATAAAGGGGTGCTTGCCCTGCGGCACGTCGCGCAGGCGCTGTCCTGCCAGACGCCCGTGGGGCGTCACGGTGACCTCACGCAGCGTAACCTCGGCACGTTCTTCAAACGTCGGCGCGGCCATAACCAGAAGGTCTCCTTTCTCAATCACGGTATCGCCGTTGGGCAGTACCGGGTGCGCGCCGTCGCGCAGCACCAGGACCACCAGCATGTCCGTCGCGCTGCCAATATCGGCGAGCGAGCGACCGGCAAACGGATGTCCAGCGCCCACCTTGAGCTTAACGAACGACATGCCGTCCTCGTCGCGGTAATCGTTAAACGTTCGGCGAACGTCGCCGGCCGCATCGATCATGTCGAGCTTTTTCGCCACCGCCGGCAGCAGTGAGCCCTGCACTACAATGCTCGACACGGCAATCACAAACACAAGGTCAAACAGGTCGTGACCGCCGGGAACGCCGGTCACCACGGCAAAGAGGCTAAATACGACCGAAGCCGCGCCGCGCAGGCCCGCCCAGCTTACGAGTGCGACCTGGCGAGGGTTGGTCTTAAAGGGCGCCAACAGCAGGCCCACGGCGATGGGGCGGCTCACAAAGAGCATAAACGCCATGAGTGCCAGGCCCGGTAGCAACATTTGCGGCAGGCGTGCGGGCGTGACGAGCAGGCCCAGCAAGAAGAAGATGGTCATCTCGGCCATCTCGGTAAGGGTGTCAAAAAAGTGCGCCATCTCGACCTTGCCGGTGATGTCGCTCGCACCCAGCACAATGCCCGCCAGGTATACGGCCAAAAAGCCGTTGCCGCCTAGGTAGCTCGGCAGCGCGTAGGCGACGATCGCCACGGCGAACAAAAAGATAGTCTGCGCGCCCTCGGCCGTTGCATGTGCGCGTTCAATCAGGCGGCTGGATATCCAGCCGATGGCAAGGCCCAGCCCCACGCCCAGGATGATCTGCTTGGCCAGCAGCACGGGAATGTCGATATTGCCGCCCGCCGCAAGGGTCGCGAGCACCGCGGTGAGCATGTAGGCGACGGGGTCGTTGGAGCCCGATTCGACCTCGAGCAGCGAGTCGGTGCCGCTCCTCAGCGACAGGTTGTGTTCGCGCAGCACGCTAAAGACGCTCGCCGCATCGGTCGATGCCACGACCGATCCCAGCAGCAGGCCGCCGATCCAGTCGAAGCCCAGCATGAAGTGCGCAAACGCGCCGGTGATGCCAGCGGTGATGACGACGCCGAGCGTGCTCAGCAGCACCGCGGGCGCGGCGACAGGTTTGGCACGGTCGATGTTGGTGTTAAAGCCACCGTAGAACATGATGAACAGCAGCGCCGTGCTGCAGACGGTTTCGGTGAGCGCGTAGTCGCTAAAGTCGATGTGCGCGGGGCCGTTGACGCCCAGCAGCATGCCGAGAGCGATAAAGATGAGCAGGGTGGGGAAGGGAAGCTTTTTGCCGACGGGCTTGATGGTCAGGCACAAAATGATGACGAGACCGATAAAAAGAAGGATCTGGTTCATGGATAGTGTCCGCTCCTGGGTGGTTGGCGTGGCACGGTCAGTTGTCTGCGGTTATTTGTACCCAAAGGTGGTGGGTTTATGGGGTCGAGCCGTGTGTGCTCGCATTTTCGACACGAGGCCGGGGCGCGGGAGGCACTGGGTGGGGTGTTGATGCTGGTGAGGCTGTATTTCCGGGGCGTGCGGGCGGCCGCTAATGAGCATTGGCGGCTTGCGGTACTTTCCAGCTTTATTGCAACGGAGTACAATGGGTAACGTTTAAGTTCAACTTGAAGTTTTAGTCGCGGCATCGGGCTTCGGCCGTAATGCAGGGAAAGGCGTTCCATGGCGATCTATGTGACATCTGATGCTCACGGGCACGTGCGTGCGCTTGACGAGGCCCTGTCTAAGATCTCGTTGACGTCCGACGACACGCTGTACGTGCTGGGTGACATGATCGATCGCGGGCCCGATCCGGTCGGCGTTATTAAGCTCGTGCGCTCGCTGCCCAACGCCCACGTGCTCAAGGGTAATCACGAGCAGATCATGCTCGATGCCATCATTGGTCAGGATCCGCTCGATGCCGAGACCTGGGATATCAACGGTGGCTGGACGACGCGCGAGCAGCTCAACGACATGGAATTTGAGGCATACGAGGAGCTCGTGCGATGGATGGCCGCGCTGCCGCTCTACGCGGTGGCCGAGACCGAGGAGCGCCCGTATCTGCTGGTGCATGCTGGAATCGAGATGAAGGCGGCGCGCGCGTTTTTGCTTGAGCATGGCGTCGATTGTGCCGATGGCGTTGGAGCGGTGGGTGCCGATTGCGAGCTGCTGCAGCAGATGCTCGCGGTGCAGTCGTCCGATGACCTGCTGTGGATTCGTCACGGCTATTGGGATGTGCCGACCGGGCTGCTTTCTGCCGAGGGCAAGGGTCCGGTCGTGGTGAGCGGTCACACGCCAACGGTGTCGCTCGGTCGTTATTGCGAGGTCGGTGGTCTTGCGGGGCTCGATGAGGAGTCGGGCCGCGGGCAGATTGTGCGCCTGGGCGGCGAGGATGCCGCCGGTGTGCCCGATCGCATCGACATCGACTGCGCTGCCGCCACCGGCTCCGAGTTCGGTCGCGTGGGCATCCTGCGGCTCGATGATGGGGCGGAGTTCTACGCGAACATCAACCCGGGCGAATAACCTTGTTCCGCCGATCTACCGTAGCTAATTTGGGACGGGGCTTTTTTGACTACTTTCGGAGAGTAGCGCCTTCTTGCTCGGTAAGCGCTAGAAATGAGGAGCGTCTGCGTCCTCGACAGCGCGAAAATGCTCGAAAAACCGTCGCAGCGGAGTCAAACGACGTCGCGGCGGTTCTTTTTTGGCTGCCCGCTGGCTAAGTGAGTAGACTTTTTTGGAAATGCCGAGCACCCAACATATTTGCCTCAATAAAACCGCAGGTCACAGACTTGTGCTCTGTTGGTGTGGTCGGGGATTCGGTAAAAGTCTACTCACTTAGTTTTGCGTGATGAATATTGTCCGCAACGAGACCCCAGACGGGGTGATTCCATCGCAAATTCCGGTGACCGGGCAGCTAATTAGGCGCCGTATGGGTTGCGGTCGCGTTCGATGCGTTGGCGGATGTGGGCGTACTCGATTATCAGCAGCACCAGGAGTAGGACCATGATGGCTAGGTAGCTCACCACAGCGCCCATCAGACCCAGCAGCTTAATCAGGATCACCGGCAGCACCACGCTTACGGCGAAGCAAATCAGGTAGATCTTGGTGACGTCGCCGGCATGGCGCAGCACCGTGATGATGGCGTAGATAAAGTCGATGGCCGCGGTGACGCCGCCGGCGACGACCATCAGCAACGCCAGCGTACGGTAGCGCTCAAAGCTGAGGCCGTACATAAAGCTCATGAGGGGGATGCCGGGGCCTGCCATAAATGCGGCGCACACGCCGGTGATGACCACGATCAACGCCATAACGGCAACAATAATCAGGTCAAAGCGACGACGCTTGCGAGGATTAGCCCAAATGCTCGACAAGCGCAGGAGCTGCGGTTTATAGATAAATCCAATGCTCAACAGAATAGCCTGAGCCGGAAAGAACAGGGCATTAAAGTACAGCTGGTATTTGTAGGCCAGTGTGCCCTCCATCACAAACTTGGGCATGCTCTCGATAAGGTTGAACAGGAACAGTGCACCAAAGAGTGGGGCGCACTGGACAAACAGGTGGCCGACCTCGCGCAGGCTCACGCGGCGCGATTTTTCGGTTTCGAGCAGGGCAAGCGGCGCGGTGACCAGCACGAGCGAGGCGATGGCGGCGATGCCCATGGCCATGGCCGCGATGGGCATGCTGCGCGTGAGGAACAGCGCCACGCTAAAGACCGCGATGACGCCGGCGGAGCGCAGCGTTTGGCTCATGCCAGCCAGGTAGAGCTTGTCGGCCTGCTGCAGGCGGCCCTCGTACACGTCCGCAACGCCGTCGATGACCTTGTAGAGGTAGACCCCAAGGCCGATCGTCGCCATCTGCGCGTCATAGCCGCGAGCGCTGCTGTACATGAGGCCGCAGCCTAGGGCGAGCGCTCCACAAAGCCAGCGGTTGAGCTGGTAGGAGGCAAAGGACGTCTTTTCGTCGATGTCTGAGACCTGGAAATTGCGCACGCCGTAGTTGCATGCGATCATGATGAGCGTGCCGGTGACGAAGGCGATGGAGAACTTACCGGCCTCCTCGGCACCCGCGAGCTGTGTCGACACGATGGTGAGCAGAGGAAACACCATGCCCCACGCGGCGGTGCCCAGGGTATTCCAGAGATAGTCGCGGCGGGCGGCGTGCTCCTCGTATTCCGCTTCCTGCATGGAGAAGCCGCCGCCGTAGACGGCGCCGAGCAGACGGTTCCACCAAGCGTTGACCATGCGGCGAACGGGGCCGGGCTCCCAATCGCGTTCGCGCCGGCGACGTGTGGCTTGGCAGCTATCGGGTCCGCCGGCGTTGCGCTGACTCAGCTCCTGGATGCGTGCGAGCTCCTCGGCGGTGTGCGAGGCGGGGAACAGGCCGTTCTCGATGCGTCCGCCCTGGGCCCTTGCGGTGCCGCTGCCCGCTACGGCGGGGTCGGCGACGCCATTGCGGTGCGCGATGGCGCGGCGAATGCTATCGAGGGGCGTGATGCTCAAAGCGGGGTCCTTTCTATTGCTGCGCTCTAGTATAGTCGCGGTGGTATCCATTCGTGTTTTTGAACAGGTTGTTCGATAATTTCGGCGGCGCCATTCGGTAGTCGGCACTTAGGGACGTTCCTTATGTGCAGGCACTTTGGGAACGTCCCTAAGTGCCGGCATCCGGGGACACTCCTTGAATGTTGCCTGTTCAAGAGTGTCCCCAATGACTAGTCGTTTAAGAACGTCCCCAATGACTGGGCCGCTTGCCTGCGATTTTTGACCGTTGGGCGGGCTTGCCGCCCTTGCCGCAAAAACGTTTTTGCATATCGGGTACAACGGGCTTTACGTGAGTAAAGTGCGCGCCGCGTCCACGTGCCGCGTTTTTAAAGGAGGCCCCATGCCTGGTGTTACCCCTGCAGAAGTTCTGTCCAATTTTGGTATTACGCTGGTCGAAGATCCCGCCGAGAATCAACCCCGTCTGCTGGTCGATCTGCCCGCCGCGGAGCTCGTCGAGTACGCCATCCGCCGTGAAGAAGGCCGCATGGCATCCAACGGCGCGCTGGTGATCGAGACGGGGGAGCGTACCGGCCGTTCCCCCAATGACCGCTTTATCGTTGACACCCCCGATGTTCACGACAAGATTGCCTGGGGCGCGGTCAACCGCCCGCTGTCCGTCGAGAGCTATGAGGCCATCAAGGCCGGCATCGTCGACTATCTCAACGAGCGCGACGTGTTCGTCACCCGCGGCATGGCGGGCGCTGACCGCAACCACACGCGTCGCCTGCTTGTTGCCTGCGAGCGTGCCAGCCAGGCACTCTTCATTAAGCAAATGCTCGCCCGTCCGCTCGCCCGCGAAATCGCGCGCACCGGCGAGCCCGACTTCTGCGTGCTCGCAGCGCCCGGTTACCAGTGCGATCCTGCCATCAAGGGCCTCAACTCCAGCGCCGCCGTGGTCATCAACTTCCAGGAGCGCGTGATTTTGGTCGCGGGTACCGGCTACTCCGGCGAAATCAAAAAGTCCATCTTCAGTGTCATGAACTACCTGCTGCCTGTCGAGGACGACGTGCTGCCCATGCATTGCTCGGCCAGCATGGATCCCGTCACGCACGAGACCGCCGTGTTCTTTGGCCTGTCCGGCACCGGCAAGACCACGCTTTCGGCCAATCCCACGCGCCTGCTGATCGGCGACGACGAGCACGGTTGGTCCGACATGGGCATCTTCAACATCGAGGGTGGCTGCTACGCCAAATGCGAGGGCCTGGACGCCTTCCACGAGCCCGAGATCTTCAACGCCGTCCGTTTTGGCGCCATTTGCGAAAACGTGGTGCTCGACGAGAACCGCAAGCCCAACTACGACGACATCTCGATCACGCACAACACGCGCGTGGCCTATCCCGTGGAGCACATTCCTAACGCGTGGACTAAGGGCATGGGCACCACTCCGAGTGTCGTGCTGTTCCTGACTTGCGACGCTTTTGGCGTGCTGCCGCCCATCTCGCGCCTGACGGCCGACGCCGCCATGTACCACTTTGTGACGGGCTTTACGGCTAAGATTCCCGGCACCGAGGTCGGCGTCACCGAGCCCACGCCCACGTTCTCTTCGCTGTTCGGCGAGCCGTTTATGCCGCTCGACCCCATGGTTTACGCCAAGATGCTTGGCGAGCGCATTGCCGACGGCCGCACGCGCGTGTACCTGGTCAACACCGGCTGGATCGGCGGCGGCTACGGCGTGGGTCATCGCATCGAGCTGGCCTACACGCGCTCGCTGGTCGCGCGCGCCCTCGACGGCACCATTGAGGACAGCGAGTTCGTGCACGACGACATCTTTAACGTCGACATTCCCACGACGTGCCACGGCGTGCCCGATGGCATCCTGGTGCCGCGCCAATACTGGCAGAGCACCGCGCGCTACGACGAGGCCGCGCACAACCTGGCGGTGATGTTCGAGGAGAACTTCGAGAAGAAGTACTCGCACCTGCCCGAGTCCGTCAAAGCCGCCGGCCCGCACGCCCAGGTGTCCGCCGAGGCCCGTCATCGCGGCCGCGGCCTGCTGGGACTCCGCCACTAGCTTCGCCGTGAGTCCATATCCACCACAAAGGGGACAGGCACCTTTGTGGTGGTTTTGCTCACGTGGATGACTCGGGTTACAATACGCCTGACATATCGTCCCCTTCTCCGGATGGGGACAGCGTAAGCGTTCTTGTGACGGCACCGTAGGACTTTGAAGGTGGTCGTTGTAAGGGCGCTTTTTGTTTAGGCGCTCGCGTTGGCGCGAATCGTGAAGGGAGCATGTGTGAAGAGCTTTATTGCCGAGGATTCATTTTGGGAGCTGTTTCCGCAGGCAGCGGTCGGTGTTGTAGTCGTTGAGGGCATGAAACCCGCGGCGCAGATTCCTCAAGAGGACGTGGACGCGATTGCGGCGCTGCTCGATCGCGCCAATATCGACGCGGAGCGTCATCTGACCAGCGACACTATCAGCGAGAACGCACCGGTCAAGGCATGGCGCGAGGCGTATCGTCTGTTCAAGACTAAGAAGGGTGCGCGTTGTTCGATTGAGAACCTGCTTAAGCGCGTGCTCAAGGGCAAGCCGGTCGGTCATATCACGCCGGCGGTGGATATTTACAACACGGTGTCGCTGACCTACACGCTGCCCGTGGGAGGCGAGGATCTGCATGCGATCGAGGGAGACCTTCGCCTGAAGGTGACCGACGGTGGCGACGCGTTCTTGCCGCTTGGCGAGGAGGCGGACGATCCGACGCTGCCCTGCGAGCTGGCCTATATCGATGATGCGGGCGCCGTGTGCCGCTGCTGGAACTGGCGCGACGGCGTTCGAACGGCTCTGTCCGATGATTCGGCCGATGCGTTCCTGGCGATTGAGTGCGTGGAGCCCGAGCGAATGAAGGACTGCCAGGCCGCGATCGATCGCCTCGCTGAGTTGCTCGAGCGTTATCTGGGAGCGACGGTTGTCGTTAAGACGCTTGTGACTCGCGACAATCCCTGCGTGGAGCTGTAGCGAAGTCTGCGGATCAAACTCGACGGTCAAAACCACCACAATGGTGCCTGTCCCCTTTGTGGTGGTTTTTATGTTGATGGGTTAACAAATAGGGTGCGCAGGGCTGGCGGCCGATAAGTACGGTTAAGATGTTTACCCGTTAGCATTATGCAAGCGAAAGGCGGTCGTCTCCCATGCAGCAGAACGACGAGACACGTTTCGAGGACTTTGTCGGACTGATCAGCGGGCTCTACAAGGAGATCCAGCGCATTAAGACATCCGAGGGCGCAAGGCTGGGCCTCAAGGGCTCCGACGTTATGTGCCTGTACTATCTTGAGCGCAGCAAGGACGGCCTGACTGGCGCCGACCTCGCTCGCATGGCAGGCGTGACCCGCGCCGCCGTCTCGCGCACGCTCGCGCATCTGGAGGAGGGCGGCTACGTCGAGGTCGATGATTCGGGCGATGCCGCCGTTAAGTATCGTGCTCCGGTGCGCCTGACCGCTCTGGGCGGCGAGAGTATGAGCGAGGCGGACCGCATCATTCGCGAGGTGCTCGATACCACCGGTAAGGCTATGGGTGTGGAGCAGCGCGAGCAGATGTATGCGTCGCTACGCACGATTCTCAACACCCTGCGCGAGATCTAAGGCCGCCAAGGCATTTGCTTCCAATTAACAACTGCATAGTCCCGTTTGAGCGCGTATGCCGTGCCGGGGCTTGCTGTCAAAATTCCCTGCGCGGGACCTGCGCAAGAAAGGATTCGCTATGTCCGTCCGTATTATTACCGATTCCGCAAGCGATATGTCACCGGCCGAGCACCCAGCATTGGCCGTTTTGCCGCTGTCCGTCACCTTTGGCACCGATGTGTACATGGATGGCGTCGACATCGATCACCAGCGCTTTTACGAGATGCTCGTGGAGCGCGATGAGCTGCCCAAGACCGGCCAGGTCAACCCGTACGCGTTTTCGCAGGCTATTGCCGAGGCGCGTGAGGCCGGCGATGAGGCAGTGATTATTACCGTGGGCGCTAAGCTTTCGGGTACCAACCAAAGTGCCCGCACCGCACTTGCCGAGGCGCCGGGCGGCGATGTGTATGTGGTGGATAGCAATAACGTTACCCTGGGCGAGCGCGTGCTGGTTGAGTACGCGCTGCGTTTGGTGGACGAGGGCCAGGGCGCGGCTCAGATCGCGGCGGCTGTCGAGGCCGTGCGCGACCGTGTAGTCGTCATCGGCCTGCTCGAGACGCTTGAGTACCTCGTTCGCGGCGGTCGCCTGTCTGCTGCGGCTGGTGCTGTGGGCACGTTGCTCAATGTGAAGCCCGTTGTGGCAGCGGAGGACGGTCTGATCGTGCAGCTGGGCAAGGCTCGTGGCTCCAAGAACGGCCGGAACCTGCTCAACCAGAAGGTCGAAAAGGCAGGCGGCATCGACTTTTCCATGCCGCTGGCGCTCGGCTATACGGGCCTTTCGGATGCGGTGCTCAAGAAGTATATCGAGGACAGTGCGGCACTGTGGGCTGGTCACACCGAGGGCGAACTGCCCGTTCACACCATTGGTGCCACCATCGGCACCCACGTAGGCCCCGGCGCCGTAGCCGTAGCCTTCTTCCAGCCCGCCAACTAACCGACCTGCCATAAACCACCACAAAGGTGCCTGTCCCCTTTGCGGTGGTTTATGCTTTTCGGGGTGGAAGGGAGCGAGCAATGACGTCTGAGGGCTTTTTTGAACGGGTGTACGAGGTGGTCGAGCAGATCCCCGAGGGGATGGTAGCCACGTATGGCCAGGTGGCGCTGCTTGCCGGTCGTCCACGAAGTGCGCGGTATGTGGGGTATGCCCTGCATAGCAATCCGCGCCCCGGCGAGATTCCCTGTCACCGCGTGGTGTTTGCCGACGGCCGTATCTGTGAGGGCTTTGCCTTTGGCGGCCCCGATGCTCAGCGTGAGCTCTTAATGGGGGAGGGTGTGACGTTTACCGATCCCGTGCACGTCGACTTGGCCGCCTGTCGCTGGCTTGCCGGACTCTAACGGCTCTGCCGTGGCCAAAACCACCACAAAGGTGCCTACCCCTTTGTGGTGGTTTAGTTTACTTGGGCTAACTTATGGAGAAGCTATGGCGGCGGATATTGATGCTGCAAAGTAAACCACGGCGAACTATATTGGTTTCAGCAACGGAGCAGGCAATAGGCGATGAAAAAGCCTGCCCTGTTGAGTTTGATTCGCATTCCTCCCCTCTGTGCGATTCAACGGTGTACTTCGGGAACAGGCCCGCTGGCAACTAACTGCCGGCGGGCCTGTTCCTGTTTGTCGGGGGAGTGCGATGGACGGAGCCGAAGCGGTCCGGCTCCAAAAAAGGCGGACGCCGTAGCGCCCGCCCTATAGCAATCGAAAGCTCAAGCCAGCAGATCGGCCTAGTACACCATACCCATGGCGTCCTGAACCTCTGCCAGGGTCTGCTCGGCGATCTCGTTGGCGCGACGGTTGCCCTCGTGCAGCACGTCCTTCACGTAATCCAGATCGTTCTCGTAGCGCTGGCGACGCTCGCGGATAGGTGCGAAGTACTCGTTGACGACCTCGGTCACGTACTTCTTGAGCTGGCCGGAGCCGCCCATGCCAATCTCCTCGGCAATTTCGACCTCGGAGCGGCCGGTGCAGATGGCGGCTGTCGAAAGCAGGCCAGACACGCCGGGGCGGTTCTCGGGATCGAACGTGATCATGCGCTCAGAGTCGGTCTGGCTTTTCTTGATGCGCTTGGCCGTCTCCTCAGCGGTCATCGAGATGTTGATGGCGTTGCCGTAGCTCTTGCTCATCTTGCGACCGTCAAGGCCGGGCAGTAGCGGGGTCTCGGACAGCAGCGCGTCGACCTCGGGGAACACCTTGCCGTAACGGTTGTTAAAGCGGCGGGCGATGGTGCGGGTAAGCTCGATGTGCGGCAGCTGGTCGCGGCCGACGGGTACCACGTTGCCCTTGCAGAACAGGATGTCGCAGGCTTGATGTACCGGGTAGGTGAGCAGAAGGCCGGTGAGCTCGTGGCCCGAGGCCTCCATCTCGGCCTTGACGGTGGGGTTGCGCGCCAGCTCGGCCTCGGACACCAGCGACAGGAACGGCAGCATGAGCTGGTTGGCGGCGGGCACGGCGGAGTGCGCGTAGATCATGGTCTTGTCGGGGTCGATGCCGCAGGCAAGGTAGTCCATGACCATGTTGTACACGTTGTCCTGGATGTGCTCGGTCGTGTCGCGGTCAGTGATGACCTGGTAGTCGGCGATGAGCACGTTGGTCTTGGCGCCCATGTTCTGCAGCTCAACACGGCCCTTGAGGGTGCCGAAGTAGTGGCCCAGGTGCAGACGGCCGGTGGGGCGGTCGCCGGTGAGCATGGTGAACTTCTCGGGCGTCTTGGTCAGGCCCTCGCGAATGGCGTTGCTCTTTTGCAGCGCGACTTCGTAGCTGTTCTCGTTTGGCATGATTGCTCCTAACGTATGTTCATGGGTCAAGATGATAACGCGTTTATTGGAGGGGCGGTGCGTAAGTAGGCGAGGGGCGGGAGAGGGACGCGCGTGGTGCGGCATGTGCGATGGGTGCGGCGCGGCCGCGCTTGGCTAACGGTGCCTTGGCACATCCTCGGCAGCTTGCCCTAGAGCTTGTGGTGGCGCTCTTCTTTGCGCTCCTCGGCTGCCTGCTCCTCCTGCTTAAAGGCGGGGTCGTCGGGGGTGACGAGCTCGTCCTCGTGCGTACGCTTGTTGTAATGGTGGCGCAGCACGGGTTCAAACAGGTGCAGGTGCTTGGCGAAGGCCGCCGAGCCAATGGCGAGCACGGTAAAGATGAGCACACGCATGGGCACCTCGACCTGGTTAATCGCGGCGGCGCCGGCCGAAAGCATGATGCACCAGGCATAGATGAGCAGCACGGCCTGTTTTTGGTTGTAGCCTTCTTGGATCAAGCGGTGGTGGATGTGGCCCTTGTCGGCCTGCCCGATGCTAATGTGGGCGCGCCTGCGGCGCACAATGGCGCTAAACGTGTCGATGATGGGCACGCCGGCAACGATGAGCGGGATGATAAGCGAGGTGAGCGCGGCGGTGCGGCTCACGTTGAGCAGCGAGATGGAGCCCAACGCAAAGCCTAGAAGCAGCGACCCCGAGTCGCCCAAGAAGATGCTTGCGGGGTTGAAGTTGTAGCGCAAAAAGGCCAGACAGGCGCCAAAGAGCGCAATGGAGAGCGCGGCGGCGTCGATGCGGCCCGAGAGAACGGCCATCGAAAACATGGTGAACGACGCGATGCCGCAGATGCCCGTGGCCAAGCCGTCGAGGCCGTCGATGAGGTTAATGATGTTGGTGAATGCCACCAGATAGATCACGGTGATGGGGTAGGCGAGCCATGCGAGCATGATTTCGCCGGGGGCAAACGGGTTGACGATGACGCCGATTTTCAGGCCGCCGATACAGGCGATGAGCGCGGCGAGGACCTGTCCGGCCAGCTTTTGCTTGGGCTTGAGCTGGAAGACGTCGTCGATAGCGCCGGTCGCAAAGATGACGGTAAAGGAGAGCGCCAGCATGGGATAGCTAATGTGAAGGCGCGGGTGCGGCACCAGGACGGGTGGCCAGCCTAGGTGCCAGGTGCCTAGGATTTGCACAATGCAGGCAACGACCAGGCCCAAAAACACCGCCGTTCCGCCCAAACGCGGGATGGGCTTGGTGTTGATGCGGCGCTTAGAAGGATAGTCGACGGCATCGAGCTTAATTGCCAAGCGCTTGACCAGGGGCACCGCGAGGAAGGTCGTGATAAAGGCCGCCGCTGCCACGCATAGGTATGGTATGTAGCTCGGGGATGAAGCCATGAATCTAAAAACCGCCAAGCGTCGAAGGAAAAGGTCAGAAGAACGCCATGCGCAAAGGGCATAGCCGAACCATAATACTCGACCAAGGGGGGTGCATGTAATTGCACGCAGCGATAATCACGCGCTTACCAGATATTGGGATGTTGTCGATGGCTTGTCGGGATGCCGGCGGGAATCCATATGGACCGTGATGGTGATTTTCGGCAAAAGAAAACCACCCCCCACGTTACGAAAATGAACCCACCTAAAACAGGTGGGTGCCCTCATCGACTGTTCCAGCGTCCTTAACAACGAAGGATACCTGTACTAGGTACGACTGTGTGGGCTCCCTAAATAAACGCGACGGTTCACCCAGTTGCTCCGCGGGGGGCGGAATACCTACATCATAAAGCGGCACTTTGTGGATTCCAGTCTTGACATTACAAAAATCGTGTCGGACGATTACGGCGCCTTAGGGACGGAGCCGTCTACGCGGTCTGGCCCTTTACGTTTGAGCTGCTGAATCGTTGTTTTGGAGCATGTTTTTATGCCGACGTCGTTGACCGAACTTTTTTCGTCCGCCTGCCATTTGTGTCCGCGCCGTTGCGGTGCGGCGCGCGATGAGGGCGCGCGCGGCGTATGCGGTGCTAACGACACGCTCAGGGTGGCCCGCGCGGCGCTTCATATGTGGGAGGAGCCGCCTATCTCGGGCGAGGCCGGTTCGGGCACGATCTTCTTTAGCGGCTGTTCGCTTAAATGTATCTACTGTCAGAACCACGAGATCTCGACCGGCAATTTTGGCCTTGAGATTTCGCCTGAGCGCCTGGTCGAGATTATGCTGGAACTGCAGGACCAGGGTGCCAACAACATCAATTTGGTGACGGCGACGCACTATGCGCACCTGTTGCCTGCCGCGATTGCCGCGGCACGGGCGCGCGGGCTGGTCATCCCAATCGTCTACAACACGAGCGGTTATGAGCGCGCGAGTGCCGTGGCGGCGCTGGGCGACCTGGTCGATATGTGGCTCACTGACTTTAAATATGCCGATGCCGGGCTTGCGCAGTCGCTTTCTCATATTAAGGACTACCCGCGCGTGGCCGTGTCGGGTCTGGCCCAGATGGCGCGCGAGATCGATCGCCGCGGGGGAGAGCTGGTGGATGAGGGCGGGCTCATGAAGCGCGGCATCATCGTGCGCCACCTGGTGCTGCCGGGGCATGCGGATGACTCGTGCCGCGTGTTAGACCTGGTGTGGCAGACGGTGGGCGACGTGCCGATCTCGGTCATGAACCAGTACACGCCCAATGCGCTCATGCGAGAGCAGGGCGGCGACCTGGCACGCGCCGTGACGCGCGAGGAGTACGAGCAGGTGCTCGACCATGCCGATGACCTGGGCTTTACGACGATGTTTTGGCAAGAGGGCGGCGCTGTAGACGAGAGCTTCACCCCTGCCTTCGACACCACCGGTGTTCTTACCAGCGCAAAGTAGTGCGTTCGTCGATGATTTTTCTGGGACGGGGATTAAAAAATCATCGAGAGGATCGCCTGTTCGAAAAGTTGCCAAAATAGCCGCGTCCCAAAAAGACTGGTTATTGGGCGTTGACAGTTGGCGAGCCGTAGGTAAAATATCAACTTGTCCTGGGGACGTAGCTCAGTTGGGAGAGCGCTGCCGTCGCATGGCAGAGGCCGAGGGTTCGACTCCCTTCGTCTCCACCCTTGGATTTGATAAGCCGCTGACATTGTGTCGGCGGCTTTTTTTAAAAGAAAGGGCTTTACCATGGCCGAGCTTGAGTCCCAACCATTGTCCGACGAGGAGCGCGCTGAGTTGGAAGAGCTCCGCGCTGAGAAGGCCCGCCGCGAGGCTCGGGAAGAGGCCCGTCGCGAGCGCGAGGAGCTGGCTGCCCTGCGTGCCGAGCGTACGAAGGCCGAGGAGGCCGCCGCGAACGCCGCATCCGCATCGGCGCCCGCGCCCGCTCCCAAGCCCGCTGCTGCGAAGCCTGCACCTGCCGCGCCCAAACCTCAGCCTAAAAAGGCCGCTCGTCCCAAGTCCGTCGAGCCCAAGCTGAGCCGTGACGAGATGACCTTTGCCCAGCGCATGGTTACCTCCAAGGAACCTACGGGCGAGAACGAGATCCCTGGCATGGCGCCGGCTCAAAAAATCATCATTGTCCTTGCCCTCATCGCGTTTGTTATCTTTATGGGCTACACGATCCTGACCAGCATGGGCCTGCTCTAACCGATTTACATCGGGCGTCATGTCCGCATCCTCTGCTCTCGTCTAACCCTCAAATTCTGTACCACACATCCGAAAGGTCGCCCCATGGCTTTGACCGACATCTCGCATCCCACCGACATTGTAATGCTCACCGATCTGTACGAGCTCACTATGGCCCAGGGCCTGTGGGAGAGCGGCAAGGCCAATGAGCAGGGTTGTTTTACCGCGTTTTACCGTGACCATCCGTTTGGCAGCGCGTACGCCGTCATGTGCGGTACCGCCGAGCTCCCCGAGCTGGTCGAGAATCTGCGCTTTACGCCTGAGGACATCGAGTACCTCGCCTCGCTTCAGGCTCCCGCCGGCGGTGCGATGTTTAAACCCGCATTCCTCGACTATCTGCGCAACTTCCACGCGCACGTGAACATTGACGCCGTGCCCGAGGGCGAGCTTGTTTTTCCGCGCGAGCCCATGGTGCGCGTCACCGGTCCGGCGCTGGAGTGCCAGCTGCTCGAGACGGCGCTGCTCAACATCGTCGGCTTCCAGACGCTCGTCGCCACCAAGACGGCACGCGTGGTGTTGGCGGCGGATGGCCGTCCTGTCGCCGAGTTTGGCCTGCGCCGCGCCCAGGGTCCCGATGGCGGTCTGGCCGTCGCCCGCGCGAGCTACGTTGCCGGCTGCTCGTCCACGTCTAACGTGCTTGCCGGGCGCCGTTACGGCATCCCCGTCTTTGGCACCCACGCGCACAGCTGGGTGATGAGCTTCGATTCCGAGCTCGAGGCCTTCCGCGCCTTTGCCAAGTCGAGCCCTAAGAACTGCACGCTGCTCATCGACACCTATGACGTGCGCGAGGGCTGCGAGCATGCCATTACGGTTGCCAAGGAGATGGAGGCGGCGGGCGAGCGCCTGTCGGCGATTCGCATTGACTCGGGCGACCTCGCCAAGCTCTCCAAGTATGTCCGTGGTCGTTTTGATGCCGAGGGCCTGCCTTATGTGGGGATCTCGGTGTCTAACGACCTGGACGAGTACACGATCCAGTCGCTGCTCGACCAGGGCGCACCCATCGACAGCTTTGGCGTGGGCACCAAGCTCGCGACCTGCTACGATCAGCCGGCGCTGGGCGGCGTGTACAAGCTTTCCGCCCGTCGGGCGAACGAGACAGACCCGTGGACGCCGGTGGTGAAGCTCTCCGAGCAGCCCTACAAGCGCACGATTCCGGGTGTGCAGCGTGTGCGCCGCTATTACGATGGCTTTGGCGGCCCGGTCTGCGACATGATCTATGATGAGGACCATCTGGCGGGGGAGGGCGCCGCGCGCGGCAATACCCTCGTGGCCGTGAACGATGCCGCCCTGGTAACCGATGTGTCGGAGCTTGAGTATCGCGAGCTGCTGGTGCCGATCGTGCGCGATGGCGGTGCGGTGGCTCCGCGTGAGAGCATCGAGGATGCGCGCGAGCGCTGTGCTTGGGCACTCGATCATCTGGACTCGGCTTTCAAGCGCTTCCTCTACCCGCAGACCTACGTGGTGGGCATGGAGCAGGGCCTGGCCCAGGTGCGCGACGAGCTCGTGCGCAAGAACATGGCCGCGGCTTCTGCTTTTCCCTGGGCTCACTAATTCCTTGGGCGGTAGGGGCGAGTCACGCTTCCTTGGCCGCCAGCTCGGCCGTTCGCTGAACAGTTGATTGGTTTGACGTATGACGACTTCTTATAAAACGATGGTGGTAAAGATCGGTTCGTCCACGGTTGTGGGCGCCGATGGCAAGGTCAACCGCTCCTTTATCGGCGGGCTTGCCGATCAGGCCGCAGCCCTGCGCAAGCTCGGCTGGCGTCTGGTCGTGGTGAGCTCGGGCGCTATCGCCTGCGGCTATCCCGTGCTGGGCTTCGACCGCAAGCCGGTCGGCGACCTGCCGAGCCTGCAGGCTTGCGCCTCGGCTGGTCAGTGCATCATCTCGTCGGCCTACGACGAGGAGTTCCATGCGCGCGACCTGCTCACCTCGCTCGTGCTGCTCACGCGCCACGATACGGCCCGCCGCACGTCTTACCTGCACGCGCGCGACGCCCTGCTGCGCCTCGTGGAGCTTGGCGTGGTGCCGGTCGTCAACGAGAACGATACCGTTACCGTTGATGAGATTAAGTTTGGTGACAACGACACACTGGCGGCGCTTGTGAGCTGCCTGGTTTCTGCCGATCTGTGCGTGACGCTCTCGGACATCGATGGTCTCTATACTGCCAATCCGCACGAGGACCCGACGACCGAGTTTGTTCCTGTCGTGCATAAGATCGATGCCAAGATTATTGCCTCGGCGGGCGATTCTTCCACATCGGTGGGCACGGGCGGCATGATTACCAAGATTCGCGCGAGCCGTATCCTGATGACGGCGGGCATTCAGAGCGTGATTTGCTCGGGCGAGGAACCCGATGCGCTCGTGCGCCTCGCCCGCGGCGAGAGCGTGGGCACGCTGTTCGATCCGCCGGCGGAGCGTCTGGACATCGCACCCCGCAAGCTGTGGATCGCACTGGGCGACAAGGCGCACGGCTCGGTGACGGTCGATGATGGTGCCGCGAAGGCGCTGGTTAGCCGTGGCTCTTCCTTGCTTGCGGTGGGTATTCGCGAGGTCGATGGCCAGTTTGCCGAGGACGATGTGCTCGATGTGTGCGATCCGAGCGGTATGGTCATCGCCCGCGGTATCGCTGAGGCCGATTCGGACGTGCTGGAGCTTGCTGCCGGTCGCCGCCAGGACCAGATCGCCAGCAACCGCCTGCTGGCAGACCTGGCCGAGAAGCCGGCGATACACAGGGATAACCTAATCGTCTTCGCCTAACCAATTGACGCTGCAAACGCCCCTAAGCGGCAATCTGACGTTCAATCGTCGGGTATGACCAAAAGGTCAATGCCCTCCTCTTTCACGTCACCTTGCTCGCTTAGGGGCGTTTTCGCTTTCCGTCCTCTACCTGCGGCATTGTCGTTGCCGGCACTTGGGGACGTTCCTTTTGTGCCGGCAGGTGGGGACACTCCTTTGCTAGAAGATCCGGCGCAGGTCTCCGCGGTTGAGGGCTTCGTCGAAGAGGTGCTTGAACACCACGCTGCCGTGCAGACCGTCGTGCTCGAACTCGTTGGTCACCCAGGCATGCGAGTTGCCCACGCGGCTGAGCGTATCGAGCTGCAAGCCCGAATCGACGTACATGTCGTCGAAATACACCGCGGCCTGGAGCGGCACCTCGTTGCACGCCAGTCGCTGCGGGTCGTAGATCTTGTCCCAGCTGGTGTCTTCCATCAGCAGGTCCATGGCGGGCTTAAAGGGCATAAGCTCGGGCATCTGCTCAAACATCCACGGGAACATGGCCTCGCCGGTAAACATGAGCGGGCGCGCGAGTGTGTCGAACTCGGCACGATGGGCCTTCTCCTCTGCTGCTGCCCAGCGAATCGGCAGGGTATCGCCGTCGGCATAGATAAACTCCTGCAGCGTCCAGTACAGCGGATTCGTGCGCGTGTTGGTGCGCTCGAAGACGCGCATCAAAAAGCTGTCAGATACCGAGGCGCCGCAGGTCAGCGTGCCGTCGCCGTCAACAAACGCGTGATCGATAATCCAATGCATGCGCTCAAAGCTCGGCTTCATGCCAAAGTCGCTGCCCATGAGCTGTAGGCGCTCGACCGTCATCGGCGAGCCGTCGGGCAGTACGGGCTTCTGAGCCTCGAGCGCATCGGCCAGGGCTGCCACGCGCTCGACGTCGGCGGGGTAGCGGTCGTAATACTGCTGCGTCTTGGCGGCCATACGCGGGAAGGTGTGCGCGTAGACCTCGCTTGCGCTCGCCGGCACGTGGGGGATTCCGCCGCAGGTAAAGCTCGCCGCCACGCCCTCGGGGAAGAGCGACAGGTAGCTCAGCGTCAAAAAACCGCCGTAGCTTTGGCCGAGCGTGACCCACGGCTTGCCGCCAAAGCCCACTAGGCGCAGGTACTCAAAATCGCGCACGATGGAGCTGGCGAGGTGGCGCTTGAGGAAGTCCGCCTGCGAGCGTGCTGTATCGGCGCCGGCGGCCGTTGCGCGATCACCCAGTGCCTTGATCGTGCGTCCGTCCACGCAGCTACTGCGTCCGGTGCCGCGCTGGTCGGGAAGGACCACGCGGAAGTGCTTGACGGCCTCCTCGATCCAGCCGTCGCTTGTGGGCGACAGCGGACGTGGGCTCTCGCCGCCGGGGCCGCCCTGCAAAAACAGGAGCAGCGGCAGATCGTCGTTGATGCGGTCGGGCGCGCAAACCACGCGGTAGAAGAGCTTGATGCTCTCGGGCGCGCCGGCGATGGGTGCCGGCATAGCGCCGCGGCGCATGGTGCTGCCGACGGCCAGGAGCATCGGCTCCAGGCCGCGCCAGTCAAGGGGGACGTCGATGCTGTGGTCCTCGACGTAAAGGCCGGGGACGTGGTACGAAGTGATGAGGGCCATGTGAGTCTTCCGTTCGTTGCGGTGTTTCGGGTTGACCAATTCTACCGCCGCGGGCGAGGCCATGCGCAAATCGGCTACCATGGTTGCAAACTTCTAGGAGAAAGGGCCGTCCATGTCGGTCGATATAGCCACGTATGTCCACGATCTTGCCGTTGCCGCCAAGGCAGCGTCGGCCTCGCTTGCCACGGCGAGCGATGAGCAGCGTCAGGAGGCCGTGCGCGCCATGGCCGCAGCACTGCGCAACGGTGTCGACTCCATCGTCGCCGCTAACGAGCTCGATATGTCCGCCGCGTGCGATGCGGGCACTTCAGCCGGTCTGCTCGACCGTCTGCTGCTGACGCCTGAGCGCGTCGAGGGCATGGCCGCCGGTTTGGAGAAGCTCGCCGAGCTGCCCGATCCCGTCGGCCGCGTGCTCGACCACCGCGTGCTTGCGAGCGGTGTGGACCTGACCCGCGTGAGCGTGCCGTTGGGCCTGGTCGCCATGGTCTACGAGGCGCGCCCCAACGTGACGGCCGACGCCGCAGGCATCTGCATCCGTACCGGCAACGCCTGCATTCTACGCGGCGGCTCGCTGGCCTATCACTCGTGTGCCATGATCGCCGAGCTGCTGGCCGATGCGCTCGAGGCCAAGGGCTTCCCGCGCGAGGCCGTGTCGATGATCGAGTCCACCGACCGCGAGGCTACCGGCGAGCTCATGAAGCTCCGCGGTATTGTCGACGTACTCATTCCGCGCGGAGGTGCAGGCCTGATCCAGCGCTGCGTGCGCGAGTCGCTTGTGCCGGTGATCGAGACGGGCACGGGCAACTGCCACATCTACGTGCATGAATCCGCCGACTTTGATAAGGCGCTCAACATTATCGTTAATGCCAAGACCCAGCGCGTAGGCGTGTGCAATGCCGCCGAGTCGCTGCTGGTCGACCGTGCTGTGGCCGATGCGTTTTTGCCTGCGGTCGTTGCTGTATTGCACGACCACGGCGTGCTCATTCACGGCGACGAGGCCACGTGCGCCGCATGCGCCGACGCCGGGCTTGCCGAGGGCGACAACTACGTCGCCGCGACTGAGGAGGACTGGGGTCGCGAGTACCTGGCGCTCGAGATGAGCGTGAAGGTCGTGGCAAACGAGGACGAGGCCATCGCACACATCAACCGCTACGGCACGATGCACTCCGAGGCCATCGTTGCCGAGGATACGGATGCTTGCGAGCGCTTCCTGGATGCGGTCGATGCCTCGGCCGTGTACTCCAACGCCAGCACGCGTTTCACCGACGGCGGCGAGTTTGGCCTGGGCGCCGAGATCGGCATCTCGACCCAAAAACTCCACGCCCGTGGCCCCTTTGCCGCCGAGGCCCTCACCACCTACAAATACAAGCTCCGAGGCACCGGCCAGGTTCGCCCCTAGCGTCCGCGCAAACAAAAACCACCACAAAGGTGCCTTTCCCCTTTGTGGTGGTTTTAAGTGGCGCGGGCGGTTAGGCCTGGAAGGTATCGTGGTCGGGGGCGAAGGACTGCATGGCTGCGATGGTGCGGTCGAAGAGCTCAGGAAGCTCCCAGCCCAGCATCTCGGCGCCCTGCGAAATCACGTCGCGCGAGCAGCCGGCGGCAAAGCGCTTGTCCTTGAACTTCTTCTTGAGCGACTTGGTCGTAAAGTCCATAACGCTCTTGCTCGGGCGCATGATGACTGCAGCGCCGATCAGGCCGGTGAGCTCATCGCAGGCAAACAGGATCTTTTCCATCTGCAGCTCGGGCTTGGGCAGCGAGGTATTGAAGTCTGACGTGTGCGTCTGGATGGCGCGAATGAGCTCGGGAGACGCACCTTCATCCTTAAGAATCTTGGCAGCATAGATGGTGTGGTTCATGGGGTCGTCCTCATGCTCCTCCCAATCTAGGTCGTGCAGCAGACCGACGATGCCCCAAAACTCCTCGTTCTCGGGGTCGAACTCGCGCGCAAAGTAGCGCATAGTGCCCTCGACCGTCTCGCCATGGGTGATATGGAACGGGTCCTTGTTGTGCTCATTGAGCAGTTCGAACGCGCGGTCGCGGGTGATTCCGGCGGTAAGCGGCTCTGCCATAAGAGACTCCTTGTGCTCGTGGGTATCGATAAGAATGAATACTACTAGAACAAGAAAACCACCACAAAGGTGCCTGTTCCCTTTGTGGTGGTTTTTGGCGCGGATGGGTTAGTTGAGGGCGGCTTGGGCTAGGCGGGCTTCGGCGGCCTCCTCGGTGACGCCCAAGGCCACGGCGAACTCCTCGATGGAGCGGCGTTTGGCCTCCTTGAGTACGCGCATGTAGTAGGAGCTGGGTTTTTTATCAGCTTCCTCAGCCTGGCGAATGCGGTGCATCATGGTCTTTGCCACGCGGACCGTCTCGGGTGCGCCCAGCTTGAGCTGCTGCTTAAAGTGCGTCTCCTCAAGCGAGCTGTTGCGCTCGGTAAAGGTGTCGCACTCCAGCTCGTCATAGTGGCTCAGCAGGTGCTCGGCATCTTGCTGCGAGATGGCGGCGTGCAAACGGTCGGCCTGCGCCACGGGGTACATGAGGATCGTCTGCGCATGTCCCTGCTTGGTCTCGAGCAGTAGCATGGGCTGCGGTGTGTCGTCCCTAAAACCGACGACGGTGCAGACTCCCTGACCCGGATGAATGACGTGTTGACCGATTGAGAACATGCTACCTCCAACTTATACGAATTTACGTATGTCTAGAATAACACGCTGACGTGCGCAAACCCTTACTTTATGCAGGAAAAGCACACAACTCCGATAGGTAAGAGTATTCGATAACAGGCGCAGCTCATTCACACCTTTATGCATTTTCAACGCCTGCATAATCTGCAGGCAGACTGGCATCTTTGAGTGACTCCATACAAGCTGTAGTCAATTTTGTGCATATGCAATATCGATTGGCTTTACCCTGCGACAGTGCCCGTCGCTTGTGATAGAGTGCTACAAACTCTGGCTTTTGCCCTACGAGTGACCAAGAGCTCGGGGGCTTTAACACAAGGAGGATCTATGCCCGAGAAGATTGAAGAGCTGGTACGCGCTGCGCTTGCTGCGGCCCAGGAGGCCGGCGACCTTTCCGCATTTGAACTTGACGATTGCGCTATCGAGCGACCGGCTGACACTTCTCATGGCGAGTGGACCTCCACCATGGCCCTGAAGTCCGCCAAGCTGGCTCACTGCGCCCCGCGCAAGATCGCCGAGGCCGTCGTTGCCCATATGCCCGAGGACCCCGCAATCGAGAAGGTCGAGATCGCAGGCCCCGGCTTCATCAACTTCTACCTCTCCGTTGCCGTCAAGAACGCCATCTTTGGCGAGGCCCGCGAGAAGGGCATGGACTTCGCTAAGTCCAACGTCGGTGGCGGCCTGAAGACCCAGGTCGAGTTCGTCTCCGCCAACCCCGTCGGCCCCATGCACATCGGCCATGGCCGCTGGGCCGCTCTGGGCGACTCCCTTTGCCGTGTTATGGATCACGCCGGTTACGACATTCAGCGCGAGTTCTACATCAACGACCACGGCTCTCAGATGAACACCTTCGGCAACTCCATCAGCACGCGCTATATGCAGCTTGCCGACATCATCGCCAAGCAGGGCGTGGATATCGACGAGGCTCACAAGCTGCTGATCGCCGACCGCGACGCCTTTGTTGCCGACGAGAACGATGAGCACCCCGAGACCCATCCGTATCAGGACAACTTTGCCGAGACTCTGGGCAAGGACTCCTACGGCGGCGACTACATCATCGACGAGGCTGCCGAGTTCTGGCGCACCGACGGCGATAAGTGGGTCAACGCCGATCCGCAGGAGCGCATGGAGAGCTTCCGCGAGCGCGGCTATGTAAAGATGGTCGACAACATGCGCGACCTTTGCCACGCCGTTAACTGCGACTTCGATCGTTGGTTCTCCGAGCGCTCTCTGTACGTGAAGGACACCGAGGGCGAGACCGCCGGCACCTCCGCCGTCGACCGCGCTTTTGAGAAGCTCGACAAGATGGGCTACCTCTACACCAAGGACGGTGCCCTGTGGTTCCGCTCCACCGACCTGGGCGACGACAAGGACCGCGTCCTGATCAAGTCCGATGGCGAGTACACCTACTTCGCCTCCGACGTTGCCTATCACTGGGATAAGTTCCAGCGCGTCGACCACGTCATCGACATCTGGGGCGCCGACCACCACGGCTACATCGAGCGCGTCCGCTGCGTCTGCGACGCTCTTGGCTATCCCGGCAAGTTTGAGGTTCTGCTGGGCCAGCTCGTCAATCTGCTGCGCAACGGCAAGCCCGTCCGTATGTCCAAGCGCAAGGGCACCATGGTGACCCTGCAGGAGCTCGTCGACGAGGTCGGCTCCGACGCCGCTCGCTACACGCTCATCTCCAAGAGCTCCAACCAGATGGTCGACTTCGATATCGAGGCCGTCAAGAAGCGCGACAACTCCAACCCGGTGTACTACGTGCAGTACGCTCACGCTCGCGTGTGCTCCATCCTGCGTCGTGCCGCAGACGTTACCGCTGAGCAGGCCGCTGAGATGGGCATGAAGGCCGTCGCCGCCAAGGCCATCGGTGAGAACGTCGATTACTCTCTGCTGACCGACCCGACCGAGCTCGCCCTTTCGCGTAAGCTCAACGAGCTCACCGACCTCATCGCCAGCTGCGCTCGCGATCGTGCCCCGTTCCGCCTGACTCACTTTGCCGAGGAGCTCGCCGGCGACTTCCACAGCTTCTACGCCGCCTGCCAGGTTCTGCCGAGCGAGGGCCGTCCCGTCGACCCCGAGCTCTCGCGCGCCCGTCTGGCCGCCTGCGATGCCGTCCGCGTGACGCTCGCCCTGGTGCTCACCCTTGTTGGTGTCTCCGCTCCCGAGCAGATGTAATCTGCGGGTCATTTGACCGCGCAGGTTTGGTTTAACTGAGCCTTGAAAGCCCGATCTCCCTGAACTGCGCCCCAAATCTTGGACGCCCTAAATAGCGACTAGGCCGCAAGGGCCT
>CABQXN010000011.1:0-64760 GCA_902468085.1 uncultured Collinsella sp.
AAAGGGAAGAGGCGGGGTATGCCCCGCCTCTTACACCACATCTCTGCGCGCTACCTCCAACGGGAAATTGCGTCCCATTATTCGGTCAAGAAACGGGATGCATTTTCCCAATGAGAGCAAAACCGGAAAATGCATCCCACAATCAGCCCTCAAAGTGGGACGCCGTTTCCCAATGAGGCTCAAGCGGAAAATGCATCCCGGAATTTGCGCTCAAAGTGGGATGCGGTTTCCGGTTGAGGGTCTAAGGGGAAAATGCGTCCCAGAATCGACGCTTGAAATGGGATGCAGTTTCCCGATGAGGCACTCGACGGAAAATACATCCCAGAAATGGCCTTTGAGCTGGGATAAGATTTCCGCGGCATCTCGGATTCTCAAAAATGAGACACGCCGTTGGCGAAAATGAGACACGTGATATCGGGCATCGGATGTATCATTTGCAAAAATGAGTCCACTCCACTCGAATAAAGCGAGGTCCCTCATGTACGTTCCACACCCCCGTATCCGTAGGCTGTCGAAAATCCCGCTTGTTGGGACGGCGGCGCTTGCTGCGTTGATCGCCACGAGCGTCGCCTGCTTCACGGCCACGCCCCAGGTTGCCCAGGCGGCAGACGCGCCCGCAATCACCGATATGACCGAGCAGGATTATCAAGCCCTGGGTCTGGGCACGAGCGAGGACATTCCGGCCGATACCGTTGGCCCCTATTCCACTGATACCCCCACGACGTTTGCCACGCGCAGCGAGGTCTATATGGCAGCTAACGGTAGCCATGGCAATCGCTACACTCTGCGCGACAAGCTCGAGAACGTCGAGCGCGGTGACATTGGCGGCAGCAGCAAACTCACCGATGGCTATGGAAGTGTGTGGGGCGCCGCAAAGTTCTGGCAAAACGTCAACAACTTCGATACGAACAGCGATCTCTACAAGCATAGCGACTACGGTGGCGGCACCTGGTCGTACCTAAGCAACAATGAGTCCTCAACAGTACTCGCCAACGACAACAACGGTTTCTCGGGCATTCACGCCACGAGTGTTGAGTTCTGCAGCGACGCCAGCACGGGCAAAAAGAGCCGCGTTGCCGAGTTCCGTGCCTACGGCGACAGTTCCTCCACGACGATTGACGGCAAGTCATACGCCGGAAAGGTTGAGCTGGTCCTCTACTCGTTTAGCAACGGGCGTACGCGCACTCTCGACACACACCTGCCGGTGACGGTCAACACTAATATGATGTACGAAGGCCGTTTTAAGTACCTGGATGCCGGTTACCTGCAAGAGCACGACGCCGTCTTTGATGTCGAGGCGGGCGATGTCGATGGCGACGGCGTCGACGAGCTTTTTGTCTACGCGGGCTGCTATGTCGACGAGAACGGCGTGCGCAAGGCTGTAGTCGACATGTATGACTTGGAGGGCGGCAACTGGAAGCAAAGCGTCGTCAAGATCGATGCCGGTAACGCCGCGGACTACACCACGCACAACAAGGGCGGGAACGACTCCTGGACGCAGCTTCAGTCAGCTCCTGTCGTTTCGCTAGCGGCCGGCGACCTCGATCGCGATTTTTGCGATGACCTCGCCATCGTGGTCTCGGCACCCTACGGCAAGAAGAATATTGATAAGTCGACGCATTGCGAGCTGTTTTCGTGGGATGCATCCAAGGGTGCGCTCGTCCATGTCGATGCTCTGGGCGACGCGGGCGCAATCTCCCTCTCCGCGAACGGCAAGACCATGGTCGCTGCGAATGCGACGTTCGGCACGTTTGTCGCCTACGATGAAGAAGGAAAGAAGACGGGTGAAACCGTCACGGGCCTTATTCTTGCGGGCTATGACTGGCAACGCAGCGCTTTTGATTACGGCGCTTCTGACGGCAGCAAGGGGCTGTACGGCGCGCTGTACCGCTACGCGTATTTTGACTCGGAGTCTGGCGAGTTCAAGCTTTCCGATTGTAAGGAATACAGAGACGGGCTCCTCGCCTCCTATGGGCTGATGCATGTGCCCAACAGCGCATGGAAGGATAGCGCTCAGGATAAGCGCTATCCGTGCACCTTGGCGCCTATTGCCCTTGCCACTGCCAACCTTGACGGCCTGTCCGAGCAGCTGGCGGTTGACGAGGTGCTCGTGGGCGGCGATGTGTTCCGCGACTTTGCCTGCAACACGGCGCAGAGCGGGGCTCAGGGCTTGGGGTCCATGGTCGGAACCATGAGCATGAGCGGTCAGCAATACAACAGCAGCAACAAGCATGACCACAAGGGTATAGAACAGGTGTGGATCAGCGACGTCAAGGCGGGCAGCGTCTCGGGTTCGGACCGCTATAACGAGAGCTTTATCGCCGTGGTGGGCAAGCACCGCGACGAGGACCTGCGCAAGAACGATGACTACTATTGGATGACCGCCTCGCATTTTTCGCTCGACGAGAACGGAAAGGTGCGCCGCGGCGAGGAGCAGGTGATTAGCGAGAGCAACCGTCGCGGCACTACCTACGGCACATTTATCTCGCTCGCGCTGCCCGATGTCGACAACGACAGCGTCAAGATCACGTACAAGGACCGCTACAAGGTCTATACCAACCCGCGCGTGCTTGCCGTGCTGCAGGATGCGCCCTATGTTGAGGATCTGGAGCAGGCATACGGCTATCTGGTGTTGGGCGGCACGTCATACGGAGAGGAAAAGGGCACGGGGACATCCCAGGGCTATACCATTGGCGCCGAGTTGGGCGTTGCCGTCGAGGTGCAGACCGGTCCGCCCCTGGTCGCGATGAATGCTTCAGTCGATTTTGCCGCCGAGGGATGCTATGACTACCGGAGCGAGCGCACGGTCAGCGCAAGCGTAAGCTATGAGTCGCATGCCGGCGAGGGTGACAAGGCCGTGCTCTACACGATTCCGATGGTCTATTACGAGTATGAGATCGAAAATGAGGAAACTGGTGGCAAGGGCGTGATGGCGACGCCCGTGTCGCTCGGCGCGCAGACCTCGGTCGTTAATGTCGAGGCCTATGACCGCATTGCCAAACAGCACAATATGACGCCGCTCAGCTACTTTTTGACCAACCGGTCGGGAGAACCCGGAACCTATCAAACGACGCTCAACGGCGAGACTCCCGTTGGGGATTCCTTTGGCCTGGGCAAGCCTGGCGTAACGCGCGCCTACACGCACGATGGGTTTAACGGCGCCGTCGCGCAGTCGGGGGCGAGCATTGAGCAGACCATCGAAGTCGAGGAGGGCAAGGAGCAGGAGCTCGAGCTCGGCTTGACGCTGAACGGCAGCGTTGTCATGGGCGCGAAGCTCGCAAAGCACGAGTTGTTTGGCGGCCTGTGCTTTGGTGCCAACGCCGGCTTTACTACGGGTAACTCCTCGAGTGAATCGACCGAATACGGCGGCACCGTCGACAACCTGCCCGAGGCCGCGCAGGGCAAGTACGGTTTTGTGTGGCGTCTGGGCGTCAACGCGGTGGATGTCGACAAGTTCGAGGCAGACTCGGGCGACAAGCTCGGCACCAAGGACACCGACCAGTTCTGGATCGTGGGCTATGACGTTAAGGACGTCGAGATGCCCGACGCGCCGGCCGTGACGGGCTTTACGGCAAACGCCGTCGATTCGACCAGCGTTACGTTTAGCTGGGACGATGTACTCGCAAACAAGAGTGGCTTTAGCTACGGCGTGGGCATGCTGCAGAGCAATGCGGCGGATGCGGTCGTCAATAGCTGGAAGATTGCCAACAACACGCAGACCTCGCTCAAGTGGGATGGGCTGCAGCCCAATACGGAGTATCGATTCGCCATCGCCGCCGTTAAGAATGGATCCACGACCGAAACAGGTGTTCGCTCGGCAATCATCACGGTCAAGACCATGCCCGATGGCATGACGATGACCGTGAGCGGACCTGCGGCGGATGCTGCGGAGGGGTCGGATCTTGGATACGACTCTTCGGTTGAGCGCGCGGCGGGAAGCCACCTGACGCTCTCGGCGATTGGCCATGTGAAGCAACTCGGTGCCGACGATAGCGAAACAGGGCTGGCACCGACCTATATGTGGTACCGCAAGGGCCGCGGCGAGACAGAGTTTAAGCTCGTGGGTGCCGATGGCAACCTCGCGGCTGGAACGGCCTCAAAGCTCGAGATTGACCTGACCGCAGACGATGACGGTGCGCAGTATTACTGCCACGTGGGATACAACGACGTGGGCCTCGACACCGGCACGACGCTCGTGAATATCGAGGCCGAGGAGACGGCGCCCACAACGGTGAACGCCACCCCGATCCGCACGCGCCGCCTGTTCTCACAGGCAAGTGCGGGCGCCAAGAAGTTCCTGGACCATACGCTGGTAAACACCGCCGGCCCAACCGATTCCGAAGGCTCAAAGGACCCCGAGACTCCTGAGACCCCGACGAACCCGGACAAACCCAAGTCCGACAACGGAGCTAAGACCGACACCAAGGTCAAGACTACGACCACAGCGAAGAACCTCGCAAACACCGGCGACCAAACATTCGCCCTAGTCGCCACCGCAGCAGCAGCGGGAGCAACGCTCGTAGTGATAGCCCTCATCATGCTGATCAAGCGCCGCAAGACCCACTAGTAGCCAGTCGAACATATCGACAACCCAAAAACCCGGGTAGCCAAAAAACAGGCCACCCGGGTTTTCTGTTGAGTGGAGACTCCGCAAGCGGAAACTGCATCCCACAATTAGCGCCCGGAACGGGACACATTTTCCGTCAAGCCCTCATCCGGAAAATCCATCCCAGTTTGAGCGCCCAGACCGGGACGCACTTTCCCAAAGGGTCCTCAACGGGAAACTGCGTCCCATAATTAGGCCGAGAAATGGGATGAACTTTCCCAATGAGAGCCAACCGGAAACCACGTCCCAGAATCAGCCCCCAAAGTGGGACGCACTTTCCCAACGGGCCTCAACCGGAAAATACATCCCGGAATCCAGCTGAATAGTGGGACACACTTTCCCAATCGGGTCCCAAGTGGAAACTGCATCCCATTCCAGACAAGAATTCCGGGACACACTTTCCGCAAACAAAGAAGGCCACATAACGTGGCCTTCAACTTATATATGTTCGGCGATACACCCAAGACAAGCCACGCCCCAACATCAGGGAGTCTGTCCAGGCGGAGGCATATAAGGTTTATCGCGAGTTCCGCACGCAAAGAAGGCCACTTAATGTGGCCTTCGTCTTGCGCAGGACTGACCGAGCAGGGAACCTTACGTTCCGCGTCGCCGGGCAGACGAACCAGTTAAGACGCGCTGCTACTTGATCTTGGTCGTACCCGGCGCCAGGTTGGGGTCGGTTTCGTTGGCCTCGGTCTGGAAGTGCTCGGTGTACACGTTCTTGCCGTCGCGGAACATCTCGTAGTACTGCATCTTGGCGTAATCCTCGCGCGCCTTGGTGGCGGCTGCGGCTTCGGCGTCGTCACCGGTGACGTTGGAGGAGAGCGCCCAGCGCAGGCTGGCGTCCTCGTAGCCCACCGAGTTGATGGCGGGCAGCGACTCGCGCAGCGTCATGTGCGCCTTCTGGTAGTCGGTCAGCGGTGCGCCGATCAGCTGCATAAGCTGCGTGGACAGGTAGTTGGTGGACAGGTCGTCGACCTCGCTTGTCTGGTCGCAGCCGGCAACGTCGTAGTTGGCCCAGATGATGTAGTCGGTCTGCCACAGACGCTCCTGGTGCGTGGCGTCGTCTTCGCCGGTAAACCACTTGTCGTTGAACTTGGACGGGAAGAACGGCTGGTGGTCGCCCCAGAACACCACGACCACCTTGCGGTCGAGCTTGCTCAGGGCGTTGAGGAAGTAGCGAAGCGCCTGGTCGGACTGCTCGATGCACGAGACATACTCGTCGACATCGGAGAGCGTGCCGTCCTCGACGGTTTTGGCGTCCAGGTCGGTCGTGTCGATATTCAGGTGCATCTGCTTGTCGACCGGCAGCAGGCCCGTATCGTAGCCCGAGTGGTTCTGCATGGTCACGTCGAAGATAAACTGCGGATCGGCGTTCTGGTCGAGCAGCTCAAGAATCTTGTCGTAGGTAGCCTGGTCGGTCACCATGCCGCGCAAGGTGTCGGCTCCCTGGAAATCGTTGATGGACAGGAACTGGTCAAAGCCAAAGTCCTTGTAGACGTTCTCGCGGTTCCAGTTGGTTGCGTGATTGGGGTGCATGGCCGTGGTGGAATAGCCGAGCGATTTGAACTGCTCTGCCAGGTTCCCGGTCGTTTCCATGTTGTAGATGGTGTAGGGGTACACGCCCGAGCCCAGGTTGGCCATGGAGTTGCCGGTCATAAACTCAAACTCGGTATTGGCGGTGCCGCCGCCGTAGGCGCTCACGTAGAGCTTGCCGCGGCTGAGGCAGTTGGACAGGCTCTTAAAGTACTGCGGACCCTCGTAGCCGGCGCGCATGTTCTGGTAGATCGACAGATCCGAGAACGTCTCGTTCATGATGGCGATGACCGTGGGCTTCTCGCTGTCGAACTGCTCCTTTGCGGCGGCGCGCTCGTCGCTCTTGGCCGCGTCGGACTTGTCGTAGGCCTTGGCGTACTTTTTGAGCGTGGCCTTGGCATCGTCGACGGAGTAGTCGGCGGGTTTGGGCGGCTTGATGGACTGCGCTGCGCTAATGAAAGCGGGCAGGTAGCCCTCGCGCCAGTAGCTCTCGAGCGGACGCCAGGTGTAGACGGTGATGCCGAGGGTGTTGTAGTAGTCGATGAGCGTGACGTGTGCGGTCACACCGCCCAGGCACAGCACGGCGACGAGCAGGTTGGTGAGCAGCATGCGCTTGGCGTTGGCGGCACCCTTCTGACGGTGCGGTGCCACCAGGCCGGCGTACTCGCACAGCAGCATGGCGATGGCGGTAAAGCCCATGGACAGCACACAGAACAGCGAGATGGAGAAGGTGTAGCCGGTGCCGGCGACCGCGGCGGCGGTGGAGATGGCCGAAAGGTCGCCCGGCTGGATGGGCATGGACTTAAACGTGATAACGAAGAACTCGGCAATGCCCAGGATAAAGAGGGCAAAGGCCAGGACCGCGGGGGCTGCGCCGTGGCGCTGGAATAGGAAGAACAAGCCGACCATGAGCGTGGTGATGATGGCCCACTCGAGCAGGATGCACAGGGGGTAGACCCAGGTAAAGTCGTGGTTGGACGATACCTCCATGCCCAGCAGCGCAAAGACGCCGGCGAGCAGCAGGCACAGGACGGCGGCGACGAGCGGTTTGCCCACAAAGGCGCCGCGCAGGCGGGCGAGCTTGCCGGTGGGGGCGGGGGCGTCGGGCGCGGCGAACGCAAAGACGCGCGGGGCGATGCGGTCGCGTGCGATGCTGGCCCAAGCGCAGCCGGTGAGGATGGCGTTGGTCAGGATGAGCATCACAAAGGCGAGCGGCTCGTTTTGAGCGACGAGGCCCACGGCGCCCCAAATAGTCAAAAAGACCTGGAACAGGCCGAAGGCGACGCTCCACCCAAGAGCGCTTTTGGCAACGGTGCCCGACTGAGCGCGAATGGCCTTGGCCTCGCGCAAGACAAGGTAGACGGTCGCCGCAAGACCGACGAGCGAGATGGCGGCAGCGAACATGCTGAGACTCCTCACAAACTAAAACGTACGAAAGCGGGGGTTTACCCGATTGTTACCAAGATATGCGCTGCAATTGGTGTCTGCGCACAACAACCAGCCATATTAACGCGCACGTGTGGCGGTGTGGCGCAATGTAGTGGCGACCTGCGCGATAATGGACGGGAATTACACGGAAACGTAAAGGCTTCTTAAAGAATTAGCGAGGATGAGGCGATGAACGAGCAGGTTTGCACCAAGGCTGTGGATACGAACGGTTATCCGGTCGAGACGACGGGCAATGCGGTGCTGGACACGTTGGAGCACCGTTCCTCCACGCGTGTCTTTGCGCGTGATGACGACGACCGCCCCGTGGCGGTGACCGACGAGCAGCGGGCGGCGATTCTGCATGCGGCGAGCCGTGCGCCGTCGGCAGGCGCCATGATGATGTATTCCATCGTAAGCATTCGCGAGCAGGCTACGCTGGACCGCCTCGCCGACCTGTGCGATCACCAGCCCATGATCGCCAAGGCGCCCTGGGCACTAATATTTGTGGTCGATTATGCCAAGTGGATCGATCTGTTTGAGCACGTGGGCTGCTTTGAGCCCGAGTTTGTCGAGCGTACGGGCAAGGCGCCCCGCCGCGCGCCGGGTCTGGGCGACTTTGCCATCGCGGCCCAGGACGCCGTGATCGCTGCGCAAAACGCCGTGGTTGCCGCCGAGGCCCTGGGGCTGGGGAGCTGCTACATCGGCGATATCGTCGAGAATGCCGAGGAAGTTGCCGAGCTGCTGGACTTGCCGCCCTATACCATGCCGCTGTCGATGCTCATCATCGGCACGCCCCGTAAGGAGCGTCCGGCCATTGCGCATCCCGTGGTGAACCTGGTGCACGAGGAGCGCTACTGCCGCGCCGATGCCGCGACCATGGACGCGCAGGTGGCCGAGATGGACGCGATGTTCCGTCCGCATGCCCGCGAGGTGGGGGAGCGCGTCGTGGACATCTATACCCGTAAGCACGCGAGTCCCTTTATGGCCGAGATGAGCCGCTCCATGGAGTGGTGGTTCAAAAATTGGCTTGGAAAATGACGAATGTGACAAAGGGAAAGTCCCTTTGTCACATTCCATATCGCCGAGGTGGCTTAAAGGCTGTATAAATGTTTATCTAGCTGGGAAAACAGTGCCATTCAAACATGGGCCGATTACCTATAATTCCTTCGAACATTAAAGTTGGGAGGAAACCGGCTTATGGAACAAAAGGCCAAGGAGGCAGCTTCGCACGCTGCGATTCCCGTGAGCATCTCGGCGATGCTCGTCACGCTGGGCGTGGTGTACGGCGATATCGGCACCAGCCCTATGTATGTAACCAAGGCGCTCGTTGCCGGCAACGGCGGCATCGGAAGCGTCACGGAGGAGTTCGTGCTCGGCGCGCTCTCCCTTGTCGTGTGGACGGTCACGCTGCTGACCACCATCAAGTATGTGCTCATCTCGCTGCGCGCCGATAACCATGGTGAGGGCGGCATCTTTGCCCTGTACAGCCTGGTCAAGCGCTGCGGCAAGTGGCTCATCATCCCCGCCATGCTGGGTGGCGCCGCGCTGCTCGCCGACGGCATCCTGACACCTGCCGTTACCGTTACCACGGCCATCGAGGGCCTGCGCACCATCCCGGCGGTCCATGCCGTGCTGGGCGATGACCAGGGTCGCGTCGTCGCCATTACGCTCGCCATCATCATCGTGCTCTTCTTGGTACAGCGCATCGGTACGGCCAAGATCGGTCACGCCTTTGGCCCCATCATGACGCTGTGGTTCCTGTTCCTGGGCGGCACGGGTCTGTTCTTTGTTTTCCAGCACCCCGCCGTGCTGCTGTGCCTCAACCCGGTGCGCGGCATCGCCTTTTTGCTGAGCCCCAACAACCACGCGGGCATCATGATTCTGGGCAGTTGCTTCCTCGCCACCACCGGTGCCGAGGCGCTCTACTCCGACATGGGCCACGTCGGCCGCGGCAACATCTACGCTACCTGGCCGTTCGTTAAGTGCTGCCTGCTGCTTTCCTATATGGGCCAGGGCGCTTGGCTTATGAACAACGCTGCCAACCCCGAGCTCATGGGCATTGCCGACCTCAACCCGTTCTACCAGATGCTCGCCCCGGGTCTGCGTCCGTTTGCCGTAGGCCTTTCCACCGTTGCGGCCATCATTGCCTCGCAGGCGCTCATCACCGGCGCATTCTCGCTGGTGTCCGAGGCCAGCCGTCTGGACCTCATGCCGCACATGCAGGTCTTCTACCCTGCCGAGACCAAGGGCCAGCTCTACATCCCCATGGTCAACAACGTCATGCTTGTCGGCTGCGTCATCGTGGTGCTGCTGTTCCAGAACTCGGCGCATATGGAAGCCGCGTACGGCCTTGCCATTACGCTGACTATGATGTGCACCACGCTGCTGCTCTTCTTCTACCTGCACGAGGAGCGCAAGCTCAAGGTTGCTCCGTGGATCTTCGCGGCCTTCTTCCTTTTGCTCGAAGGCTTCTTCTTCGTGAGCTCGCTCACCAAGTTCTTCCACGGCGGCTATTTCACCATCCTCATGGCTGCACTCATCATGGGCATTATGGTGTGCTGGTACAACGGCACGGCGGTCGAGCAGCGCCAGTTTACGCTGCTGCCGCTGCGCAGCTACCTGCCGCAGCTCAAGCGCCTGCGCGACGACGACCGTTACGAGCGCATGAGTGACAACGTCGTGTACCTGACCAAGGACACCCATACCGACTACATCGACCGCGATATCGTCTATTCGATCTTGGACAAGCATCCCAAGCGTGCCCGCGCCTGGTGGTTCGTGAATGTCGAGACCATGGACGAACCGCACACCTTTGCCTATTCGGTCGAGACGTTCGGCACCGACTACGTGTTCCGCGTGCATCTGTACCTGGGCTACAAGATCAACCAGCGCGTCAATGCCTACCTGCGTCAGGTTGTTCAGGACTTGGCTGCCACCGGCGAGCTGCCGCCGCAGACGCATGACTACTCGGTCTACAAGGATCCGGGTAACATCGGCACGTTCAAGTTTGTCCTGATCCGTAAGCTTCTGGCGCCCGAAAGCGATGTGGAGCCGAGCGAACGTACGGCCATCACGCTCAAGTACATCATCCGCCGCGCCGCCGGCACGCCTGCGCGTTGGTACGGCCTGGAGAACTCCAACGTGAGCTTTGAGTACGTGCCGCTGTTCACCAAGTTCAAGGCCGTGAACAAGATGCAGCGCCTGGCTCCCAACGAGCGGCCGTAGTCGACGCTCGAGGTTTGTCTGCGAACGGGCGGGCTTGTATTGACGGGGATTGAGTCCTGGGAGGAAACCATGGATGCAAAGGTGCTTGACGGTTGCGATTTTGCGACCGAGCTGGTGCGTGAGGTACGCGCCGATGCTGCCGAAGATCGGTTCTTTACGAATCGGGCCAACATGGACATGGCCGACCGCGTGATTTCGATCGTGGTGACGGTGCTTGTCGCGGCGTGCGTGTGCGCACTGCTTGCGCACGTGCTGTTTGTCTAACGTCCGCAGGTTGCAAAGGCTTTACACTTGGAACCACCACAAGGGGAAACCACCACAAAGGTGCCTGTCCCCTTTGTGGTGGTTTTTGTTTTTGAGAGAGGGGTGGAACGCTGATGGACGTCCGTACGGACGGCGATATTGCCGATAGCTTTTGGTGGCGGCGCACAACGCTGACGCGCCGCACTCCTCTGTATGACGCCTGCGTATCGGCGGGGTTGCTGGTCGCGGCGACGATTGTGGGCGCTCTGCTCGACCATCCGGGTCTCGCGCCGAGCATCATGATCGTCTATGTGTTCGCCGTTCAGCTGTGCGCATTCTTTACCTGGAGTCGCCTGTATTGCTTGCTGAGCTCGGCTGCCGCCGTGGCGCTCTACAACTTCTTGTTTGTCGACCCGCGCTACTCGCTGTCGCTTATCGACCGCGTCTATCCCGGCATGTTCTTCATCATGTTCGTGGTCTCGCTTGTGTCGAGCTCGATTGCGTTGGCCCTGCGCCGCGCCTTGGCACAGGCTGCCGCCAGCGACCGCCGCACGCATATGGTGCTCGAGACCAACCGCATGCTGCAGCGGTGCGCCGATCAGCAGCAGATTGTCCATGCCATGGCAACGCAGCTGGCGCGTCTTTCGGGCTGTCCGGTCGTGTGGTACAGCGCCGACGCCGAGGGCGATGACCTGCTGCCGCGTGCGACATACACGGCCGTGGGCGATGCCGCGCCGGTGCATGAACTGGCGCCGCAGATGCCGCCGCGGCTCTCGGCGTCCGCCTATGTGGGAACGCCGCTCGATGCCACCTATGGCGGATCGGCGTTTTATGGCATCTACCTGACGGTTCGCACAGGCGACGGCTTCGCGCGCTCGGGCGACCCCGCCTCGGTGGTGGGCGTGCTGGCTATCGTTGCCGAGCCCGACGTGCTGACGCATGAGGAGCGGACACTTGCCGATGCCATCGTGAGCGAAGGCGAGCTGGCGCTCGATCGCGCCCGCGCCATGGAGGCCCGCGAGGAGGCGGCGGTGCTTGCCAAAAACGAACAGCTGCGCGCCAACCTGCTGCGCTCCATCTCGCACGACCTGCGCACGCCGCTCACCAGTATTTCGGGCAATGCCGACGTGCTGCTCGACCAGGGCTCGACCGGCACCGCGGTGCTCGATGCCCAGACGCGCCGCGGCCTGCTTCTATCCATTCGCTCGGATGCGCTGTGGCTCAACGCCACCGTCGAGAATCTGCTCGCCATCACCAAGCTCGAGGGTGGCGGTATGCGCCTGTCGACCACGCTCGAGCTCATGGACGATATCGTCGAGGAGGCGCTGCGCCACGTGAACCCTGCCGTGCGCGAGCACGACCTTAAGGTGGTGGCGTGCGATGAGCCGGCGCTCGTCAACGTCGATGCGCGCCTGATGGTGCAGCTGGTGGTCAATCTGGTGAACAACGCCATCACCTATACGCCCGCGGGCTCGCATATCATGATTTCGATTAGCGTCGACGATGGACGCGTGGCGTGCTCGGTGGCCGATGATGGTCCGGGCATCGCACCCGAGGATCGCGAGCGGATCTTCGAGTCGTTCTATACCGCCAACCATGGTCTGGCCGACAGCCACCGCAGCGTTGGCCTGGGTCTTTCGCTCTGCCGTTCCATTGCGTTGGCACATGGCGGTAGCATAGAGGTTGCCGCGGCGGACCCGCACGGTTCGGTCTTTACGATTGAACTTCCCGCCGCCGACGTTTCGTTTGATAAGGAGTAGCGCTGTGCCGAACTCTGCCGTAAAACCGCTCATCTTGGTCGTTGAGGACGACCCCGCCGTTCGCAATCTTATCGTTGCCGCGCTCGAGGCGCACGGCTTGCGCCATATGGCTGTGGAGACCGCCCATGCCGCCATCGCCGCCGCCTCATCGCAGGCACCGAGCATCGTGCTGCTCGATCTGGGCCTGCCCGATATGGACGGCGTCAAGGTGGTGGAGTCGGTGCGCGCATGGTCGGGCATGCCGATCATCGTGGTCTCGGCGCGCAGCGAAGATGCGGACAAAATCCGCGCGCTCGATGCCGGTGCCGACGACTACCTGACCAAGCCGTTTTCGGTCGAGGAGCTGCTCGCGCGCATTCGCACGACGCTCAGGCGCCTTTCGTATGCACAAACGGGTGGCGTTGTCTCCGAGGGCTCGTTCGATACCGGTGAGCTGCATATCGATTTTGATGCCGGCATCGCCACGATGGATGGCGAGGAACTGCATCTGACGCCGATCGAGTATAAGCTCCTGTGCCTGCTGGCACACAACGCCGACAAGGTACTGACGCACCAGTTTATCCTGCACGAGATTTGGGGCACGGCGACCAAGAGCGACCTGGCGAGCCTGCGCGTCTTTATGGGCACGTTGCGTAAGAAGATCGAGTCCGACCCCGCGCATCCGCGCTATATCCAAACGCACGTAGGCATTGGCTACCGCCTAGTCACCCAAGGCTAGATCGCCAACCACCATCCCAATATGAGTTGCGGTGAAATACGGTCTATATTTGCCTAATTCCAGGTAAAACAGTCCGTATTCCACCGCAACTTTGTTATTTGCCCTTGGGCTTGCTGGCGTAGAACTTCTTCTTTTTGGACTTGCCGGCAGGGGAGGGTTTGCCGGCAAAGTTTGATTTGCCGTTGCCGGCCTGCGTGGGCGCGGGCGCTGCTGCACGAGGCTTGCGCGCCTCGGGGTTGCGCAGCTCCTCGGTTCGCTCGGCAATCTCCTCGGCGCTAAAGCCGACCTCGGCCATGGCGTCCTCGATGGGCAGTCGGCGCACGATATAGCAGTGGTGCACCTTCTGGTTGCGCGCGAAGTCCTCGGGGATGGTCTGTGCCGTAATGTCCTCCAGCACGACGCCCGCGCGCGCGAGCTTGCGCGTTTCGGGGCGGAAGCCGCGCAGGTTGCAGCTAAAGATGGCATGTCCGCCCTGTGCAAGCAGGCGAGATACGCCGGCCAAAAGCTCAACATGGTCGCGCTGGACATCCCAGGTGCGGCGGCCCATCTTGGACGAGTTCGAGAACGTGGGCGGGTCGACAAAGATCAAGTCCCAGCGGTTGCGCGTCTGGCGCTGGTCGCGAATCCAGGCGAGCACGTCGTCGCGCACAAAATGATGCTGCGGACCAACAAAGCCGTTCTGGCGCATATTGCGCTCGGCCCAGTCCAGGTAGGTGTTGGAAAGGTCGACTGTCACGGTTTCCTCGACGCCGCCGTCGGCCGCATAGCAGGTGGCGGTGCCGGTATAGGCGAACAGATTGAGGAAGCGGCGTGCCTGTTTGGCGTGTTCGCGCACCAGGTTGCGGGTGACGCGGTGATCCAGGAAGATGCCCACATCCAGGTAGTCGTCAAAGTTGACGGCAAAGGTGAGCCCGCCTTCTTCGATGAGCGGCAGACGCCGGCGCGCGATGTTGGCGCGCACGCCCGATCCGCCCTTGCCGGCGCCCTGCTTGCCGTACTGCGAGCCGCCACGCGAACGCATGCGGGCCTTGGCGTGCACATGCTCGGCCGGAACATCAAGGATGCGCGGCGCGATGGCCAAGATGTCGAGCATGCGGGCCTGGGCCAGCGCGGGGTCGATGGTCTTGGGCGCGGCGTATTCGGCGATGACGAGCCAGCGGCCCGGCGTCTGCGGGCAACCCTCGTACAGGTCGATGGCAGCGGAGTAGTCGGGCAGGTCGGCATCGTAGACGCGATAGCAGCTCACGCCCTCGCGCTTGGCCCACTTGCGGCGCAGACGGGCATTCTTGCGCAGGCGGTTGGCGAACTGCTCGGACTCCGGGATGAGCACGGGCAGCGGCTTGCCGTCGCCCAAGTCGAGCGTGGCGGCAGGTTCGGGCATGGAGGAAGCGGCGGCTTCGTCGTTGGCTTCGTTGGCATCCGCAACCTCGGCCTCGGTATCCGCGCTGGTCGCAGCCTCAAACGCTGCAGCGGCGTGGTCGAGTGAGGGCCAAACCTCAAGAGCCGCCTCCTCGTTATTGGGCATGACGGCGATGGAGCGCGCAGGCTCGGCATGGAGCGCGCGGGCCATAAGGCCGTCGCGGGCGAGCGCGGCGACCGGCGCGGCGGTAAGCTCGGGCGCGCGACGCAGCTCGCCGATCAGCGTCATGGCGTCGTGCATGAGCGAAAGCGGTGTCTCGGTCGTATCCGCGACCACGGCGGCACCGGCGACGGCGCCCACATGGTCCAGCACGGTGACGGGCTTGGCGGCGCAAAAGTCGACAAAACGCTTGTAGCCAGCGCTCTTGACCATGCGCTCGGCGGTCTTGCGGGCGGCGGGGTCGATGTCTACGGCCACGATGCGTGCCTGGCGCTCGCGCGCTGCCGCCTCGCGCTCGCGCGCCTCGGCAAGCAGCTGCTCCCACAGAGCGGCGTCGTGCAGCTGCCAGCCCTCAAAGCCCCAGCGCTCGCGTGCGGCGCCCGGGGCGCGGTCGGTCAGAATGTTCACGGCCTCCAGCAGCAGACCGCCGCCGGCGCACGAGGCATCGATCAGCGTGGGAAGGGCTTCGTTCTCGTAATCGTCGGCCGTCAACTCGCGCTCGCATAGTGCGGTCCAGCCGACCTGCGCCAACACCAGGGCGGCGTAGTCGGGGCGCAACACGTGCGCGCCCTCGCCGGCACGGGTCGCCGCGGGCGGTAGGCGCTTGAACAGCGGGTCGCCCGAAAGGTCCAGGCTGATGCTCGCGCGGCGCTGACGCAGCGAAAGCAACAGGTGAACGTCGGGATCGGCGGCGTCGACATCGGCGCGACGGCCCGTGGTCTCGGCCAGACGGTCGCACAGCGCGTCCTTGGCGCGCAGGGCCGAGAAACGCGTGTTGCGCAGCTGCTCGGTCACGCCGCGGGCGGTGATGGCGATGGTGGCGCCGGGGCGGATGATGGTCTCCCAGGTGATGTCGTAAACGCTGTCGTACAGCTCATCGGCATCCTGCGCCTCAAAGCGCCCGAGTACCACGAATACACGGCTCGCCAGGCGCGACCACAGACAGGCGCGGTAGCCTTCTTCGAGCTCGCCCTCAAATGTAGCGCGGCCCTTCAGCCGGCGAACATGCGAAAGCCCGAGGCGTTTAAGCTCATCGGCGAGTGCGGACTCAAAGCCCTCGGGGCAGCTTGCGTAAAATTCCATGGGTGACCTCTCTGGTTGCGTCGCTCCATTATATGATGGATACTTCGTTTACTCTCGCCCCCGAAAGGAACCCATATGATTGATGCGTGCCCCGATTCCGCCGTGCTCTTTTTTGACGTGGACGGCACGCTGACGTCGTTCGATCCCGACAACATGACCGACAAGGACTTTTCGGCGGTTCACCCCTCGCAGGCGGTCGTCGAGGCGTTTCATCGTCTGCGCGACGCGGGACACCAGGCATTTATCTGCACGGGTCGTCCCTTGTGGCTGATTGCCGATGGTCTGCGTGCTTTGGAGCCTGCGGGTGTCGTTGCCATGGCGGGGGCGACGCTCGAGGTCGAGGGCCGCGTGGTGCATGAGGACTGCTTTGACGAGGGCGTTATCGCGGAGCTTGCACGCCGTATGGCCGCGGCAGGGATTGAGGCCTTTTTCGAGACCAACGTGGCTACTTTTGCCCTGGAACCCGCGGGCGTTGAGCAGTCGTCTCTGGTCGGCACTTCTGTGGTGCACAGCGCCGAGGAAATGCGCGTCGACGGCAGTCTGCGCGTGGGCAAGGTATGCCTCAATGTGCCCAGTTTGGCTCGCGTAGCCAATGATGACGGCTTTATCGATTGCGAGTTTGAGCTGTGCAACACCGGTGGCCAGAATCGCGAGCTGAGCCCCAAGGGCATTGACAAGGGCGTGGGCGTGGCGCGAGCGCTGGCGTATCTGGGCCGCGAGGGAAATGCGCGCACCTTTGGCTTTGGCGATTCCGGCAACGATCTGGGTATGCTCGCCGCTGTCGAGACGGCCGTGGCCATGGGCAACGCCATGCCCGAGGTCAAGGCGCTCGCCGACTACGTGACTGATGATGTCGCACACGACGGCACCGTCACAGCGATGCAGCATTTCGGCCTCATCTAATGAATCCCGCGTTCTGACGTTTGCCCAAACTGCGACTCTTTGCTTTTACATGCTCAATCGATTTATCAATCCAAACACTGAGGTGTTTATACCGTTCGCCGAGAAGATAAAAAACCGCAGCTCACGCCTTGATAAACGTAGGTAAAGTGTTTAGCAGTTTAACGCCCATGTGCAAGCGAAAGGAATCAGGCAGATGGCAATCAAGGTGTTCGCTGACGGTGCAAACCTCGAGGGCATGCTCGACATGTACGAGAACGGCAACGTTCAGGGTTTCACGACCAACCCGTCCCTTATGAAGAAGGGCGGCGTGACGGATTACCGCGCGTTTGCCAAGGAGGTCCTGGCCCACATCACCGATGTATCCGTGTCGTTTGAGGTCTTTGCCGACGACGTCGAGACCATGGAGGTCGAGGCGCGCGAGATTGCTACCTGGGCCGAGAACGTCTACGTCAAGATTCCGTGCGTGACCACCAAGGGCGAGTCTACCGCCGAGCTGGTCCGCAAGCTTTCGGCCGACGGCATCAAGGTTAACGTCACTACCATCTTTACGCCTAAGCAGGTCGACGAGATGGTCGAGGCCGTTGACGCCGAGACGCCGTCCATCATCTCGCTCTTTGCCGGCCGTATCGCCGATACCGGCGTCGACCCCATTCCGTTTATGACGGAGTCGGTTAAGAAGGCCGCCGCAAAGCCCAACTGCGAGGTCCTGTGGGCGTCCACGCGCGAGCTCATCAACATTTACCAGGCCGAGGCCTGCGGTTGCCAGATCATTACGGTGCCCAACAGCATCCTGGCCAAGCGCAAGAACATTGGTCGCGACCCGTACGAGGTCTCGCTCGATACCGTGCGCGGTTTTGCCAAGGATATCGCGGCGCTCGGTTTCCATATCCTGCCGTAGCGCGAACACCGACTGTACCGTGGGCTGTTCGCCCCGGCCTTTCCTTTCCCTATCGCTCACGCGCTCCGCGAGGGTCGCGCTAGGCAAAGGAAAGGCCGGGGCTGCCGGCACGAGCTTGCCAGCAAGTTGGCGATTGGCTTCCATATCCTGCCGTGGGCAAAGGTACCCCCGCCTGCGCCGTGCAAAATTGAGAGTATTCAGCAAGGTAAAGGTCTTTATCAGTTGACCGAAGCATGGAACGGCCCCCGTTTTGGCTCTGACGACGCTAAAACGGGGGCTGTTTTTTGCTTTTTCGTCTCTGAGGGGCATCCGGAACGGTGGAATTTGCAGAATACTCGCGATTTTGCACATCGCTACAGGGGGTACCTTTGCTTTGGCGGTTTACTTTCCCTGCACCATGGTGAGCGAGATCTTCTTGCGGTCGCGATCGACCTTTTCTACCCACACCTTGACCGTGTCGCCGACGCGCACCACGTCGCTCGGGTGCTTGACAAAGCGATTGGCCAGCTTGGAGATATGCACGAGGCCGTCCTGGTGCACGCCCACGTCGACGAACGCGCCAAAGTCGACGACGTTGCGCACCGTCCCCTTGAGCTCCATGCCGGGTTCCAGGTCGTCGATGGAAAGCGCCGAGCGGCTAAAGACCACCTCGGGCGCGTCGTCGCGCGGGTCGCGGCCGGGCTTCTTGAGCTCGTTGACAATGTCGACGAGCGTGAGGGTGCCGCAGTTCAGATCGCCAGCCAGCGTTGAGATGCTGCCCAGACGGCGCTCGATGTCGGGTACGCCGCCGCGGCTGAGCTCGCTTGCTTTAACGCCGGCGCGCTCCAGGACGGACGTGGCCACCTCGTAGCTCTCGGGGTGGACGCTTGTCGCGTCGAGCGGATTTTTGCCGCCGCTGATGCGCAAAAAGCCTGCAGCGTTGAGATATGCCTTGGGTCCCAGCTTGGGGACCTTCTTAAGCTGGCGGCGATCGGTAAAGGCGCCGTTTTCCTCGCGGTAGGCCACGATGTTTTTGGCCACGCTCGGCGTGATGCCCGATACGTATCCCAGCAGACTTGCGCTCGCGGTGTTTACGTTGACGCCTACGCGGTTGACGACGTCCTCCACCACGTGGCCCAGGGTGCGCGAAAGCTCGGCCTGGTCAAGGTCGTGCTGGTACTGGCCAACGCCGATGGACTGGGGCGGGATCTTGACGAGCTCTGCCAGCGGGTCCTGCAGGCGGCGGCCCAGGCTCATGGCGCCACGCACGGTGACGTCCAGATCGGGATACTCCTGGCTGGCGAGCTCGGAGGCGGAGTACACCGACGCGCCGGCTTCGTTAACGATGGTGTATCGCAGCCCAGGCGCCTGCTCGGCAATGAACTCCGAGACGACTTCCTCGGTCTCGCGGCTGGCGGTGCCGTTGCCGATGACGATGGTGTTGACGCCATCCTTCTTGACGAGGCGGGCGAGCTCGCGCTTGGTGCCGGCGACGTCGTGGCGCGGCTTGGTGGGGTAGACCACGCCGTGGTCGAGTAGCTTGCCGGTCTCGTCCATGACGGCGACCTTGCAGCCGGTGCGGTAGCCCGGGTCGAGCGCGAGCACGCGTGCGCCGCGCACGGGACGTGCCGAGAGCAGGCCCTCGAGATTCTTGGCAAAGACGTTGATGGCCTCGGTCTGCGCGCGAACGGTGAGCTTGGCGCGGGCTTCGCGCTCCAGCGAGGGGGCCATGAGGCGCTTGTAACCGTCAGCGATGGCGGCGTCAAAGACGGGAGCAAACACGCCCTGACGGCGGGGCCAACGGCTGCCGAGGCGTGCCGTGGCGGCAGCACCGTCGACGTTCACGCGCACGCGGAGCTTGCCCTCGCGCTCACCGCGGTCGATAGCCAGCACGCGGTGGTTGGGTATACGGCGCAGCGGCTCATCATAGCTGTAGTACGGCTCGTAGGGGGTCTTCTCGGTGGGGTCGGTGGCCTCGACGACGATATCGGCGGTGTTTTGCGTAAAAGCGCGCAGGTCGGCGACGTTCTCGGGGTCCTCGGCCACCGTCTCGGCCACGATGTCCGCCGCGCCGGCGAGCGCCTTCTCGGGCGTGTCGAAGCCGGCTTCCTCGTTGACGTAGGCCGCGGCGGCATCGAGTGCGCTGCCCTTGGCCGAGGCCTGCATGATGATCATGTTGGCAAGCGGCTCCAGGCCTGCCTCGCGGGCCTTCTGCGCGCGGGTCATGCGCTTTTTGCGGTAGGGCTTGTAGAGGTCCTCGACACGCTGGAGCTGCGTGGCCTCGCGAATCTGCTGCTCGAGCTCGGGCGTGAGCTTGCCCTGGGCGTCGATGAGCAGAATGACGTCCTCTTTGCGCTGTTCAAGATTGCGCAGGTAGGACAGGCGCTCGTCGAGTGCGCGCAGGGCGACGTCGTCCATGCCGCCCGTTGCTTCTTTGCGGTAGCGCGAAATAAAGGGGATGGTGTTGCCCTCGTCGATGAGCTTGACGGCTGCCTCGATGTTGGCGGCCTTAAGGTTGAGCTCGTGGGCGAGCTGGGCGATAAGATCCATGGGACTCCTTGCGTTTAAGGTGCGTTTGCAGCACAGGGCTACCAAGGATACCACCCGTTTCAAAAGACTGTTTTGGGCCCTCGCCACGAAAACGACCTATCTACTACGTTTGAACCGTATGGGTCGACCATCCCCCGGTTTTCAGAAAATACGCAAGCCGTCTACCTGCGCTTTTGATTTTAGGAAATATGGCATGGTTGAGGGTGATTGGCTAAACGTAGTAGATAGGCCCATTTCGTGGCGAACGAATCAGGCTGAGGTGCAAAATGGCCCCCGTCTCAGAAAAATCGTCGGCAAGGTAGCAAAATGCCCCGCGGGCAGGAGGCTGCTCGCGGGGCAAAGAAGAGGGGCTTGTTGGCGGCGGGCCAAGGCGCTCGGCGGGGAGTCTGCCGCGGCTCGCCCTAAAGCATTACAGCTCGACGAGCTGGCCGGTCTCGGCGGCCTCCTTGATAGCGTTAAGCAGCGTGAGCGTCTTGACGTTATCGGCGGGGGTCACGACGGGCTCGACCTCGCGGCGGACAACCTTCACAAAGTGCTTGAGCTGCATCTTGTGCGGCAGTGCCGGGTCCACGGCCGGAATCTCCATCTGCAGCGGCTTGTGCCAGTTGGAGGCGCCGTCGTAGGAGAACTGGTGCAGGCGGGGCAGCGACAGGGCGCCCTTAGTGCCGCCGATAAAGTAGGCGTCGGCGTCGAAGGGGCGGTACTGCGGATCCTCGCGAGCGGTTGCCTCCCAGTTCCAGGGGCTGGCGGTGGCGTCGGAGATGGTCATGCTTGCGAGCGCGCCATCGGCAAAACGGACGTTGACCACGGCGGAGTCCTCGGTCTCAAAACCGCGGGCGGCGCTGGACTGCATACCCTGGACGGCAACGGGCTCGCCCAGCAGGTAGCGGAGCAGGTCGACGTCGTGAACCAGGTTGACCAGGATCGGGCCGGCACCCTTCTTGCGGCGCCACTCGACATCGAAATACTCGTCGTTCTTATAGATCATGTAGTGGAAGCTCGACACGGTGAGCTTGCCCAGCTCGCCGGACTCGATGATCTCCTTGGCCTTGTTGACGAAGGGGTTGTGGCGACGGTGCTGACCCACGAGCACGGGCACGCCGGCGGTCTCGGCCTCGGCGGCGAAGGCCTGGGCATCTTCCAGGTCGTTGGAGATCGGCTTTTCGACCAGCGGCACGATGTTGCGCTTTACGGCCTCGCGGGCAACGCCCAGGTGTAGGTCGTTGGGGGTGGCGATGATGACGGCCTCGGGCTTGACCTCGTCCATCATCTGGGCGGGATCGGTGTAAAACGGCACGCCGGCGGCCTCGGCCGTGGCGCGGGCGCCCTCAAAGGCGTCAGCGATGGCGACGAGCTCGGCCTCGGGCTCCTCGGTGACAAAGCGGATGTGGTTGCGGCCCATGGCGCCGGCGCCGATAACGGCAATGCGGACGGGGTTGAGCTCAGACATTTCGACTCCTTAATACTGGTGACCGGTGAATGCGACAAAGGGGCTGTTCCTTTGTCGCATCGGTAGAACTAGGCGGACTTCTTCTTGCTGTCGGAGACCATCATGTAGACGGTGAGCACGACGGCGATGGCGGCGATCACAATGGCGCCGTAGAAGGACTGCTGGTAGGCGGCGCTGCCGGCCTCGGCGTGATACAGCACAGCGGTGATGGGCTGGCTGATCCAGGTGGAAGCGGCGTAGCCCAAAAACATGATGCCGTAGTTGACGCCGATGTTGCTGGTGCCAAAGGCGCCACCGGTGAGCGGCGGGTAGATGACGAGCAGAGCGCCAAAGCTAAAGCCGAGCAGGGCGAGCGCCACGAAGAACATGCTCTGCGTAAAGCTCATCGACATGATAACGAGGGCGACGATGGTGACGACAAGGCTGATGAGCAGCGACTTATAGGCGCCGAGCTTGTCGATGATCTGGCCAAAGGACAGGCGGCCGACCAGGTTGGCGCAGGTGTTGACGGAGACCACCACACCGCCGAGGGCGACGGCCGCGGCGCTCGTGGGGTCGGCGAAGAGCTGGACGGCGGCGATGGAGGCAACCTTGCCCACGAGCAGGGTGCCCGCGGTGGCGGCAAAGGCGAAGGTGACGATGAGGACCCAGAAGCGCGGGGTCTTGACCATCTCGCCCGGGGTGAGGTCGCCGAAGGTGCCGGCGTGCGCACCGCCCTTGGGGGCCTCGAAGCCCTCGGGCAGCCAACCGGCCTCGGGAGCCTTCAGGAACAGGGCGGAGGCGGCGATCATCACAAAGAAGATGACGCCGAGCGCCTTAAGGGCGCCAAAGATGCCCAGGCTCGGGATGAGCAGCGAGGCGAGCACCGGGGACAGTACAGCGGGACCGGCGGTCGAAGCGGCCAGGGTGATGCCGGAGGCGAGACCCTTCTTGTCGATGAACCACTTTTGGCCGGTGGTGAGCGCCGGGTTGTAGCCCAGGCCGTTGCCGATGGCGGCGACGAGCGAGAACCACAGGTAGAACTGCCACGGCTCGGTGACGGTACCGGACATGAACCAGCCCAGGCCGTAGCACACGGCGGCGGCGATCACGACGTTGCGCGGGCCGATCTTATCGGAGATGCGGCCGGCGAAGATGCCCGTCACGGCCATGATGGTCTGAAAGACCGGGAAGGCCCAGGTAAGAGCGCTGGACCACTCGGGGTAGACGGCGAGCAGGTTCTTGCTCACGACGGAATACAGCGCGATGGAGCTGATGAAGAACATGGTGACGCACGCGGCGGAAAGCACGACGGCGCGACCCTTGTTGGAGTTGGTGGAAGCCATTGGACTCTTTCTAATCGATACGGGGGAGGAGCAGGCGTATTCGCGGGCCTCCCTGTTAGGTTGGTTTACTGGTCAGTCGGCTTGGCGACGCCGGACTCATCGGACCAGAGCTCGACACCCTTGTTCTTAAGGTAGTTGTCGGCATAGGCGCGACGGCCGCCGGGCTTGGCGGTGAGGTCGCCCATCATGTTGGAGAAGCCGCCGTCGACCTTGATGGCGTCGCCGGTGGTAAAGTCCGAGCGCTTGGACGCCAGGAACATGACGGCGTTGGCGATATCGCTGACCTCGCCGATGCGGCGCGTGGCGATCAGGCGGCTGCGGCTCTTTTCGACCTCGGGGTCGGCGTAGAAGTTGGCCGACATCGGGGTCTTAACGAAGCAAGGCTCGACGCAGTTGGAGCGGACGCCGTAGGGGCCCCACTCGGCGGCGAGCATCTTGGACATCATGTTGACGCCGGCCTTGGTGGAGCTGTACACGCCCGAGAACGTCTCGGGGGAGTGGCTGGCAACGGTCGAGATGTGCACCAGGCGGCCCTGGCCGGCCCTGATCATCTCGCGACCAAAGCGCTGCGAGGTGATGAAGTAACCGGTGAGGTTGACGTTGAGCACCTGCTCCCAGTCGCTCAGCGGCAGGTCCTCCATGGCGGCGAAGCGCAGGATGCCGGCGGTGTTGACGAGGACGTCGACGCGGCCGAAGTCGGTGATGGTGGCGTCGACGGCGGCCTGAACCTCGGCCTCATCGGTGGCGTTCATCTTGTAACCCTCGGCGTGGATGCCAAACTCGGCGGCGAGGTCGGCGGCTGCGGCCTTGACCTTTTCCTCGTCCAGGTCGAGCAGGACGACGTTGGCGCCGTTGCGGGCGAACTCGCGGCAAATCTCGACGCCCATACCGCCGAGCGCGCCAGTCACGGCGCAGACATCGCCCTCGAGCTTAAGCCAATTGCTCATAGGAACTTCCCTTCTTGTGCCTCCCGGTGGGTCGCTCCCATTAACCGACCCACGTGGTTTTCGCTGGTTATCGTATGCTTTGCATTTGCGCAGGTGAATTGCATATTTGTTAGAATGGCGTTAACCGTAGGTTTATACTGTGCGATGCAGTTTTTCTCAATCGAGCGCGTGACCTGCCAAAACGACCCCCTGTGGCGCCATGCGTTCACAGGCGCGAAAACGGGAGATTGACGTGTACGATCGACGACTCGAGGCCATATCGGCCGCCGCGGAGCTGGGAAGCTTCTCACGTGCGGCGGCAAAATTGCGCGTGTCGACCCCGGCGCTCGTCAAACAGGTGTCGGGTTTCGAGGTCGAGTTTGGCATCACGTTGTTCGAGCGCTCGCATTCGGGTGTTAAGGTGACGCCGGCGGGCGCTCTGCTGGTGGACGACGCGCGCTCGATCATGCGGCAGTCCGAGGACGCGCTGCGCCGCGCCCGACGCGCGGCGGGCGATGGCGGTGCTGTGCGTCTGGGTGTGTCGATGATGTGCCCGGGGCGCCAAACGCTGTCGATGTGGTCGGGCGTACACGAGCTGGAACCGTCGCTGCGATTTGAGATCGTGCCGGTAAGCGACCTCTATGACGAGCGCGAGACCGTCATGCGCAGCCTCGGTCGTGAGGTCGATGTGGTGCAGTCGAGTTTTTCGACCCCGCGCTGGGGTGACGCCTGCCAAAAGCTCCGCATTGTCAACGTGCCGTTTTATATCGACCTGCCGCGCACGAGCCCGCTGGCGCGCAAGAATCGCATTACGGTCGCCGACTTGGAGGGTATGCGTCTGCGCGTGCTCCGCCACGGCAACGACGCTATGGACAGCCTGCGTATCGATCTTTTGGCAGACGGCGGCGTGGACGTGATCGATGTGGATAGCTTCGACTTTGCGCTCTTTAACGAGGCGGAGGAAAAGGGTGACGCGGTGCTCACCTGCGGCGCATGGTCGGGGGTGCACCCGGCCTTTGTGGGCGTACCGTTCCTGTGCGGCCGCGAGGTGCCGGTCTTTTTGCACTATCCGCTCGAGCCGACCCTCCAAGTACAAAAATTCATCAACGCCATGGCACAACTTCTCAAATAGCCAAAAGAGTCCCGTCCCAAATTAGCTACCCTTTGCTACGGGTTTAGCGGTCCTCGCGTTGCGGCCCGGCTGCCTCGGCTGTCTTTACGCGGTTCTTGTCGATGTACATGTTTTTGTCGGCCTGGGAAAAGAGCTCGCGCATCGTAGGCGGTTCATCAAAATCACTGGAAAGCGCATAGCCCACCGCATAGCTGATAGGCATGTCGGGATGAGTCTCGGAATACTCGTTCACGTTCGCGCGAACCCGAGCGAGACAGGACTCCACGGCAGCTCGATCGGTATCTCGCAGCACCGCGATAAACTCATCGCCGCCGTCGCGGCCCACAAAGCAGGTCTCCGACGCCACGCGCCCCAGCTGCTGGGCAAAAGAACGGATGTATTCGTCGCCCTTCTCGTGGCCGAAGCTGTTATTGACCGTATGCAGATTGTTAAGGTCGAAGACGCACACCGCAACGGGCGCCTCCGCGGAGACAGGTTGCTCCTGCCCCAAGACCTCCTCGCACTTGTTCTTGTTGGGCAGTCCTGTGGCTTCGTCGAGATAGACTTTGTTCTGCAGTTCGCGATTGAGCGCGGCAGTTCGCACCGCGCGAACAAGTTCGACCGCAAAGGTCGCCACCAAGCCCATGATGTCGATGATCACCAGGCCCTCGAGATAGTTGAGCGCCGACGCCTTCTCCTGAGAGTAGTCCTCTGCGAGTCGCGTAGCATCGTCGCAAATGCCAAAGAACTCCTCGCTCATGGAGATGATGTCGGTGTTCTCATAGCCGACTTCGCGCACGCGGATGATCTCGGTGCAAAGCTCATCAAAATAATTTGCAAGCTCGGTCATTTTTGCCTGATACTCATCGTCGTCGAGACGGACGAGGTTGAGGTCGTCACTTCCGTAACGCAAACCGTTGATGTATGAATCCACGGCTTTGAGCAGGTCATCTTGAGGCTGGCCCGCATCCTCGAGCTTAACGATTCGCTGCGTGGTACCGCGCAGCAGACCGGCGTAGTTGACCACACGCGCCGTGCCCTGGATATCGGAGACGAGCAGCATAACATTGATGAAGAAGAAGATGAGAACTGCCGTGAGCACCATCATGAGCAGGCGCACCGCCTGGCCGGCCTTCTTGGCGACAGAAGTATTCACAAGTTCACTCCCCTAAATGACAAAAGAACAGGTAGCACGCAGTGTGCTGAAATTCATGGGTGGTTAACTCTACCATATGGGCCAGCAGCCTCAAACTGCAGCAGACGCTCGTCCAAATTGGCGTGACGCTTGCCTTGTTGTTCTTGACCTGGCCGCGCTATCGGACATGCTTCTGGTCTTGGATCACCATGGGAAAGCTCATCCCGTTTTGTGCGTCTAGAGTGGGATGCGGCTTCCCAAAGGTGCCGTTAGGGGAAATCACATCCCGGTTTATGCCCTTGAAATGGGATGCCGTTTCCCGGAGGGGGCCCAGCGGGAAACGGCATCCCATTCTGGGCCCGAAAAGTGGGATACGGTTTCCGGCCGGCATGAAAAAAGCCTCCGCAGCTCGTGTGGCTGCGGAGGCTTTATTCGTTGCGGCGCATTGTGTTTGGGTCGTTGAAATGAGTCGATTTGCCCCGAAAGAGGAGGGCATTGACCTTAGGGTCATGCCCGACGAATGAGCGGCAAATCGGCCATCTCGGCGGGCCGAACTACTCCAGCTCAAACGCTCCGGTATAGAGCTGGTAGTAATATCCGCGCTTGGCGATCAGCTCGTCGTGGTTACCGCGCTCGATAATGCGGCCGTGGTCAAGGCAGATGATCGCGTCGGAGTTGCGCACGGTGGAGAGGCGGTGCGCGATGACAAACGTCGTGCGGCCCTCCATGAGCTTGTCCATGCCTGCCTGCACGATTGCCTCGGTGCGGGTGTCGATGGAGCTCGTGGCCTCGTCCAGAATCATCGCCGGAGGATCGGCGACGGCCGCGCGTGCAATCGAGATCAGCTGGCGCTGGCCCTGCGACAGCTGCGCGCCGTTGCCGGTGAGCATGGTGTCGTAGCCGTCGGGCAGGCGGGTGATAAAGTCGTCCGCGCCTGCGAGCTTAGCCGCCGCGATGCACTCCTCGTCGGTGGCGTCCAAGTTGCCGTAGCGGATGTTGTCCATCACGGTACCGGTGAACAGGTTCACGTCCTGCAGCACCACGCCCAGCGAGCGACGCAGGTCGGACTTGCGAATCTTGTTGACATTGATGCCGTCGTAGCGGATCTTGCCGTCGGCAATGTCGTAGAAGCGGTTGATGAGGTTGGTGATGGTCGTCTTGCCGGCGCCGGTGGCACCGACAAACGCAACCTTCTGGCCCGGCTTGGCGTACACAGACACGCCGTGCAGCACCTCGTGGTCGGGCGTATAGCCAAAGTCCACGTTGTCCATGACCAGGTCGCCACGCAGCGGCACGTACTCGATCTCGCCGGTCGCGCGGTGCGGATGCTTCCACGCCCACATGCCGGTGCGGTGGTCGGCCTCCTCGAACTGCCAGGTGTCGGGGTTGACCTGCGCGTTGACGAGCGTCACGTAGCCCTCGTCGGCCTCGGGCTCCTCGTCGAGCAGCTCAAAGATGCGCTCGGCGCCGGCAAGGCCCATGACCACGGCGTTGATCTGCTGCGAGATCTGGCCGATCTGGCCGCAGAACTGCTTGGTCATGTTGAGGAACGGCACCACGACGGCAATGGAGAGCGCCATGCCCGAGAGGCTCAGGTTGGGCACGCCCAGCGCCAGGAAGATGCCGCCGGTCAGCGCGACCAGCACGTAGAGCAAGTCGCCCAGGTTCCCGAGGATCGGCATGAGGATGTTGGCGTACATGTTGGCCTTCTGCGAGACCTCGAAGAGCTTCTCGTTGCGCTCGTCAAAATCGGCCTCGGCGGCGGACTCGTGACAGAACGCCTTGACGACTTTCTGGCCGTTCATGACTTCCTCGATATGGCCTTCGACCACGCCGAGCTCGGTCTGCTGCGCGATAAAGAAGCGCGCGGAGTTGGAGCCGAGCAGCTTGGTCATAAAGGTCATAAAGGCGACGCCGGCAATGATGACCAGGCACATCCACACGCTGTAATACAGCATGATGAAGAACACGGTGACGATGACGATGATCGTCATGAGCAGGTTGGGCAGCGACTGGCTGATCATCTGGCGCAGCGTGTCGATGTCGTTGGTGTAGTGGCTCATGATATCGCCGCGCTGGTGCGTGTCGAAGTAGCGGATCGGCAGGTCCTGCATGCGGTTGAACATCTTCTCGCGCAGCTTCTCGAGCGAGCCCTGCGTGATGACGGCCATGGCGCGGTTCCAGAACAGCGATGACGCAACGCCCACGGCATAGATGCAGCCGAGGATGGTCACAAGCTTCAAGATCTTGGGCTGCGCGGCCGTCCAGTCGCCCGACTGCCACGATTCGCTAATGACCTGCAGCGCGCTCTGGAGAAACGTCGCGCCGATGGAGTTGATGATGGCGCAGAGCACAACGCCGGCGACGACGAGGGGCAAAAGCACCGGGTAGAAGCCAAAGAGCATCTTGATCAGGCGCGTCATAGTGCCGCCCTTGCGGTTGCGCGCGCGCTCGGCGGTAGCTGCCTTACTCATGCGCCTCGCCTCCTTCCTGGATCTGAGCTTGCGGTGCGGATGCCTCGGTGTCGGCTGCGGCGGTCTCGGCCGCCTCCTCGCCCTCGGCACTCATCTTATTTTGCGAGGTAAAGGTCTCGCGGTAGATCTCGCTCGTCTTGAGCAGCTCATCGTGGTTGCCGATGTCCTTGATGCGGCCGCCCTCCATGACGATGATGCGGTCGGCGTCCTGCACGGAGCTGATGCGCTGGGCGATGATGAGCTTGGTCGTGTTGGGCAGGTAGCTCGCCAGGCCCTCGCGGATCTTGGCGTCGGTCTTGGTGTCGACGGCGCTCGTGGAGTCGTCCAGGATCAGAATCTTGGGGCGACGCAGCAGGGCGCGCGCGATGCACAGGCGCTGCTTCTGGCCGCCGGAGACGTTGGAGCCGCCCTGCTCAATCCAGGTGTCGTAGCCCTTGGGGAAGCCGTCGACAAACTCGTCGGCGCAGGCCAGATGTGCGGCCTCGCGGACCTCCTCGTCGGTGGCGTTTGGGTCGCCCCAGCGCAGGTTCTCGGCGATGGTGCCGCTAAACAGCACGTTTTTCTGCAGGACCATGGCTACCTGGTGGCGCAGCGCGTCCAGGTCGTAGTCGCGCACGTCCACGCCGCCGACGCGCACGGTGCCCTCCGTGACATCGTACAGGCGGGCGATCAGGTTCACGAGCGTCGACTTGGCCGAGCCGGTGCCACCGATAATGCCGATGGTCTCGCCGCTCTTAATATGCAGGTCGATATCGTCGAGCGCCTGGCGGCGGGCATGCTCGGAATACTTAAAGCTCACGTGATCGAAGTCGATGGAGCCGTCGGCAACCTCGTGCACGGGCTCGGTCGGGTTGGCGATCGTGGGCTCGGCGGCCAGCACCTCGGTAATGCGGTGCGCCGACTCGTCTGCCATGGTTACCATGACAAAGATCATCGACAGCTGCATTAGGCTCATCAGAATCTGGAAGCCGTAGGTAAAGATGGAGGAGAGCTGGCCCACGTCGAACAGGGTGCCCTGGCTCGTGATGATGAGCTCGGAACCCAGGTAGATGATGACGACGAACGCGCCGTTGACGCAGATGTTCATCATGGGGTTGTTGAAGGCGAGCAGCTTCTCGGCGCGGGTGAAGTCCATCTGGACGTCGCGCGCGGCGGTGGCGAACTTCTCCTTCTCGTAGTCCTGGCGCACGTAGCTCTTGACCACGCGCATGCCGGTGACGTTTTCCTCGACCGACTCGTTGAGCGCGTCGTACTTGCGGAACACGCGGGCAAAGATCGGGCGCACCTTATAGATGATAAAGAACAGGCCAAAGCCCAGCAGCGGAATGATGACCAGGTAGACCATGGCGACGCTGCCGCCCATGGCGTATGCCATGGTAAAGGCAAAGACCAGCACCAGCGGCGCGCGCACAGCGATGCGGATGAGCATCATAAAGGCCTGCTGCACGTTGTTGATGTCGGTGGTGAGGCGGGTGACGAGCGAGGAGCTCGAGAACTCGTCGATGTTGGCGAAGCTGAACGTCTGGATCTTGTAGAACAGGTCGCGACGCAGGTTCTTGGCAAAGCCGCAGCTGGCATGGCTGCAGGTGATGCCCGCGGCGGCGCCAAAGGCGAGTGACGTCAGCGCGATGAGTACGAGAAGGCCGGCGGTGGGCAGCATCTCGGTAACGGCGGTGCCGTCCTTGATGGCGTCGATCATGTCGGCGGTGATAAACGGGATCATCATCTGGCAGATTACCTCGCCAAGCACCAGCAGCGGCGTGGCGATCGTGACCTTCATGTAATCGCGGATGCTGCCCATGAGAGTTTTAATCATCCAGTTCCTCCCAGGTTACGCGGATTTTCTCAAGCATTTCGGCGAGCTGTTCGCGCTCGTCGTGAGTGAGGGCACTAAAGGCCTGCTCCCTAAAGCGGATGCGGGCGGCCTGGTCGATGCGGGCCTTCTCCCAGCCGACTTCGGTCAGGCGAATGGTGAGCTGCCGGCGATCTTTTGGATTGCGGCTGCGCTCGATGATGCCGGCGCACTCGAGCTTGGACAAGATCTCGGAAAGCGACCCCGGCTTGAGGTCGAAGTGCATGCCGAGTTCCTGCTGCGACATCTCGCCGTTTTCCTGCTTGGCAAGCAAGCAGACGATGGGCGCCTTGCCGGACACGCCGCCGCCGTGAAAGTGCATGTAGTGGCCACAAAAGCCCAGGCCGCTCAGGATGCGCTTGGCGAGCTTGTCTTCGGCGCTGACCGCTTCGGGCATGTCTGCCGGTTGCAATGGGTCGCCGCCGGGTTTGTGCGTGCGAAGGTTAATTGGTTCGTCACACATGAATTCGTATCGCTCCTTTCTTTAGTTAGGTAGTGGGATTGTTTTGTGCCTAACCAATCTAGGAGTGCCATACAAGAATGTCAAGGTACCAAAGTAGTTGTTGCGCGGTTTTACCAAACCGCGCAACGGCTCGACGCTGCAAACGCCCCTAAGCGGCAATCTGGCGTTCAATCGTCGGGCATGGCCACAAGGCCTATGCCCTCCTCTTTCACGCCACCTTACTCGCTTAGGGGCGTTTTCGCTGTCCGTCCTCAACCTGTGATTCCGCCACGGTCCGTTTCGGTGCATGTAATCCCTTGGGGACGGAGGAAAAGGGATCATTTTCCGAAACCTTTCCGCAACAATTTGCCCTTCGTGCCGCTCGACTCCGCTCGCAACGTCCCCTGCGCTACACTTAGTCGCACTGTGGCGCTGCCGCGCCGCGCCCGAAGCAAGGGAGACCCTCATGAAGAATACTCAGCTGCTGCTGATTAACGATATGTGCGGCTACGGCAAGGTCGCGCTTTCCGCCATGCTGCCGGTGCTGTCGCACATGGGCTACCGTATCCATAACCTGCCGACGGCGCTTGTGTCCGACACGCTCAACTATCCCAAGTTCTACATCCACGACACCACCGAGTACGTGCGCCAGAGCCTCGCTATCTGGGAGGAACTCGGCTTTGAGTTCGACGCTATCTCGACCGGCTTTATCGTGACCGAGGAAGAGACGCGCATCATCTCGGACTTCTGCCACCGCCGCGCGCAAAAGGGCACCAAGGTGTTCGTCGACCCCATCATGGGCGACAACGGCAAGCTCTATGCCGGCGTGCCCGAGTCCACGATCGGTCTCATGAGGCACCTGCTCGAGTGCGCCGACTACGCGGTTCCCAACTACACCGAGGCCTGTCTGCTCATCGATACGCCCATCGCCGAGCAAATCACGCCCGACGAAGCCCGCGTCCTTGTGGACGCCATGCGCGCGCTGGGCGCCAAGTCGGTGGTCATTACGAGTGCCGTGGTCGACGGCACGAACGCCGTTATCGGTTACGACCATGTGGCGGGGGAGTACTTTACGATTCCCTTCGACCTGATCCCGGTCTACTTCCCGGGCACGGGCGACACGTTCTCGGCGGTGCTCGTCGGCCGCGTTATGGCCGGTTGGAGCCTGCAGCGTGCGACGAGCGATGCCATGCGCGTGGTGGCCGAGCTTATCGAGCGCAATGCCGACCAAGAGGACAAGTCGGCCGGCCTTCCCATCGAGGCCTGCCTGGATGTGATCGACCATGAGTAACGCTGGCGAGAACGGCGCCAGGCCTGCGGGCGGGGGCAAGCCGCTCGGCGCGCCGCGTGGAAAGCGTCCACGTATCCGCGTGAGTTGCGTGGACCAGTTGGGCACATGCCGCTGCCATCACGGGCACAAGCCGGGCGACGTTTTTGACTTCGACCGAGATCGCGGCAAGATGTGTGCCATGGCCTGCCATGTGGGCTTTCCCTATATCGATATCCTGCGCTATGGCGGAACCGTGCCTGGCAACGAGCCCGGTACGGCAAAGTTCTGCTGCCCCGAGGTCGATACGCTGAACGTCTGGCTTGCCGAGATCGTCGACGAGTAGTCGAGCGCAATGTGACAAAGGGACAGTCCCTTTGTCACATTCGCCGGGGCTGCCCCTTCTTTTTGCTTATAATCCTAAATCTCTGCATTTCATCCGATTTTAGGTTCTAAAAATCCTACATTTCATCGATAATCAAGCGTATAAAACTTTACATTTCATTTGATGACACTGAGGGGAGAGCCTATGCTGCGCAGGAAAATAGCGGCAGAGCTGGAGCGTTGGCTGAAATCTTCCGAGCAAAAGGCCTTGTTCATTACGGGTTCTCGCCAGATTGGCAAAAGCTATTCGATTCGCGCATTTGGCAAAGCCAACCATGCAACCTACATCGAGCTTAACCTCATGGAAAACCGCCAGGCAAAAGATGCTCTTCTCGAGGCGCGGGATGCCGATGATTTCATCAGCAGGGTGACGCTTCTTTCGGGAAAGTCGATTGCGCCAGGCAAAACGCTCGTGTTTATCGATGAGGTCCAAGAAGCCCCCGACATCATGACGATGGCAAAGTTCCTTGTTGAGGACGGGAGGTGCCGCTGGGCGTTTTCGGGGTCAATGCTCGGGACCCAGTTTAAGGGCGTCAGGTCCTATCCCGTGGGGTATGTCCACGAGCTTAGGATGTTCCCGCTCGATTTTGAGGAGTTTTGCTGGGCAACCGGAGTGAGCGAGGGGGCTCGCCAAACGATACGCGACGCGTGTATCAGCGAGAGGCCCATTCCTGATTACATTCATGACGCGATGATGGCAAACTTCAGGACCTATACCGTTGTCGGCGGAATGCCGGAGGTCGTGCAGCGTTTCCTTGACACGCAGGGCGACCTTGCCTCTGTTCGTCAGCTACAGTCCGAGCTCAACGAACAGTACCGACGGGATATTTCCAAGTATGCAAGCGGGCGTGCCCTTCAGGTGCAGAGCATCTACGATCAGCTCCCCATTATGCTTGAGGGCGAACACAAGCGTTTCGTGCTCAATTCCATTGACCCCAAGGCTCACTACGAGAAGTATCAGCGAGATTTTGTATGGCTTGTCGATGCCGGCGTTGCCCTCAAAGCCGATATCGTAACCGAGCCAAAATCGCCCCTGCTCAAGACGGCACGGCCATCGCAGTTCAAGCTATATCAATCGGATACGGGCATGTTGATGGCGCGCTACCCCGTTGGAGTCGCCCAAGCGGCGTATCTTGATAGCAAGGAGCCCAATCTGGGCGGCATTTACGAAAACGTGGTGGCCCAGCAGCTGGCTGCCCAAAATCGCCAGCTTTACTACTATCAGACAAAAAAGCGCGGTGAAGTGGACTTTGTGGTCGATGGACCGGATGGGACGGCTGTTCCGATCGAGGTTAAATCGGGCTCCTATTACCACGCGCACGCTGCGCTCGGTCATGTGCTTGATACGGCTGAATATGGCGTAAGGCTCGGGATTGTTTTCTCGAGAGGCAACGTTGAGCGCAACGGAGCGGTTCTCTATTTGCCGCTATATGCGACCTGGGCCCTTTCGGATGTTTTGGGCGACTCCTGCGCCGAGGGGATAAAGCTGGAGGTCAAGCCGGTCTAGGGCCAGTCCCGGATGTGACAAAGGGACAGTCCCTTTGTCACATTCATGAGTGTGGATTTTCTCCCGTTTAGAGCGCACTCGAACGCTCAAAGCGGGAGAAAATCCACGCTCGTTTCGCGCCGAAGACGTGGCTCGCGACCTCGCTTGTCTACAGTTGCTCGAGCATAGCGGTGCAACCGTCGAGCACGTCGCGGTAGGTGGCATCGAAGTTGCCGGTGTACCAGGGATCGGCCACGTCGCCGGGGCGCTCGGTCCAATCGAGCAGGCGCGAGATCTTGCCATCGGGGTCCTTCCCAAAAATTCGGTACAGGGCGCGGGCGTTCTCGTCGTCCATATAGACAATGTGGTCCCAGTCGCCATACTCCGCGCGACGCACCTGACGTGCGCGATGTGCGACGACGGGAATCCCGACCTCGCGTAGCTTGGCAACCGTGCCATGATGCGGCGGGTTGCCAATCTCCTCAGTTGAAGTCGCCGCGGAATCGATGGCAAACTCGCCCGCGCGTCCAGCGCGCCGCACCAGCTCGGTAAACACCGACTCAGCCATCGTCGAGCGGCAGATGTTTCCATAGCAGATAAACAGTACACGTTGCATATGCGGTTTCCTTTCGATCGCCATCATCGAGCTCGAGTATCGCATCTACGCCTGCGCCATCGCCCTCTTGCGTTCCCAGCGAGCCAACTTAATCGTCACCAGCGTAAGCACCCAGGCCACAAGCGAGAACGCGGCACCCACTGCGCCTACATATGCAATGCCAACGCTGCTTACCACGGCGCCGCCCACTGCGGTGCCAAACGAGATGCCGACGTTAAACGCCATGGGCTCAACCGAACTTGCGAGTACCATCGACTTGGGATGGCGGCTGCGTGCCACGTCCATAAAGTGCGTGATGCACGACACCGAGAACAGGTACATGAGCAGCGCCAGGCTAAAGACAAAGACCAGCGCGAGCGGCATGGTGCCGCCCACAGCAAACAGTCCGAGTAACGCTGCAGCCTGCAGCACAAACGTCACGAGTAGCGCCTTCATGCCAAAGCGCGCATCGATCCATCCGCCCAGGATGTTCGAGATCAGGCAGAACACGCCGTAGGCCATGAGCGTGGTACTGGCTTCGACCGTGCCCATGCCCAGCACCTGCTCAAGATAAGGCGTCACGTAGCCGTAGAAAACGTAGACCGACCCCACGCCAAACAAAAAGATGAGCATGCCGGTGATGATGCTCGGCTCGCGTAGCAGACCCGCCTGCTCGCGAAAAGTGGCGGGCTCGTCGGTTTGCCCAGCGCGCGGCATAAACGCCACGAGCGCTCCGCAGATCAGAACGGCAAAGGCCAGCGTGCCGTACATGGCCACGTGCCAATCGAGCGTGTCGGCCACAAACTTGCCGATCGAAGTGACAAAGACCATTGCCACGGAAAACGCACCATATACCACCGAGATGGCAAGCGAAGTTTGCTGCGGAGACAGAAGCTCGGGGATGTACGTCACGCCCACGGCGAGCAGTGCGCCCGAGACGGAGCCCAGGATGATGCGCGAGATGAACAGCACCTGGAAGTTGGGCGCCAACGCCATGACCAGGTTGCCGAGCACAAAGACGATGCTGTAGCACACGAGCAGCTGGTAGCGGCGAAAACGCCCCGTACTGAGCGCGAGCACCGGCGTCGAGATAGCGTAGATCAGTGCGAACACGCTAATAAGTTGGCCTGCGGTGGCAAGCGATACGCCGAGTTCCGTCGCTAGGTCGCTTTCGATGCCGATGACCACGAACTCGGAGCAGCCGAGCGAGAATCCCAACAGCACGAGCAGCGCCAGGCAAAGATTGGTGCGCGCGGGGGAGAGCGCGGCGGCGGTTGACTTACTTTTTGGCGTGGTTGCGGCGGTCAAGGTTGTCACTCCAATGTCGCGTGAATAAGCGGGATTCAATCCCTGCAACTCTAACAGAATGTGACAAAGGGACAGTCTCTTTGTCACATTCGCGGCGTGGCTGCCGCCTAAACCGTCACAACATTCGATGAAAATCTCGAAAACGAGGAAAACGTCGAATGTTGTGACGGTTTTCGTGTCCGGCGCGGGTGAGCTTCGGTGCCGTCTGGGGGTATAAGACTAGCGAGTGTTTATTTGCGAGGCCTAAGGGGCGCCCCGTATGGATATCGATAACTTTGAATGGTGGTATAGCGAGGGCGAGGCTCCGGACGAGGAGTGGGACGAGCCCGCGTCGCGTGACGTGTCGAGCGACGAGGACGAGACCGGCAACGATGCCGCTGTCGAGCCTGATGCCGCCTCCGATGCCGCCGAGCCCCTGACCTTTGAGCAGGCTTGGGCCCAAGCCGAGGCCGATGAGGCTAAGGCCGATGCCACGGCCACACTCGGTGAGCCGGCGGACATGTCCATCTCGCCGGCCAAGACCCCGCAGCCGCGCCATAACATCGACCCCGACAGCACGGCATCCTTCAGTATTCTCGACGTGCCCTCGCAGGGTGCTCAGGCGCCCGCGCCCACACGTCGTCCCAATCTGTCTCGCGAGGAAGATGCAGGACGTCGCTCTCCGCTCGGCCCCATCCTTATCGCCTTCATGGCCGGCGTTATCGCATGCTCGGTAATTGGAAACGTCTGGAGCCATGTTGAACAACAGCGAAAAGACGCCGCCAAGGTCGAGATGTCTATCGAGCAATCGCTCGGCCGCACGCGCTCGGTACATGTGTCGGTCGAGGTCAAGGACGGCGCGACGTGGGACACCGCGCGCGGCGACAGCCAAATGCTCATCCACATCGTGGGGCGCACGCTCAAAGGGCAGACGATTGACGAGTATCAATACGTCAATTCCGCTGGTGACGGCATCGAACTTAAGCCCGGCGACTACGAGCTCACCGTCGATGAACCGCCCGTCGCCACCGACGGCACGCGCTTCCGTGCCTCAAAGCGCATGGTCCCCGTGAGCTTTAACTCACAGGCGCCCGACACGGTCGACACCACACCGCAGGGCGGGTTCGACCTTTACGTGGATACCCAGTAGGTGCTCGCCGCTCATTCCGCTATGACTACTCAATAATCGCCTGCTGTCCCGTCCCGCCGCCAAGAGTGGGACAATAGCCCTCGACACTATTGTTTATTTTTGGAGGAAGTAGCATGTCTACCGTCACTACCATCAAGCGCGGCGGCCTCACCGCGGCCATCGATTCCATGGGCGCCCAGCTCACGAGCCTTGCCCTCAACGGCAACGAGTATCTGTGGCAGGGCGACCCGGCCTTTTGGGGCAAGCACGCGCCCATCCTGTTCCCTATTGTGGGCTCGCTGCGCAACAACACGGCAACGTCTGCGGCCGGCACCTGCGAGATGCCGCGCCACGGACTCGCGCGCATTGTCGAGCACAAGCTGGTCGAGGTTTCGGAGGACGGCTCCTCGGTAACGTACGAGATTACCGATACGCCCGAGTCGCTCAAGGCGTTCCCGTTCCACTTTAAGCTCAACATGACCTATGCCTTGACCGGCGACGCCACCCTCACGCAGACCTTTGCCGTCACCAACACCGGCGACGTGGACCTGCCGTTCTCGGTGGGCGGCCACCCCGCATTTAACGTGCCCGCCCCCGGTGCCGAGGACGAGGCGTTCGAGGATTACGAGCTGGCGTTTACCGAGGCTTGGACTAACGAGGCTCCTATCATCACGCCCGACGGTCTTATGACGTTTGAGGGCAGCTACAAGGCGCCCGATAACTCTGACGTGCTGCCCATCACGCACCGTAGCTTCGATAACGATGCCATCATGTTCACCGATACTCCGGGCTCCACGCTCACGCTGCGCGGCCGCAAGTCGGGCCACGGCGTCAAGATCGACTTTGAGGGCTTTAAGTACATTGGCGTGTGGTCTGCCGCCAACGACGCTCCGTTTGTGGCACTCGAGCCTTGGACCGGTCACACCACCATGGACACCGAGGACGACGTTTTTGAGCACAAGGCCAACACCATTACGCTGGCGCCGGGCGAGACGGACGTCCGCAGCTTTAGCGTCACTTTGCTCTAGAGGTTCCGCCGTTCTGACGAACGGCGGGCCGGTCGACGCTGCGCGCCACCCAGAGCGACAATTTGTCATTCAAAAGGCAAGGTATGACCAGAAGGTCTATGCCTTGCCTTTTTCATGCCTAGTCGTTGGGGACGTTCTTGTTTGACTAGTCGTTTAAGAACGTCCCCAACGACTACCAATCGTTTTCGGTTCGTAAACTTGCATATATGCATTTATATATGCATTTGCTGGAGGTAGCGCTGAGCGGTATCCTGTTAAGTCGTCAGCATACGATTCAACAGGGAAGGCAGATTATGCATTCTCCCCAACAGTGCGATGCGCAGACCCAGCCGGTATGCAGCCGTCGCATCTTTTTGGGAAGCGCTCTCGCTGCGAGCGCTTCCGTCGTCGCCGGCGCGCTCGCCGGCTGTCAGCGCCCGTCCACGCTCAAGGCGGTTCAGCCCACGACGGGCGGCGGTCGCGACGACCTGTCCGATTCCGTGATCGGCAAGGATAAGATCCGCATCGGCATGGAGGCGGCCTACGCCCCGTACAACTGGCAGGTTTCCGAAGCCAGTGAATACACCATCCCCATCGACAACGTGCAGGGTGCCTATGCCGATGGCTACGACGTGCAGATCGCCAAGATCGTCTGCAAAGCCCTCGGTGGCGAGCCCGTTGCCGTCAAGCAGAGCTTCTCGGGTCTTATCGATTCGCTCAACAACGGCCAGATCGACCTCATCATCGCCGGCATGAGCGCCACGCCCGAGCGCGAGGAGTCTGTCGGCTTCTCCGATCCGTACTTTATCGGTTACTTTGGCCTGTTCGTAAAAGAGGGTTCCCCCTACCAAAACGCCACCAAGCTCAGCGACTTTAGCGGTGCCACGGTACTCGGCCAAAAGGACACCATGCTCGACACCGTCATCGACGAGATCCCGGGCGTTGTGCACAAAAATCCGGTCGATTCGGTTCCCACAGTGTTTTCGAACCTGCTGCAGGGCACGTGCGACGCCGTGACCTACAACACCGAGAACGAGAAGGGCTATATGGCCCAAAATCCGGGCATTGTCCCTATTCATTTTGCCGAGGGCGAGGGCTTTAAGCAGGAGGTCGCGGCTAATGTCGGTTGCCGCAAGGGCTCGGACAAACTGCTTAAGCTCATCGACAAGGCACTCAAGGGCATTAGCCAAGAGGAGCGCGACCAAATGTGGGACGCGTGCCTCGACCGTCAGCCGGCATAGGGAGGCAGCATGAAAACCATCAATCGTCTGGCCTCCTTTATCAAGGCCGACCACCGTTATGTGTACCTGGGCACGAGCGTTATCGCGGCGCTCGGCCTGGCGTTTAGCCAGCGCAACCCCACGCCGCTGAGCTTCTTGGCGCCTACGGGCGTGTTCCAAGATTGTCTTTGGGCGATTCTTTGGGCCTGGCTCGTCGTGTCGGCGGCGGCGCTCGTCACCAAACTCATGCATTGGAGCGATTATCGCGAAAAGTCGCCGTTCGCATCTGAGCGTTTCCGTCGTGGAGCACGCTTAGGCAGCTACGTCGTGGTCGCCATCGCGGCAGTTTTCTTTATCGACCGCTGCGTCATGTCGTTTATCGATCTGGTGCAGGTGAGCATTGTCTCGGATTCCAACCCCAGCGACTTTTTGTCGAGCCTGGTCTACATGACCTACAAGAGCGGCGACTTCTTCATTCGCGGTATCGAGATCACCATCGCGCTTGCCACCTTCGGCACTGTCATCGCATTCTTCCTGGCACTGCTCTTTGTGTTCCTGCGTATTCAGACGTTCGACCGCGTGGACAACGACCTGGTGCGCTTCTTTAAGAGTATCGGCCGCGGCTTTGCGACCGTCTACTCCACCATCGTGCGCGGCACGCCCATGATGGTCCAGGGTCTGCTCATCTATTACGCGGGCTTCACCGTTTTGCGCGGCATGGGCTTCGAGACCGCCCAGGCCAACCAGATCTGGAGCACCTTTACCGCTGGCCTCGTCACCATCTCGCTCAACTCCACCGCCTACATGATGGAGGTCCTGCGCGGCGGCATCGAGTCCATCGATCCCGGCCAAGCCGAGGCGGCGCGATCGCTGGGCCTGTCGCAGTGGCAGGCCATGCGCAAAGTCGTGTTCCCCCAGGGCATTAAAAATGCGATTCCGGCGCTCACCAACGAGCTCATCATCAACATCAAGGATTCGTCGGTGCTCTCGGTCATCGGCGTGTTCGACCTTATGTACGCTACTACCACGGTCGCCGGCGTGTACTACCGCCAGATGGAGGTCTACTGCGTGGCGCTCGTGGTCTACCTGATCCTGACGCTCGTGGCGAGCCGCCTGCTCGAAGCCTTTGGCAAAAAGCTCGGTGCCGAGGCTCCGGCCACGCTGCCCAGCTCTAACTAGGCTTAAGACGAGGAGAATCATCATGGCAGATACCGCCACTACCGGCGTTGCGGCCGCCGCACAGACCAATGAGCCGCTCATCCGCGTCGAGGGCCTGCGCAAGAGCTTCGGCTCGCTCGAGGTACTCAAGGGCATCGACCTGTCCGTTAACCCCGGCGAGGTCGTCACCATTATCGGCGCCTCGGGCTCGGGCAAGTCGACCTTCCTGCGCTGCCTCAATCTGCTCGAGACCCCGGACGCGGGCCACATCTGGTTCCACGGCCAGGACCTTACGGCCGAGCGCTGCAATATCAATAAACTCCGCGAGGACATCGGCATGGTGTTCCAGGGCTTTAACTTGTTCAACAACATGGATGTGCTCGACAACTGCACGCTCGCGCCCGTCACGCTCAAAAAGATGAGCAAGGCCGAGGCCGAGAAGGTCGCGATGGAGCACCTGACCAGCGTGGGACTCGAGAAGTTCGCGCACGCCGCCGTGGGCCGCCTGTCCGGTGGTCAAAAACAGCGCGTGGCCATCGCCCGCGCCCTGTGCATGAATCCGCAGATCATGCTGTTCGACGAGCCGACCTCCGCGCTCGACCCCGAGATCGTGGGAGAAGTGCTCGAGGTCATGCGCAAGCTCGCTGCCGCAGGCATGACCATGGTCGTCGTCACGCACGAGATGGCTTTTGCCCACACGGTGTCCGACCGCGTGGTCTTTATGGACAAGGGCGTGGTGCTCGAGGACGCCGCGCCGGCCGAGCTCTTCGGCAACCCCAAGCACCAGCGCACTCGCGAGTTCCTCTCGCGTTATCTCGAGGACAAATAACCGACCGCAAACGCTTATGTGGCAGGGCCGCTCCGGTGGGGCGGCCCTCGTCATCACAATCGAAAGGATGTCATGGCCGAGGTTTGGCGCTTCTTTGCGCATGAGGACGATTTTGCCGATATAGACGAGGCTGGCGCGTGCGAGCGCTTGGGTCGCGTGCTGTCGTTTCCGACCATCTCGAGTATGGATGCCGAGGCGGTGGACTGGCAGCCGTTCGACGACCTGCGCGCGTATATGCAGCAGGCTTGGCCGCACGTATTTACGGCGGGTAAGGTCGAGCTTATCGACCATTCGCTATTGGTGACGCTTGGCGGTTCCGACCCTGCCCTCAAGCCCATTATGCTCATGGGCCACATGGACGTGGTTCCCGTGGTACCCGGCACCGAGGCCGACTGGACGCATGCCCCCTTTAGCGGGCACGTGGACGACACCTACATCTGGGGCCGCGGCGCGATCGACATGAAGGACCAGGTCGCAGGCATTCTCGAGGCTGTCGAGTATGCGCTGGCGCACGGCTGGGAGCACGAGCGCACGCTGCTCCTGGCCTTTGGCCAGGACGAGGAGACGACGCAGTACGGCGCAGGCGCCATCGGCCGCGCGCTCGAGGAGCGCGGCATTGAGCTTGAGTACCTGATCGACGAGGGCGACTACCGCATCGTTTCGGCTGTTGAGTACGGTGCGGGCGAGGGCTGGCTTATGCATGCCGACCTCGCGGAGAAGGGCTATGCCGATATCGTGCTCAAGACGAAGAGTGAGGGTGGACATTCTTCTAACCCCTACGGCGGCACGTCGCTCGAGGTGCTCAGCCGTGCCATCACCGCAATCTGCGATATCGAGTGGCCGACGCGCGTGACCGATTTGCTTGCCGCCCAGCTCGTCGAGCTGGGGCTCTACACGGCCGACGAGATTGCCTCCAACAAGGACGCCATCGTGTGCGAGTGCCTCGCCAGCAAGAAGCTCTATCCGCTCGTGACGACCACCTGCGCACCCACGCAGATCGAGGGTGGCAGCACCGGCGCCAACGTAATGCCGCAGGATATGTGGGCCAACATCAACTTCCGCATGCTCGAGGGCACGAGCGTGGCCGATGTCGTGGCCCGCTGCCGCGTCGCCGTTGTCGAGGCGGGGCTCGCCGACCGTGTCGAGATCGAGCTCGGTCCTGGCAGCTCCGAACCCTCGCCGTCCCCGCGCATCGGTGGCCCCGGCCTCGAGGCAGTTCGCTCCATCGCCGCCCGCTATTTCCGTGATCCAAAGGGGACGGAGGAAAATGGATCATTCGAGCCAGTGGCAATTGTGCCCTCGACCGTGATCGGTGCGACCGACGCTGCCAACTACCAGCACATTTGCCCTGAGTGCATTCGCTTCTCGGCCTTTGTGGTTGATGACGACGAGTGTGATCGCGGCGTCCACGGCACCAACGAGCGCATCACCCGCCGCGCCTACCTCCAGGGCATCCGCTTCCTCGTCGCTCTACTCCAAACGCTCTAGCCAAAAAGCAAGCTCTTGGTGCAATGGGGTCAGGTTTGTTTGCACCAATCCGTGCGGGTTATATGCAGGTTTGCCTGCGCACGCTATCATGTATGGGTTAGACCGCAACTATGTACCCCATACGCGAAGGGATGCGCATGTATCTGAAGATCGACATGTTCTAGCCGGGCTTACCCCCGCAGTGGCGCCGCGCGCCCCATCAACTCTGCCGATTTTCACCTTCACGCATATAAAGGAGTCCCGCCATGCGCGACAAGCTCGAAAAGATCATCAAGGCCTACGAGGAGCTCGAGAAGAAGCTCTCCGACCCGGCCGTCGCCTCCGATATCAAGGAGTTCACGCGTCTCAACAAGGAGTACGCGCACCAGTCCGACCTCATCGCCGCCTCGCGCGAGTACATCGGCGCACTCGATGACATCGAGGCCGCCAAGGAAATGCTCCGCGACACGACCGACGCGGACGAGAAGGAGATGCTCCAGATGGACATCTCCGAGAACGAGGAGAAGCTTCCCCAGCTCGAGGAAGATATCAAGTACATGCTCATCCCGAGCGACCCCAACGACGACAAGAACACCATCGTCGAGATCCGCTCCGCCGCCGGTGGCGACGAGGCGGCCATCTTTGCCGGCGATCTGTACAAGATGTATCAGCGCTTTTGCGAGTCGCGCGGCTGGAAGACCACCGTGCTCGACTCCAGCCCCAGCGAGGCCGGCGGCTTTAAGTCCATCGAGTTCAAGGTCGAGGGCGACCGCGTCTACTCCGTCATGAAGTTCGAGTCCGGCGTGCACCGTGTCCAGCGCGTCCCCAAGACCGAGTCCCAGGGCCGCATCCAGACCTCCACGGCAACCGTCGCCGTGCTTCCCGAGGCCGAGGAGATCGACGTTCAGATCAACCAGTCCGACCTGCGCATCGACACCTACTGTGCCTCCGGCCCTGGCGGTCAGTGCGTTAACACCACCTACTCCGCCGTGCGCATCACCCACCTGCCCACCAACACCGTGGTGCAGTCGCAGGAGCAGCGTTCCCAGATCCAGAACCGCGAGGTCTGCATGCAGATGCTGCGTGCCCGTCTGTACGAGATGGAGCTCGAGAAGCAGCAGGCCGAGCTCGGCGCCGAGCGCCAGAGCCAGATCGGCCACGGCAACCGTTCCGAGAAGATTCGTACCTATAACCAGCCCCAGGACCGCGTGACCGATCACCGTATCGGCTTCAACTCCACCTACAACGGCGTCCTTCTGGGCGATCAGCTCGGCACCGTCATCGAGGCGCTTGCCGCCGCCGAGCGAGCCGAGAAGCTGGCACAGGCTGTGTAGGTTCCGCCGTTCTACCGAACGGCGGACCAGCCGACGCTGCGCGGGCCGCATTTGGACAATCTGACGTTCAACTTCAAGGGCGCGACCAGAAGGTCAGCGCCCTTTCGTTTCACGTCACCTTGTCTCAAATGCGACCCGCTCGCTGTCCGTCCTCTACCTGCGGCGCTGCCTTGCTCCGGATGCGGTATGCTCAACCTGCGGCGCCTTAGAGGTAGTCATTGGGGACGTTCTTAAATGACTAGGTTGGGCACATTGCTTTGAGATGTTATTCAATCGGCTTTGATGGCCATGAAGTCGGCTACCTGCTCAAAGAAATTAGCGGCATTCATCTGATATTGAAAATATTGCTCGAAAATTCGTTCAAGAAGTCGCGGGGCGATTTTTGATGGGTCGTGCGTCAAGCGATGTGGCAAGTTCTTGGTTAGATATTGGTCAGTTTTGGGTCAACCTTGCCAAAAGCTTGACGAATGCAAATCTAGACGTCGGCGAATGAACACTTTGAGCGAGCTCGGTGCAAAAATCTGGGCTGATTCTCGATAATCGCCTTCAATCGCCCCTTGCCATGCGCTGGCCTCGCGTACAATCTGCTCCGACATTCGCGCGCCGTCCGGCGCTTAAGAGGGGAGGGCCCCATGGCAGACGAGATTTGGACCATCAAGCGTTGTCTCGAGTGGACCAAGGAGTACCTGGCCGAGCGCGGCGAGGAGCACCCCCGTCTTTCTGCCGAGTGGCTGCTGTGCGCCGCCACGGGCCTGGCGCGCATTGACCTATATATGCGCATGGACGAGACGCTTAACGCGGCTCAGCTCGAGACCATGCACGCGGCCGTTGTTCGTCGCGCTAAAGGTGAACCGCTGCAGTACATCACCGGCAGCACGCAGTTTCGCATGATCGACGTCGCGTGCGCCCCCGGCGTGCTCATTCCGCGTCCCGAGACCGAGATACTCGTCGAGGAAGTCCTCAATTATCTGGATGCCGAGGTGCTGAGCCCCGAGGCTGCCGCCCGTCAGCGCGTTGAGCTGCCCTGGAACGATGAGGTTGAGGAGGCACGCAAGGCCGAGGCCGCGCTGGCAGACGAACGCGCGACCGCCGAGCGCCGTGCCGCTAACCTGACGGCCGCCGACGAGGCGGCGCTGGGCGGCGATGTGCTGGGCAGCCGTGCCTATGCCGAGGAGCTGGCCGACCGCGAGGCCGAGGAAGCCGCCGCGCAGGCAGCAGAAGCCGAAGCCGCGGAAGCCGCCGAGCCCGAGCTCGACGAATACGGCATCGCCATCGAGGGTGCCGACCAGGAGACGGCTTCAGCTCAGGATGCCGCTTCGCCTGCCCCAGCCGAGCCCCGCATCGCCCGCGTTCTCGAGGTCGGCTGCGGCACGGGCTGCATTTCGCTCTCCCTTGCCTGGGAGCGCCGCGGCCACATTACCTGCACCGCCACCGATATCGAGCCGCGCGCTATCGATTTGGCCACCAAAAACCGCGATGCGCTTGGCCTCACGTCCGACGAGGTCGCCTTTAGTCTCACCAACCTGGTGAGTTCTATTCCCCGCGAAGAGTGGGGCACCTTCGACGTGCTTGTCTCCAACCCACCTTACATCCCGACCGGCGTCATGCGCTCGCTGCCGCACGAGGTCAAGGATTTTGAGCCCGACCTGGCGCTCGAGGGCGGTGCCGACGGCCTCGATATCTTCCGCCGCCTGCTCAACGCGGCGCCCTACATGCTGCGTGCCGGCGGCCTGTTTGCCTGCGAGCTCTACGAGGGTGCCCTCGATGCCGCGGCCGAGCTCTGTCGCCAGGCAGGCCTTTCGGACGTGCGTATCGTCCACGACCTCACCGATCGTCCCCGCATCGTTCGAGCCATCGTCACCGAGCCCAAACAGCGCCAGTAATATTTATTAACTGGTTAGCAAAAATTATAAAGTAGTTTATAATTAGGACGGCTGAAAGAGGTCGGCCCATGCAACCTCCTACCTTTCGGGAAATCATTGCCCTACTCAAGCACGATGGATTCGTGAAGGTCGCGCAAGTCGGTAGTCATGCTAAGTATGTTTCTGGTGACCGTGTTGTCACCGTGAACGGCTCTGGTGGTGATCGACCAAAGAAGGGCACGTGGGCAAGTATTCGTCGCCAAGCTGAATGGTAGTTGGAGGCAAAATGAGGCAGCGATTTACCTATGACTGCGTTCTCATAAAAGAAGACGACGGTTACTGCGCCAGTTTCCCGCAGATTCCCGGCGCCTTTGCCGATGGCGATACGCGCGAAGAAGCGATTGCCCATGCCACCGAGGCACTGATGGCGTTTTTGGCCGACGACCTCAACAACGGTTTGACTCCGGCAGGGTACGAACGCTCGGCCGAGGTCGTGGCCCTTTCAGTCGAAATCGACCACGAGGACGCTCGGGAAGCGGCGTGCCGAACATTTAAAGACGCAGCGCTGGACCTCAAAGTCTCCGCTCCGCGGATTACCGCGCTGGTCAAAGCCGGAAAGCTCGATGTTGAACTTGTCGACGGCCGTCGGATGATAACGATAGACAGCATCGAGCGCTACGCCGCCCAAGAACGCCACGCCGGCAGGCCAAAGAAGTTCGTCGCAGTCCAATAACCCCCTCACTTTCACCGACTACTAGAGCCGCTCACCAAACCAACATGCGCTCTGGGCAAATAGGTTGAACGTTTCGTGCGAGAATGCCCCACAGTAAACAAACTTGCACCAGAGCGTAAGGGGCTGGCATACACATGCAGACGGTCTATCGGGTATATGAGGGAACGCGCGAGCCGCATCGGCTTGCCGTCGAGCGCGCGGCCGAGGTGCTCGGCCGCGGCGGCCTGGCGCTGATCCCGACCGAGACGGTTTACGGTGTCGCCGTGGCGGTCAACGCCTTCTCGGACGCCGTGCCCCAAGATACAGGCGAATTCCCATCGTGGCCGCGCGATCCGCAGGCTGCCGTCAATGGCGCCGCGTTCCCTGCGCTCGGTACCGGCTACCGCCGCATCTTTACCCTCAAGCAGCGCAAGCTCACCCAAACGGTCGCCTGGCTGGTTGATAATGCCGAAGCACTCGACCGCTATGGCGTGGATATCCCCGAAGAGGCTCGCGTACTCGCGCGACGATGCTGGCCGGGAGCCCTGACTATCGTGGTCAAGGCGGCTCCCTGCGTGCCGACCTTTATGCGTGCTGCCGACGACACCGTGGCCCTGCGCGCTTCGGCCTCTCCCGTGGTCCAAGCGCTCATCCGCGCCTGCGGCAGTCCCCTTGCCTGCACGAGCGCCAACACACACGGCGCGCCCTCGCCGGCAAGCTTTGCCGCCGTCGAAGGTCGCATCCTGGAGGGGGTCGATGTTGCCGTCGACGCCGGCGAGACCCCGTGTCGCGACGCCTCGACCATCGTGTCGTTCCAGCACGGCGGGCTCCAGATCCTGCGCCAAGGTGCACTTCCCGCATCAGAGATCGAACGGGTCCTGTCCGACCCGATGCAATAGAAAGGTGTAAGCGATGTCGTTGAATCTGGGCAGCCTGGGCATGGAAGATGCCTCGTTTAACTTTGGCGGTTCCTACATCATGGCGCTCGACTGCGGCACCACCTCGGTACTTGCGACCATCGTCGACGAGTACGGCTGCATCGTCGCGCAGGCACGTCGTAGCGTCAAAACCAGCTTCCCGCGTCCCGGTTGGATAGAGCAAGACCCCATGGAGGTGCTTGCCAGCCAGATCGGCGTGATGATGGAGGTCCAGTTTAAGAGCGGCATCCATTCTGACCGCATCGCCGCCATCGGTATCTCCAACCAGCGCGAGACCACGGTGGTGTGGGACCGCATAAGCGGCCAACCCATCTATAACGCCATCGTGTGGCAATGCCGTCGCACCGCACCTCTGATCGACGAGCTGGTCGAGCGAGGCGCAGAAGAGCTGGTGCGCTCCCGCACGGGACTTACGCTTGACCCGTATTTCTCGGCCTCCAAGGTGCAGTGGATTCTCGACAACGTCGACGGCGCACGCGAGAGCGCGGCGGCGGGCGACCTCATGTTTGGCACCATCGACACCTGGCTCATCTACAACCTCACCGGCGGCCAGGTCTTTGCCACCGACTACACCAATGCCAGCCGCACGGCACTCTTTAATATCCATACGCTCGATTGGGACGACGACCTGCTGGCGCTCTTTGACGTTCCACGTTCCATGATGCCCGAGGTTCGCTGGAGCTCGGGCGACTACGGCCGCGTCGCGAGCGACATCATGACCAACATGCCGCCCATCATGGGCGTGGCGGGCGACCAGCAGGCATCGCTGTTCGGCCACTGCTGCTTCTATCCCGGCCAGACCAAAAACACCTATGGCACGGGCTGCTTTATGCTCATGAACACCGGTGACGAGATCGTCGAATCCAAGAATGGCCTGGTCTCCACCATCGGTATCGCTGCGGACGGCAAAGTCAGCTATGCGCTCGAGGGCTCTATTTTTGCCGCCGGTTCAACGATGAACTGGCTTCGCAACAACATGGGCATCATCTCGAGCGTGAGCGAGTCGGCACAACTCGCCGCTTCGATTAGCGACAACGAGGGCTGCTACTTCGTTCCCGCCTTTGCAGGTTTGGGTGCTCCCTGGTGGGACCCGCATGCCCGCGGTATCGTGTGCGGTCTGACCGGCGCCTCGAGCCGTGCGACCATCGTACGTGCCGCCTGCGAATCCATGGCATATCAGAGCTACGACGTGCTGCGCGCCATGGAGCAGGACGTGGGGCTTTCGATTGAGCGCCTGTCTGTCGATGGCGGTGCCTCGCGCAACGAGTTCATCATGCAATTCCAGGCCGACCTGCTGGATATCCCCGTGCTGCAATGCGAGACGGTGGAGACCACGGCAATCGGTGCCGCGTACTTGGCGGGTCTTGCCGTCGGCTATTGGGAAGACCTTGAAGAGCTGGAGCAAAATGCCCAGATCGTTAGGACCTTCCTTCCCCATATGTCCGCCGAGCGTCGCGAGCAAAACCTTGCGGGCTGGCGTGATGCAGTCAAGCGCTCGCTCAGTACCGCACAGTAGGGCTGCGATGGGCTGCTCGATACAACAAACCGCTAAACTTATGCATGGCGTGCGGCGGCAACATTGCTGCGCGCCTTGTCAGCAAGGCCGTTTTGCGGCTGCAACGAAAGGGGCAATCAACCCATGACCGTCACCTACGATGCGTCCCGTGTGACGCTTGTCGATCATCCGCTCGTCCAGCACAAGCTGTCGATCCTGCGCGACAAAAACACCGGCACCAACCAGTTCCGTCAGCTCGTGCGCGAACTCGCGCTTTTTGACGGCTACGAGGCCATGCGCGACCTGCCTATGGAAGACGTCGAGGTCGAGACCCCCATCACTACCGCCACGTTCAAACAGCTTGCCGGCAAGAAACTCGCCATCGTGCCCATCCTGCGTGCGGGCCTTGGCATGGTCGACGGTATCCTCGACCTGGTGCCCTCCGCTCGCGTGGGCCACATCGGCATGGAGCGCGACGAGGTCACCCACGAGCCGCACGAGTATTACTGCAAGATGCCCAAGGATATCGACCAGCGCATCTGCCTGGTCGTCGACCCCATGCTCGCCACGGGCGGTTCGGCCGAGATGGCCATCAGCTACCTGCGCGGGCGCGGTGTCAAGGACATCCGCATGCTGTGCATCGTCGCCGCGCCCGAGGGCCTCAAGTCGCTGACTGAGAAGGATCCCGATGTGCATATCTATACCTGCGCCATCGACGACCATCTCAACGAGGCTGCCTACATCGTTCCCGGTCTCGGCGACGCCGGCGACCGCATCTACGGCACGCTCTAGTCGCTGGGCTAAGACGGCCGCGGCTGCAAATACGAAGAAACGGTGCGCGCGGTCGAACAAAAGGCGACCGCGCGCACTCCTGTTAACGGACGTTTTGCCCTGCAGGGTTCGAGAAAAACGTATTACCGTACCTGCGGCATAAAGAAGGTCTTAAGAAAACGAACAGGTGCGTATTAACCGATGCTTTTTCGGTTGTACTTTAGCGATTGGCTCGTACAATAGTCACCAATGTTTGGCGGGAACTGTCCTGTGAGGCGATAAAAAAGGAAAGTGAGGACGCCAGTGTTTCAGATAGCCGATCTGCTCGCTATCGTTGCAGGTGCCATCGCGGGCGCGATTGCCTTCCTTCCCTTTGTCTTTACGCTCAAGCCGGTTCTTGACGATAAGCAGAATGCGGACATGCTCAAGGGTATGGTGAGTCTCGCGGTCTCGGCAATCGCGTTGCTTGTCTTTACCTTGGTTGTGTTTGTGTTGTTCGGAGAGGCATTTCGCATGTTCCTCCTGGGCGAGGCGATCGGCTTCGTGGCCTTTATGGCCGCCTGCGCGGTTCGCGTCGCCAAGGCGCTGCGAGATCCTCATGAGGTCGAAAGGTAAGTCGTGGAAATTTTTGAAAAGCTGCCTGATGAGATTAATCATCTGGTCAGCGAGTTCAGCTCCACCCCTGTCGTGGGCGATCTGAGCTGCGGCATCACGCAGTACTCGTTTTGGCTGATCGTCTCCACGATCGTGCTCCTGATCGTCCTGGCCGTGTTCAAGAAGAAGCAGACTTTGGTTCCCAAGGGCTTCTTCGTCAACGGTTTCGAGTACATCATCGAGTACGTCGAGAACGATATCGGCAAGGGTGTCGTGGGTGAGAACTGGAAGAAGCACTTCCCGTTCCTGTGCTCGCTTTTCCTGTTCATCCTGATCAACAACATGATCGGCCTGATTCCGGGAATGAAGCCCGGCACCGGCGCAATCGGCTCCACCGCCGCGCTCGCCATCTTCGCCTTCGTGTACTTCATCTACTACGGATGCAAGGCTCACGGCGTGATCGGCTACATCAAGAGCCTCGCTCCGCAGGGCGTGAGCTTCCCGATGAACGTGCTCGTGTGGGTCGTCGAGCTTTTCTCGACCTTCCTGCGCCTCATCACGCTCGCCGTCCGTCTGTTCTGCAACATGTTCGCAGGACACGTGGTCATGGGCTCGTTCGCCATCATGGCGAGCATGTTCATGCAGCCGCTGCTTCAGCAGGTTTCCGCGGCCCACGCCGTCGGCGCCCTGCCTTCGCTGGCCTGGCTTGCCATTCTCATCCTGATCTATGCGATCGAGCTTGTGGTCGGCGCCATCCAGGCTTACGTCTTCACGGTCCTTACCGCCGTGTATGTCTCCGAGGCAGAGGAGGTCGCGGAGGAGGAGTAGTCTTCCGTTCGCGCCTTAAAGGTAAGGCAATTCGTTAAACCGCCGGTGCCCGTACCCATGGAGCCCGGCAGTTATAAAAAGGTTATCCTGCGTGAAATAAGACACGCACGACAAAGGAGGAATCGTGGGAGTTATCGGTTACGGTCTCGGTGTTATCGGCGCTGGTCTTGCTATCGGCCTGTCTGCTCTGGGTGCTACGGGTGCTATGGCCCGTCAGCCTGAGGTCCAGGGCCGCGTGTTCACCGTCTTCATCATGGGCTCCGCTTTCGGCGAGGCTCTGGCTCTGATCGGCTTCGTTGTCGCGCTGATCGTTAAATAGCACGGAGCGTCAAGTATGAATCTTTCATCCCAGAAGAGCGCGATCGCACTCTCCGCGTCCGCGGCCGCGCTGCTCATGCCGGTTTCCGCGTTCGCCGAGGACGGCGCCGCCGGTGCGGACATCCTCATCCCTAAGATGGCGGAGTTCATCCCGGCGCTTATCGCCTTCCTGATTATCTGGATCGTGCTGGCCAAGGTCGCCCTGCCGGGCATCATGAAAACCATGGAGGAGCGCGGCAAGAAGATCGAGGAGAGCCTCGACGAGGCCGAGAAGACCAAGCAGGAGGCTATCGCCAAGCGCGCTGAGTCCGACTCGATCGTCACCGACGCCCGTCGTCAGGCTGCCGACATCGTTCTCGAGGCCCGTAAGGACGCCGAGTCCGAGCGTGCCCGTATCATCGAGGCTGCTCACAAGGAGGCCGAGGAGATCATCGCCAAGGCCCATACGACCGTCGAGGACGAGCGCAAGTCCATCTACGCCGGTGCCGCGAGCTCCATCGCCGACCTGTCCGTTGCCGTCGCCACCAAGATCGTGGGCGAGGCACTCGAGGACGATGCTGAGCAGAAGAAGCTCATCGAGCGCTACATCCAGGAAGCAGGTAGCCTGAATGCCGACTAGCCGCTATCAGGACAAGGTGCTCGAGACCTACGCGCGTTCCCTTTTGGAAGCCGCCAAGGCCGAGAACCATGTGTTCGAGGACCTCGAGATGATCGAGCGCTTGGCTTCTGCCAGCCCCGAGATCATCGCCGTGCTCGACACCATGTCCAAGCGCGACCAGCTCGACCTTCTTCCCAAGGTGGCAGCTGCCTTTAAGTATGTTGCCGAGGAAGACGAGGATGTAGTGGGCGTGACCGTCACCACGGCGATCCCGCTCGACGACGAGCTGCGTCAAACCATCACTAAGAAATGCGAGCAGGACTTCGGCCGCAAGGTATTCCTTATCGAGCAGGTCGACCCGTCTATCGTGGGCGGCCTGGTGCTCGAGGCCCGCGGCGAGCGTCGTGACATTTCCGTCAAGACGCAGCTGCGCATCGCGCAGGAGACCCTCGCAAACTCTGCTAATTCGTACGGAGGTGAAGCCTAATGTCCGAAACCCTCAATGCCCAGGATATCGCCAAGAAACTGCAGGAGCAGCTCACGAGCCTCTCCGCGACGGTCGATACGCATGAGGTTTCAACGGTCGACGAGGTAGGCGACGGCATCGCGCGCGTCTCCGGCCTCAAGAGCGCCATGGCAGGCGAGCTTCTGGAGTTCAAGAGCTCCGATACCGGTGAGACCGTCTTCGGCCTTGCCCAGAACCTTGACCGTGACGAGGTCGGCGCCGTTCTGTTCGGTGCCGTCGACTCCATCAAGGAAGGCGACGAGTGCCGCACCACTGGCCGCGTTATGGATATCCCCGTGAGCCGTGCCATGCTCGGCCGCGTCGTCAATCCGCTCGGCCAGCCCATCGACGGCCTGGGCGACATCGTCGCTACGCACCGTCGCCCCATCGAGTTCAAGGCTCCCGGCGTCATCGATCGTACCCCGGTGTGCGAGCCGGTTCAGACCGGTCTGCTCGCTATCGACTCCATGGTGCCTATTGGCCGCGGTCAGCGTGAGCTCATCATCGGTGACCGTAAGACCGGTAAGACCGCCATCGCCATCGACGCTATCCTCAACCAGCGCGGCAAGGGCATGGTCTGCATCTATGTCGCCATCGGCCAGAAGGCCTCCACGGTTGCCAACATCCGCGAGACCCTCGCTCAGCACGGTGCGCTCGACTACACCATCATCGTTTCGGCCACCGCTGCCGATTCCGCCCCTATGCAGTACATCGCGCCTATGGCCGGTGCCGCTATTGGCGAGTTCTTTATGTACAACGGCGAGGACGGCAAGCCCGCCAGCGAGACCAACCCCGGCGGCCACGTGCTCGTCATCTACGATGACCTGTCCAAGCAGGCTGTGGCCTACCGTCAGATGTCGCTGACGCTGCATCGTCCGCCCGGACGCGAGGCCTATCCTGGCGACATCTTCTACCTGCACTCTCGTCTGCTCGAGCGTGCCGTCAAGATGTCCAAGAAGAACGGTTACGGCTCCATGACGGCACTGCCGATCATCGAGACCCAGGACGGCGACGTCTCGGCCTACATTCCGACCAACGTCATTTCCATTACCGATGGTCAGATCTACCTGCAGTCCGAGCTCTTCTTCCAGGGTCAGCGCCCGGCAGTCGACGTGGGTATCTCCGTGTCCCGCGTCGGTGGCGATGCGCAGACCAAGGCCATGAAGCAGGTCGCCGGCAACCTCCGTCTGGACCTCGCTTCCTATCAGGAGCTCGCTGGCTTTACGCAGTTTGGCTCCGACCTTGACGAGGCTACTCAGAAGCAGCTGACCCATGGTGCCCGCATGACCGAGCTCCTGAAGCAGCCGCGCTACAAGCCGTTTGAGGTTGGCGAGCAGATCGTTACGCTGTTCGCTGGCAACGAGGGCTTCCTGGATGACCTGGAGATTGCCGACGTGCTGCCTTTCCGTGCCGAGCTCATCGAGTACATGGACAATGGCTTTGGCTCGCTGCTCGACAAGGTTCGCGCCAAGAAGATCGATGATGACACCAAGGCTGAGCTCTTGCGCGTCATCGGCGACTTCAAGCAGCAGTTTATGGCCAAGCACCATTCGGATGTTTCTGGATCAGAGGAGAACTAAGCCCTATGGCCAACCTTCGCGACATTAAGAAGCGAATCTCCTCGGTTACCACGACCAAGCAGATCACGCGCACGATGGAGATGGTCTCTACGGCCAAGATTCGTCGTGCCCTCGATCGCTCCAAGCAGGCCGAGCCCTATAAGGAGGCGCTGACCGACGTCATGTTGACGGTCGCCGGCGACGCCTCCTGTTCGGGCACCGATCCCATGCTGCAGAAGCATGAGAGCGTCAAGCATGGCCTGATTGTCGTTATTGCCTCGGACCGCGGCCTTGCCGGCGGTTTCAATACGACGGTGGAGCGCACGGCCGAAAAGCTCGCCGCTTCTTGGGCGAACGACGGCATCGAGTGCGAGATCATCGCGTGTGGGCGCAAACCGGCCACGTATTTCCGTGACCGCGCAAACGTCGTCATGCACTTTGAGGGCAACTCCTCTGAGCCCGATTTCAACCAGGCCCGCATGATCTCCTCTCATATCTGCGATGCGTATCGTGCCGGTGAGCTTGACCGTGTCGAGCTTGTCTACCACCACGCCAAGAACCGCGTGGATCAGGAGCTTCGCGTCGAGCATCTGTTGCCGCTCGACCCCGAGATGATCGCTATGGCCCACGGTCCGCGTAAGAACGAGACCGACGCCCCTAAGCGCATCTCGTCCACGTTCGAGTTCGTGCCCTCTCCCGAGCATGTTCTCGGCAAGCTTGTGCCGTCTTATATCCTGACGGTCATCTACCAGGCCCTGATCGATTCGGCGGCTGCCGAGCAGGGTGCACGCCGCAAGGCCATGCACTCCGCGACGGAAAACGCCACCGCGATCATCTCGACCCTTACCCGCACGTATAGTCGCGTGCGCCAGGCTTCGATCACGACCGAGATTAACGAGATCGTCGGCGGAGCCTCAGCATTGGAGGAACAGTAATGGCTAATAACACCGTACAGCTTGCGGTCGAGGAAGCCACCAAGAAGACGACTGCCGGTGATGGTCGCATCGTGCGAATCATCGGCCCTGTCGTCGACGTCAAGTTTGACGGCGCGGTGCCCCCGATCTACAACGCGCTCACGGTCGAGGCCGAGACCCCGATCGGTCATCTGAGCACGATCCTCGAGGTCGAGAGCCAGCTTCCGGGCGGCGTCGTCCGCACGGTCGCCATGTCCTCGACCGACGGCCTGCAGCGCGGCCTCATCGCCACCGATACCGGTGAGCCCATGAAGATGCCCGTTGGTCCCAAGACGCTCGGCCGCATTTGGAACGTCATGGGCAAGCCCGTCGACGGCAAGCCCATGCCCGAGGTGGAGGAGTTCTACCCCATCCACCATGCAGCGCCCCGTTTCGACGAGCTCACCACCAAGACCGAGATCTTCGAGACCGGCATCAAGGCCGTTGACCTGCTCGAGCCCTACATCCGTGGCGGCAAGACGGGCCTGTTCGGCGGCGCCGGCGTCGGCAAGACCGTTCTGATTCAGGAGCTCATCAACAACCTCGCCCAGGAGCACGGCGGTACCTCGGTGTTCACCGGCGTCGGCGAGCGTACCCGCGAGGGCACCGACCTGTTCCTCGAGATGAGCGAGTCTGGCGTTATCGACAAGACCTGCTTGGTCTATGGTCAGATGAACGAGCCGCCCGGAGCGCGTCTGCGCATCGGTCTGGCCGGCCTTACCACCGCTGAGTACTTCCGCGATCGTGGCCAGGACGTTCTGCTATTCATCGACAACATCTTCCGCTTCTCCCAGGCAGGTTCCGAGGTTTCCGCACTGCTGGGCCGTATGCCGTCCGCCGTTGGTTACCAGCCCACGCTGGCAACCGAGATGGGCGACCTCCAGGAGCGCATTACCTCGACCAAGACGGGCTCCATTACCTCCGTCCAGGCTGTCTACGTCCCCGCAGACGACCTGACCGACCCGGCGCCTGCCACGACGTTTACGCACCTCGACGCCACCACGGTTCTTTCGCGTAGCATTTCGTCGCTCGGCCTGTTCCCGGCTATCGACCCGCTCGCGTCTTCCTCCGACGCTCTCGATCCCTCGATCGTCGGCGAGGAGCACTACCGTGTCGCCGTCAAGGTCCAGGAGCTCCTGCAGGAGTACTCCGACCTTCAGGACATCATCGCCATCCTGGGTATGGACGAGCTGTCCGAGGAGCAGCGCCTTACGGTCAACCGTGCCCGTAAGATCCAGCAGTTCCTCTCGCAGTCCTTCCACGTCGCCGAGAAGTTCACCGGCAACCCCGGTGTCTACGTCCGCGTCGAGGATACCGTCCGCTCCTTCGCCGAGATTGTCGACGGCAAGGCCGATGACCTGCCCGAGCAGGCTTTCCGCTATGCTTCCACGATTGAGGACGTGCGCGAGCGCGCCCGCAAGATGGGGGAGAAGTAGGTTATGCGTATCCGCATCGTGTGCCCCGTGAGCTGCGCCTATGAGGGCGACGCTGCGTTTGTGTCGATTCCGTCCACGGATGGCGAGTTTGGCGTCCTGCCCGCTCACTCCAGCGAGATCTGCACGATCGACCGCGGTTACGTTCGCGTTTCCGATAAGGCCATGGGCACTGTCGACCACACGTTTGCCGTGGCCGGCGGCTATGCCCAGGTTGCGGACGATGTCGTGACCGTTCTCGCCGAGCGCGCTTGCGATTTGGCGACCGTCGATGCCGACAAGCTTAAAGCTGATATTCAAGGTTTTGAAGAGAAGCTGGGTAATTTGTCGGAGGATGATGCACGCCGCGCCTACCTCTATAATGAAATCGCATGGTGTAAGCTCAAGCTTGCCCAATAGTCAAACGATTTAGCGTTCGACCATTTGCGAACACATCATGCCCGGGATGGCCCAGCCACCCCGGGCATGCTTTTTGAAAGGGTAGACCTTGGATATTATCCGCGTTGAGGGTGGCCACGCCATCGGAGGCTCCGTGCCCGTTTCGGGCGCCAAGAACTCCGCGCTCAAACTCATGGCGGCAACGCTTCTGGCGCCGGGCAAGACGACGCTGCAGAACGTGCCCGATATTTCCGATGTCCACGTGATGGGCAAGGTGCTCAAAGGCATGGGCGCTACGATCGATGTTCTCGACGAGCACACGCTCGAGATTGATACCTCTCAGGTCGATTCATGGGAGGCCCCCTACGAGCTCGTTGCCAAGATGCGCGCTTCCACCGCCGTCATGGGACCCCTGCTGGGCCGCTTCCATCGCGCCAAAATTGCCATGCCGGGCGGCTGCAACCTGGGTGCTCGCAAGATCGATATGCACATTCTTGGTCTTGAGGCCCTGGGCGTTGAGTTCGATACCGCCCACGGTTACATCAACGCTAATGCGCCCCAAGGTCTGCGCGGTACCACCGTCACGCTCGAGTTCGCCAGCGTCGGTGCGACCGAGAACCTCATCATGGCCTCTGTGCGCGCACAGGGCACCACGGTTATCGATAATGCCGCCCGCGAGCCCGAGATCGTCGATCTCGCTAACATGCTCAACGAGATGGGCGCCAAGATTGTTGGCGCCGGTACGCCCGTCGTGACTATCGAAGGCGTGGAAGAGCTCCATCCCGTTACCCATCGCGTGGTGGGCGACCGCATCGAGGCCGGTACCTTTATCGTTGCCGGTGCGTTGATGGCCGACGATCGCGGTGTCGACGTCACGGGTTTTTGCCCCATTCACTTGGGCATGGTGCTCAAGAAGATGGAGCTCATGGGTATCGACTGCGAGCGCGTCGAGGATGGCGTCCATGTGAACCGTGCCGAGCGTATCAAGCCGGTCGACATCCAGACGCTTCCGTTCCCCGGTTTCCCGACCGACATGCAGGCGCAGATTATGGTGCTCTCCGCCCTTGCCGACGGCAGTTCCGTTATTACCGAAAACATCTTCGAGAATCGCTTTATGTTTGCCTCTGAGCTGGTGCGCATGGGTGCCGACATTCGTATCGAGAGCCATCATGCCATGATTCATGGCGTCAAGGGCTTCTCGGGTGCACAGGTTACCTCGCCCGATCTGCGTGGCGGAGCGGCCCTCGTCGTAGCGGGCTTGATCGCCGACGGGACGACCGAGGTTTCGGCCATCCATCACATCAAGCGCGGCTACGAGCAGTTTGTCGAAAAGCTGCAGGCGCTCGGCGCGCATGTCGAGCATGCTACCGTCCCCGATCCCGTCATCTACTAATACAGGTTGCCTATGTTTAATAAAAAGCCCCTCGCGGATACCACCGCCCGAAGACCCTCAACTGGTGCGCAGGCCAAGATCTACAGTCGCGATAACGTGGCTCGCTATTCCGAGCGCGCTCGTCAACGTCGTCGTAGCCACACGATTCGTCACGTCGCGCTCATTGTCGTGCTTGGCGTGCTGCTGAGTGCCACTACCGCTGCCGGCCTGTGGTTTGCCACCATTATGGGCAAGCTCGGCGATTCTAATGTCATTACCGACAATCTGCGTCGGGTTCTGGTTGACACCGATGAGGCAAAGGATCCGTTCTACGTGCTGCTTCTTGGCACTGACGGCCGTCCGGGTGAGGATACGTATCGTGCCGACTCGATTATCCTGGCACGCATCGACCCCACGCAAAAGCAGGCGACGCTCATTTCCGTTCCGCGCGACACCAAGGTCGAGTACAAGGGCGAGACCATGAAGATCAACGCCTGCCATACCGTTGGCGGCGCCGAGGCCATGGTCGAGGCGGTCAACGAGCTGTGCGGTGTTCAGATTTCCCACTATGCCGAGGTCAGCTTCGACGGTATGCAGGCGCTGATTGATTCGGTTGGCGGTATCGACATTAACGCAACCGATGATGTTGACGACCCCGAGCACCTGGATATTAAGATTACCGCTGGCCAGCAGCATATGGACGGTGCCACCGCCCTTACCTATGCCCGCTGCCGCTACACCTATGCCGACGGCGATTACACGCGCATGCGTCACCAGCGTCAGGTGCTTGGCGCCCTTGCCAACCAGATTCTCAATAACTTCGATGCCACGAAGATCTTTGGCCTGGTTAATTCGCTGTCCGATATGCTCGTAACCGATATGAGCGTTCAGGATATCGTGGCTACGGTCAACGCCATGCGCGGTATGGATGTCGACGGTATCTACTCGGCCAACCTGCCCTCGTACGCCGACGACAGCACCATGATCGACGGAGTGAGCTACGTCTTTGTCTACGAGGACGAGCTCAAGGAAATGATGGAGCGCGTCGATGCCGGCAAGGATCCCAAGGGTCCCAACACCATGGGTCTTTCCGACGGTTCCAGCTCTACGATCGGCGACCTGAGCAACAACACGTCTGACGACTACGCAAACGGTACCGCAACCTCATCGGTCAGCTCTGACGATTCCGATGACTCAAGCGATTCAAGCGATTCAAGCGATTCGGACTACTACGAAGAGCCCACCGGTGACGGCAACGGCTACGAAGCCAACTACTAGAGTTACGCGGTTTTACCAAACCGCGTAACCAGTTGACGCTGCAAACCCGCCAGAGCGGCAATCTGCCTTTCAACTTCGGCGGCATGATCAAAAAAGTTACGGCGTTTTACCAAACGCCGTAACGGCTCGACGCTGCGCGCCGCCCAAGGTGACAATTTGTCATTCAAAAGGCAGGGCATGACCAGAAGGTCAATGCCCTGCCTTTTTCATGCCAACTTGTTCGCCTTGGACGTCGCTCGCTGACGTTGGCTCAACCTGCGGTGCTGACTACTCCCCTTGCCACCAAAAATCGCCCCGTTCTCGGTTTTGAGGACGGGGCGGTTTTGCGTACCTAGATTGTTCGAGTTCCTTATGCAAAGCGGGCGACGAGCTCCTGGAGCACGTCGGTCATCTTGACGAGCGAACTGACCGGGACGAACTCGTTGACGCCGTGGTAGCAATAGCCGCCGGTGGAAAGGTTGGGGCAGGGCAGACCGCGGAACGACAGCTGAGCGCCGTCGGTGCCGCCACGAATCGGCAGCACTTGGGGCTCAACGCCGCAGGCAAGGTAGGCTTCCTTGGCAACATCAATAAGCTCGGGATAGTCACGAACGATCTCGGCCATATTTCGATACTGCTGCTTAATCTCGACTGTCACGCGCTCCTCACCCAGACGCTGGTTGAGCATCGAGGCGGCGGCATCAATAAGGTCGAGTTTCTGCTGGAACTTGGCGGCGTCATGGTCGCGGATGATATAGCGCGCTGTGGCGTGATCGACGGTCGCAGATACACCCTCAAGGTGATAAAAGCCCTCGTAGCCTTCCGTATACTCCGGGCGCTGCACGTAGGGGAGCAACGCGTTGAAGTCGCAGAACAGATTGCCAGCGTTGACCATACGGCCCTTAGCGTCGCCCGGGTGGATGGACTGGCCCTCAAAGCGGACGGTCGCCTCGGCGGCGTTAAAGCACTCCCACTCCAGCTCGCCGATGGGGCCGCCGTCGACCGTGTAGGCGTACTTGCAGCCAAAGGTATCGATATCCAACAGCTCAGCTCCGTGGCCGATCTCCTCGTCAGGGCAGAAGCAAATGCCGAGTGCGGGATGGGGCAGAGAAGGGTCCTGAGCGATACGCGCGACAAGCGACATGATCTCGGCGACGCCTGCCTTGTCGTCTGCGCCCAGCAGCGTGGTGCCGTCGCTGCAGACCAGGTCCTCACCCGCGAGGTCATTCAGGGCGGGAAGCTTGGCGGTACTCATGGCAACGGGTTTACCGTCAACCGTGCCGCAGACCAGGTCGCCGCCTTCGTAGTGCACGATGTGCGGCTTCACGCCGGCGCCCGGTGCAACTTCGGTGGTGTCGAGATGGGCGATCAGGCCCAGGGCGGGCTTGTCCTCAGCGCCCGCACTTGCTGGGATATGCGCGCAGACATAGGCGTGCTCGGTCACGTGGGCATCTTCCGCACCAAGCTCGCGCAGTTCTTCAGCCAGTACGTTGGCAAGGTCAAACTGAACGGCGCTCGAGGGTACCTGGTCGCAGTTTGCATCCTCGGACTGCGTGTTGATCTGGACGTAGCGCAAAAAGCGCTCGAGGACATCGGGGCTCGTGGTGGTGTTTTCCATAAAGACCGCTCCAATCTTGGTCGTCGTGTGCAACAAGAACTCTAGCACGGTATGCCACGGCATACCACGACGCTTGGATGGGGTAGAATCAGCCATTGAATGCAGAAGGGACGGAAGATCATGGATACGACAAATAGCTCGCGCGAACTACATCTGACGGTGGCGAACGAAGACTACTTGGAGTGCATGGTTCGCATTGAAAGCGAAGAGGGGGAAACCAACGGCGTGCGATCGGTCGACATCGCGCAGCGCCTTGGCGTCTCCAAGGCATCGGTCAATAAAGCGGTTTCGGCGCTCAAGGCATCCGAACTTGTCGAGCAATCGCACTACGGCAAGGTAGTCCTGACCGATCGCGGCCGCGAGGTTGGTACGGCTATCTGGTACCGTCATCGCCTCATCCGCACGTTTTTGGTTCAGGAGCTCGGTGTCGAATTTGAGCGAGCCGATTCCGAGGCCTGCATGATGGAGCATGCGCTTTCCGAGGACACGATGAACCGCTGGCTCGCCTATCTCGAAAAGCAGGGAATCAGCGTCGAGGAATAGCGGGATATATATGGATACGAGTTATTACAACCGCTTTGGTGCCGAGGAACTTACGCGCCGCTTGTCGAGCGAGACCTTGTTGGCGCAGGGTCCCATGGGCAGTGTTCTGTTGAGTGAGTACGATGCCGCCGACATTCCACCGGCGTTTTGGAATCTGGCAGAGCCGCAGACCGTTTCTCGTATCCATCGCTTGTATGTCGCCGCCGGCGCGCAGGTGCTCATTACCAACACCTTTCAGGCATCGAGCTATGCCCTCAAGCACGACCAGATTGCGCCGTCCGTGGCGGAGGTCAATCGCGGGGCCGTCGACGATGCCCGCCAGGCGCACCCTCAGCTGCTGCTAGGCTCGATGGGCCCGATCGGTATTGAGTGGTTTGCCGAGGACTCTGCCGAGTATCGTGAAATCCGCGGCATTGCGCGCGAACAGGCGCACGCCTTGCTCAATGCTGGTGTTGACGGTCTGCTGATCGAGACGGTGACGTCTATCCGTAATCTGCAGCCCATGCTTGCCGGCGCCCTAGATGCCGCCAACGGCATGCCTGTTCTGGTGAGTTTTGTCGTTGACGATAAAGGCGACCTGTTGGGCGATGGCCTCAACATCGAGGCAGCCGTTTTGTACGCCGAAAAACACGGCGCAAATTCGGTTGGTGTTAATTGCTGTTCGCTTGCGGCCGCGAACGCGGCGGTGCCCAGGATGGTTGCATCGGCGACTACTCCCGTCACGGTGCGTCCCAACGTAGGCGATCCGGTCCAGACTCAGGATGGCCCCGTATGGCACGAGAACCCCGAAGCTTTCGCGCGCGCATGCATCGAATGGAGACATGCCGGTGCCGCAATGGTGGGCAGTTGCTGTGGAACCACGGCAATCACTACGGCCGCGATGGCCGAGGCGCTCGATATATAAAGGGCAAAACCGCTCCATACGAGGCGTTTTTTTATTGCTTGCATGTCCTCGGCAGCATTTGCCCAAATGGTGAATGCTGGTGCCGGCAGGTTGCCGAGTGCATGTTGCGGGTATACCCCATGCGTACCATGATCCAAACACTGTGAGGTGTCTGCGCGTGTGCGCGATAATTCATTTTGGAACTGACGGTTGGCGCGCTCGCGTCGATGAGGACTTCACTGCCGATAACGTTGCCCGTATCGCCGATGCCGTCGGCGAGTTGTGGCAAAAGACCAATCCGGGCAAAACGGTATATATAGGGTTCGACACCCGGCCCCTGGCGCGCGAGTTCGCTGAGCTTGCGGCGGGCGTGCTAGCAGCGCACGGGCTAGACGCCGTGCTCGCTTCGCGACCTGTCCCGACCCCTGCCCTTACGTGGGCGGCGGCTTATGACGGTGAGGCGTGCGGCGCGCTCATGGTGACGGGGTCCCATCATCCGCAGGGCTATCTGTGCCTCAAGATTCGCATGGGTGACGGCTCGACCGCCAACCAGGATGTCATCGAAGAGCTCGAAGAGACTATGGCTCCCGAGCCAATGGGGATCGAGGGGCAATATCGCACCGCGGATATCATTCCTGACTATATGCAGGCGGTGGCATCGTTTGTCGATGCCGAAGCCATCCGCGCCGCGCACTTGCGCGTGGTTGTCGATCCCATGGGCGGCGCAGCCCAGGGCTATCTAGCCGACTTGCTGCGCGAGCTTGGCGTTGAGGTGCACGAGATTCACGCCGGGCAGGCGTCTGACCAAGAAGATATCTGCCCCGACCCCGTTGAACCGTGGGTGGACGCTTGCGAGCGCACGGTTATCGAGGACGGAGCTTGCGCTGGCCTGGTGACCGACGGCGACGCCGACCGTATCGGCGCGGTTGACGAGCGCGGCAGATATATACATCCGCATCAGATCATGGCGCTCGTTTTGGGCGACTTGGTTCAATTTCGTAATTTGGAGGGGCGCGTCGTCGTCAATCTTTCATGCTCGACGCTCGTGCGTCGCATTGCCGAGGCGCTTGGCTGCCGCGTGACCGTCAAACCAGTCGGTTTCAAATATATAGCGGCGGAGATGAAGAAGGGCGGCGTCCTCATGGGCGGCGAAGAAGCCGGTGGTATCGGCATCGCCGCGCATATGCCCGAGCGCGATGGAATCCTCGCCTGTCTGATTCTGTGTGAGCTTATGGCAAAGACGGACGCGCCTTTGGGCGTTCTGGTCGACCAACTCGAGGACAGTTTTGGTAAGACGAGTTACGGTCGACGCGACTTGCGCCTTGAGGCCGAAGATGCCGAAACGTTACGAACCCTGCTGCCGGGCGTAAACCCCAAGTCGATTTGTGGCAAGGTGCCGCAAAACGTTAGTCATATGGACGGCTTGCGTCTGTCATTCGAGGATGACACGTGGCTGCTGGTCCGTCCTAGCGGGACCGAACCAGTGGTGCGCGTCTACGCCGAGGGGTTCTCGGTGGAAGAACGTGATGAGTTGCTCGATGCTGGCTGTGCTTTAGCTAGGGGGACGTATCCGCTTTAACCATGAGACTGCCTTATATAAAGAGATGCTCGGCGAGCGGTAGTTAACGGCTGGCAAACGTTAGTCGGATCACAAGATGTGTAGGAAATGTGTACGCCCAGATTCCCGCCCCCGGGGCCCCTCCGGTCTGGCAATATATCTCCTTGCCGCGCGGCCCGGTCGGACCGGATGAGCCGCA